>JAMLGR010000001.1 GCA_023957775.1 Fimbriimonadaceae bacterium | reverse complement strand
CCCTTCGCTGTAGTATCTGACTGTGCTTGCGATCGCGATCTGGCTCTTCGCCTTTCCGGACCTGGGCGGAACACTGCTCCGCGGCCCGGTCGCGGGCGTCCTGGTCGCCGGTGACCTCCTTTCGTGGGCGAGGATGCCCTCCCGAGACCTGCTCGTCGATATCGAGTGGTCCCGAAGTGGACGGCGGCTCGCGCGAATCGAACTCGACAACCCCTACGTAGATACCGAAGATCCCGCACGGATCGTGAGGCACCACGGCCGGGCGTTCCTGAATTTCTGGTCTTGCTGGGGTACCGGCTGCGCACGGCGTTTCGCGCTCATCGAAAACGACCCGCCGCGGCTCGTGATGGTGGGGAAGTTCGAGAACGGCACCGTTGAAGGGTTCGAAAAAACGGGAACGGTCCGGGCCTTCCCGCGCCACGAAGGCATTGATGAGTCGATTCGCACTGGGCACGACGTTTGGGTCGAGCGAACCTATCACTGGAACGACCAGAATCGGTCGTTCGACTTGGTAAAGCGGGCGCTCGTCACTGAAATGCCAAAGGAATCGGCTTGGCGGTTCCGACGCTAGCCGAAGAGCTCGTAGTCCTTCAAGATCCACTTCAGCCGCGTGACGCCCCGATACTCATCGAGTTCGGGCTGGAACATCACGTCGACACGAGCGCCCGCCTGCACCTCGGCCAGGCGCGCGCCCATGCCGAAACCCATGGCCTGGACCACGGGCCCATCCTGGCGCCGAAGCGTGACCTGCACGTGCTCCGGCTTGCGCGTGGGTGTGATTTGGGCGAACGACATATCCCTGGCGACGAACACAGGCTCCGGATTCGAGTCGCCGAACGGCTCCAGCGCATTGAGCGCGGCGACGAACGCGGGGGTGATCTCCTCTGGGTCCACCGCGGCGTCGACGCGCCTCGTGATCGCAAAGTCCTCCTCCGTGAGGATGCCGCGGGCGTAGGTATCGAGCGCGTCCGCGATCTCGGCGATGCGGCCCGACTCCGCGGAGAAGCCCGCGGCCATCGCGTGGCCGCCGCCGTCCATCAGGTGCGTGTGCGCCTGCAGGGCGTGGTAGAGGTGGAACGACGGAATCGTGCGGGCGGAGCCCTTCACCTTGCCCGTGTCGGGGTCGATCGAACCCACGAACGCGGGCCGCCGGAACTGCTCTACCAGCCGACCCGCGACGATGCCGATGACCCCCGCGTGCCAGCCCTCGCTCGCGACCACGATCACGTAACGGTCGTTGGCCCCGGTCTCGAGCACCATCTGCGAGGCCTCGTCGAGGATCCGCATCTGTTCGGCCCGGCGCTGCTCGTTGATCTGCTCGATTTGGCGTGCAAGCTGCGTGGCCTCTTGCTCGTCGCGGGAGAGCAGCAGCTTGAGGGAGATCGCGGCGTCGTCGATGCGGCCCGCGGCGTTGAGGCGTGGGCCGAGCACGTAGCCGATGTGGTAGGCGCGCAGCCCCTTGCTAGCCTTCAGCTCCACCCCGGACTCCCGCAAAAGCGCCCTCAACCCGATCTTCTTGGTGGCCGCCAAGGCGGTCAGACCGTGGCGGGCGAGAATCCTGTTCTCACCCTCCAGCGGCATCACGTCTGCGACCGTGCCGAGCGCCGCGAGGTCGAGAAACGCGTTGCGGTACTTGTCCACGGGAAGCCCCAGCTCTCGAGTCAGCCCTTCGCAGAAGCGGAACACGACCCCGGCGCCGGACAGCTCTGTGAACGGGTATTGGGAGTCCGGGCGGTGCGGGTTGATCAGGGCGTGCGCCTGGGGCATCGTTTCGCCGATCGAGTGGTGGTCGGTCACGACCACGCGCATGCCCGCTTCCCGGGCCGCCGCGATCTGGTCGAAGGCGGAGATGCCGCAGTCGCACGTGAGGAACACGTCCGCGCCCATGGCTTTGGCCGCCTCGACGGCACTGCTGTGGATGCCGTAGCCCTCCTTCATGCGGTGCGGGACGTGCGTGTGGACGTTGAACCCGACCTTTTTGAGGAACCGGTCGAAGATCGCGGCGCTGCTCACGCCGTCCACGTCGTAGTCGCCGTGGACGAACACGCGGGTCTTCCGCTCCCGCGCGTCCAGCAGGATGCGGGACGCCTCGGTGTAGTCGGGCAGCAGGGACGGATCGCCCAGGTCGTCAAGGCTGGGGTTCAGGTAATGCTGCGCCTGGTCGGGTTCGGTGATCCCGCGGTTGATGAGCAGGCAGGCGATCAGCTCGGGCACGTCGAGCGCCCGCGCCAACTCCCCTTCGCGAATCCGGTCGCGCGTGGGGATGCTCCAATGGGTGGCGGTGGCGGGAATCTGCATGGCGGTTGGGGGGCGCGTTCAGTGTAGCGGAAGCCCGCAAGAGCGCCCTGTGGGAAAGGACGGGCGACGGGGGGCGTTTGGCGTTTGTCGTTGGTCGTCTGTCGTAAACCGACTCCCGATTCCCGACTCCCGATTCCCGATTCCCGTTTCCCGACTCCCGATTCCCGATTCCCGAGCCCTACAGCTTCTCGACCTGCGTGAACTCGAGCTCCACCGGCGTGTCGCGGCCGAAGATGTTGATGAGCACCTTGAGCTTCTCGCGATCGCTGTTGACCTCTTCGATCTTTCCGGAGAAGTCGCTGAAGGGCCCCTCGACGACGCGGATGGCATCGCCCTTGTTCCAAGAGACCTTGGGGGCTTCCTTGCTGCTCTCGAGGTTCGACATGATGCGCCGCACCTCGTACTCCTCGAGAGGAACCGGCTTGTTGCCGCTCTGCACGAACCCCGTCACGCCGCTGGTGGACTTCACCAGCTTGTACGTGTCGTCGGTCAGGTTCATCTGGATGAGGATGTAGCCGGGGAAAACCTTCTTGTTCACGATCATGCGCTTGCCCCCGCGCGTCGTGAGCTCCTGTTCCGTGGGAATCAGGATTTCGAAGAGGTCCAGGTCCCAAAAACCCTCGACTTGGGCGCGTCGGGTGAGCACGTCGCGCACCTTGTTCTCGTGACCTGCGATTGTATGGACTGCGTACCAGGCTTTCGGCATGTCGTTAGTTCTGGTTGGAGAGGATCTTGAACAGCGTGTCGGCGCCCCAGTTCATGACCATCAAGGCGAGCACGAGGAACGTGCAGACGGCGAGCACGACGCCGGTAAGCCGCGTCGTCTCTTTGTTGGCGGGCCACGTCACCTTCTTGAGCTCGCGAACCACTTCGGTCCAAAAGCCGCGCATGCCGCGCTTCGATTTGGGCAGCGGGATCTGAGCCTGCTGCTGGGGAGTTTTGCCTTGCATAGTCTGTGCTGTCTTGGACATCGGACGCCATCGCGGGCCGGGATGCCCTGGGGAATGCGCCCATGATACCACTCCCACTCGTCACTGGCGACGTGATTTTTTTGCGAACGGGCCGATGGTCTGCAGAAGGAATTCATCCACCAATCGCGAACTTCCATTGGCAAGTTGTCGCCAAACGCGATACAGTGAAACAAGAAATTACGGAGCGAAATCCTCCGGAGTTCCCATTGAGCGAATTATGTCGTTGTCCGGACCCTACAGCGAGCTTGAATATCTGATCCTGGCTATGGTCTCGGAAGGGATCAACTCCGGATACGCCATGCGCAAACAGATGACGCGCATGCGCGGAGCCCGATGGAGCGCAGAGAGCGGATCCGTGTACCGCGTGCTGCGCCGGCTGCTGGCGGATGGGCTGGTCGTGGAGGCCCGCAAGGTCGGTGTGCCCAACCGGGAGCGGACCGAATACGACCTCACCCCCTCGGGGTCGGCGCTCCTCGACAGTTGGCTCCTCTTTCCGCCAGACCGCCAGGAGTTCGCGTTCATGGTCGATCCGCTTCGGACGCGGATGTACTTCCTGGGCCGGTTGAAGGCGGCCGACCAGATCCGGATCGTCAAGAACTGGGCCCTTGAGAACAAGGTGTTCCTCGACGAGCTTCACCGTGAACTGAGTGCCAACGAGGGCGAGCATCCGATGCGCGATCTGGCACGATTGAACCTGCTCTACCTCGTCCAGGCGCGGCAAGACTGGCTCAAGAAGGTGCTGAGCGCGCTCAAGACGGGAGCGGGCAACGAAGTCGCGAGGGCCGCGACGAGCGAATGAGCCTCAGCGCGCGATCTTAAGGATCTTCAGCTTCTTCTTGCCGTCGGGAGCGTCGAACTCGACTTCGCTCTTGGCCTTTTGGCCCAACAGGGCCAAGCCCATCGGCGATTCGTTGCTGATGCGCATGTCCTGCGGGTCGGCCTCGATGCTGGAGACCACCCGAACCTCGAACTCGTCGGCGTACTCGATGTCCAGTACGGTGACGCGCGAGCCGATTCCCACTTCGTCCGTGGGGATCTTCTTGGGATCGAGCACGTGGGCGCTGCCGAAGATCTGTTTGAGGGTGGCGATGCGCTCCTCGACCATCGCCTGCTCGAACTTGACCTCGTCGAGTTCGTTGTTGTCCTCGCTGAACTCGCCGTGCTGCTGGCTCTCCCGAATGCGGTCCGCGATCTCCGGCCTCTTGACCACCGTGAGGTGCTCCAACTCCTTTTGGAGCAGATCGTGGCCTTCGGGGGTCAGCAGGATGCCGCCCTGGGGGTCGTTCATCGGTTCGGGTTTGCTCATTGCTTTGACTCGCTTCCTCGCGACCAGTTGGCGATTATATCCATCCTCGGCGCCGTTCTGTTGGAATTCCTGTTGTCTACGATCGCTGCGCTACGAGCGTTCGCTTCTCCAGCAATTCTTGGATAGACGGGGGCAAATAACCAGAGGTTCTGGCGAAATATCGAATTCGCTGAGAGGGCGGCGCCCGGCGATCGCGGGTAGATTGCACCCGTGATCCGCTCGAGTACCGTCGTGCTGCTGCTCGCCTGTCTGGGTGTCGGCCATGCCGGCGCGCAGGAGTCGAAGAGCCTGTTCGAGCAGGTCCGGCCCGAGATATCGATCGTCGTGCGGGAGCATCCGACCTCGGCGGAGATGGTCCGGGTGACCGCCCTCGCATCTGACTACCCTCCGGAGCTGCTTCAGCGTCAGGCGGCGCGGATCGGAGAGTACGCGGGCTCGCCCGCGCGCGGCATCCACCTCGAGTCGCAACTGCTCGACCCGGCCAACGAGCGCCTGCGCTTTCTCACCGCAAGTTTCGCGACGGACCACCTGATCGATCGGGCAATGGGCGTTCTGCGGCTGGAGCCGATCGTCAAGGCGTTCGCAGACCCCGACTCGGGGCGCCCTGTGACGGGAATCTCGATCATGTTCGATGGGGAGGCTGCAAGCGAGAAGATCGTCCGTACGTTCTCCAGCCCCGCGGTCGTCGTGGAGGGACGGGTCACCCAGAGCCCTCCGGGAATCGAATACCGCGTGCGCTTGTTGACCCAAGACCCGTCGTTGATCCAGATCCCGGAAAACGCGAAGGAGGCCGCGGCGATTTCGCCGAAGTCTCGCACGAAAGGTCCGTCCGCGCCCGTCTTGATTGCGTTGGGCGCCCTGGCTGCCATTGCAGCGGGCGCCTTGGTATACTTGGCACTCCTTCGAACCCCTGGGGAGGGAAAGAAGTAGCGCCTCGACCTCGGAGAGTCCATATCCATGCGTGAAGCTTCCAGTATCGGCATCCACGAGCTCATCGAAGTGGGGTTCCACGAGCGAGCCTCGGACATCTTCATCAAGGCGAATTCGCCTCCCATGATGCGCCAGCACAGCCTCATCAAGCCCGTGCCCGGCGAGTGGCCGATGATCGATTCCGAGAACGCGCAGCGGATCATCACCGCGCTGATGAACGAAAAGCAACTGCGGCGGTTCGACGACACGATGGAGATGGACCTCGCCTTCGCCGTGGGCGACAAATGCCGCGTCCGGGCGAACATCCACATGCAACGAGGTTCGTTCGGCATCGTCTGCCGGATCATCCCGCTCCAGATTCTCACGCTCGAGGAGCTTGGCCTGCCGCCCGTTCTTGGGGAATTGACCAAGCACCGCCAGGGACTGATCCTCGTGACGGGTCCCACCGGTTGCGGCAAGACCACGACGCTGGCCGCGATGCTGGACATGATCAACCAGAACCGGCAGTGCCACATCGTGACGATCGAGGACCCGCTGGAGTTCGTCCATCGCGACAAGAACGCGTACGTGACGCAGCGCGAGGTCGGCATCGACACCGCCGACTTCGAGCCCGCGCTCCGAGCGGTCGTCCGCGAAGCGCCCGACGTGATCCTCATCGGCGAAATGCGCGACGTGACCACGATGGGCGTCGCGATGCAGGCCGGCGAAACGGGCCACCTCGTCTTCTCGACGGTCCACACGTCGAGCGCGTACGAGACCATGGACCGCATCGTCAACATGTTTCCCCCGCACGAGAAGAACCACCTCTGCCTGCGACTGGCCAACGCCCTCCGCGCGATCATCGCGCAGAAGCTCGTCCCGCGAGCCGACGGCAACGGCCGCGTCGTAGCCAACGAGATTCTCATCTGCACCCCGACGGTCAGCAAGCTCATCGAGGACGGCCACTTCAGCGACCTGTACCACGCGATGAACGAGGGCCAGTTCTGGGGCATGCAGACGATGAATCAGAGCTTGGTTCGCTACGTAAAGGCTGGTGTCATCACCGAGGAGACAGCCTTGAACTACGCGGGAATCGCGTCGGAGCTGAAGCAGTTGCTCCGGCGCTGAGGAGCGTCTATGAGCGTTGAGATCGACGCGCTTTTGCGCGAACTGGTGGAGAAGGAGGCGAGCGACCTGCACATCAAGGCAGGCCAGCCGCCCGTCATGCGTATCCACGGCGACCTGGTCCGGTCGGAGCATCCGGCCCTCAGTCCGGCGGACACCGACGCGCTCCTCCTGGGCATTCTCAACGACGAGCGCAGAGCGCGCTTGAACTCGTTCCGCGAACTCGACCTCTCGTACGAGGTGCCGAACTGCGCCCGGTTCCGGGTGAACATGTTCTGGCAGCGGCGCCAGGTGGGCGCGGTCTTCCGCGTGATCCCGTTCAACATCCGCACGATCGACGATCTCCTGATGCCGCAGGTGTGCAAGAGCCTCGCGCTGATCGCCCGCGGTCTGATCCTGGTCACCGGTCCCACGGGCTCCGGCAAGTCGACCTCGCTCGCCGCGATGATCCACCACATCAACGTCACGAAGCGCTCGCACATCATGACGATCGAGGATCCCATCGAATACGTGCACTCCGACCGCATCAGCGTGATCAACCAACGCGAACTCGGCACGGACACGCACTCGTTCGCCGGAGCGCTCAAGCACGTGATGCGCCAGAACCCGGACGTCATCCTCGTCGGCGAGATGCGCGACCTCGAGACCATCCAGCTTGCGATCACCGCCGCGGAGACCGGCCACCTCGTGCTCTCGACGCTGCACACGGTCGATGCCGCCCAAACGATCGACCGCATGGTCGACGTGTTCTCGCCCGACCAGCAGGCCCAGATTCGAACCCAGCTCAGCGTCACGCTGCAGGCGGTCATTTCCCAGACGCTGCTGCCGACCAAGGATGGCAAGGGAAGAACGGCCGCGTTCGAGGTGATGACCGCGACCCCCTCGATCCGCACGATGATCCGGGACGGCAAGACGCACCAGCTCTACCACGACATCCAGATGGGGGGCGACATGGGGATGCAGACGCTCGACGGAAGCCTGCTCAATCTTTTGCGCGAGCGCAAGATCGACTACGAACACGCATTGGCCAAGTGTTCGAACGCGTCGGAGTTCCAGCGCCGAGCGATGAACCAGGGACTTGTGGAGACGGCGAATGCAGCGAATTGACGAACTCCTCATCCGTTGCGTCGAGGTCATGGGGTCGGACCTCCACTTCAAGGCCGATACGGGCAAGGCGTATTTCCGCGTGCACGGCGATCTCCAAGAGGTCGAAGTCCCCCACTACACCGGCGAGGAGCTGACCGTCGCGATCCGGGAGCTTCTCCACGACGATCAGTGGGTGCGTTTCGAGCGGGACCTCGAACTCGACTTCGCCTACGAGATCAAGGGAGTCGCCCGCTTCCGCGGCAACCTGTACCAACAGCGCGGATTCACCCAAGCCGCGTTCCGCGTGATTCCCTATCGCATCCAATCGATGGAGGAGCTCCAACTCCCGGCCGCGTGCTGGGATTTCATCGAGCGCCCGCGCGGCCTCGTTCTGGTAACCGGCCCCGCGGGATCGGGCAAGTCCACGACGCAGGCGGCGATGGTCGACCAGATCAACCGGCACGAGCGCGTGCACATCGTCACGGTCGAAGACCCCATCGAGTTCGTCCACGACAACCACGTCGCCCTCATCAACCAGCGCGAACTCGACGTGGACACCAACAGCTTCGCCAACGCGCTCAAGTACGTCCTGCGCCAGGACCCGGACGTGATCCTCGTCGGCGAAATGCGCGACTTGGAGACGATCCATCTCGCGATCACGGCGGCGGAGACCGGACACCTCGTGTTCGGCACCCTGCACACCGTGGACGCGGTGCAGACGGTGGACCGCATCGTCGACGTTTTTCCCACGCACCAGCAGCAGCAGATCCGCATGCAGCTCTCGGTGAACCTGGTGGGCGTCCTGTCGCAGACCCTGATCAAGCGCTCGGATGGGCGGGGCCGCGTGGCGGCGTTCGAGACGCTGGTCGCGACGAACGCGATCCGCAACCTCATTCGCGAGAACAAGAGCTACCAGATCGGCTCGATGATCCAGACCGGCGCCAAGAGCAAGATGCAGACGCTCGACCAGTGCCTGACGATCTTGGTGGAACGCGGTCTCGCGACGGTCGAAGATGCCCGCGCGAAGGCCAAGGACCCCGGCGAGTTCGATCGCCTGGTGGCGCTGGCGCGAGCCTCCGAACCCGCCCAGGTCCAGTCTCCGCAAGCGCACGCGGAGCCCGAGGCGCCCCCCAAACCCGCCGGCGGAGTTCCGGGTCAACCCAACCGCCCCGGCTATCGTCGGGAGTAGCCCCTCGGACTAGTCGGCGCATACGGGTTTTGATGCCGACCCCTGCCCCTTGCGGCCGAATACGAACTATAATGGGCTGGTTTCAGTCGGAATAGGTGGCGCCCTCGATGGTGCGCTCCCTCATACCACGAAAGGATCACTCATACATGAAGACTCAATTTCGCGCCACCTTGGTGGCTGCCGTGCTGGGCTGTCTCGGCCTGAGCCTGACGGCAAACGCAGGACAACAGGTTCAACAGCGAGGCCAGGTTTCGGGGCCTCCCATTAACACGCCGCTGACCCCCTGGGTTGGCGAGAGGGGAATCAACGAGACGGTCGATGAGATCATGGCGCGCCAACGGGCCACGCCGAACTTTCAAACGCCGCCGCCCTACTATATGGGGCCGGAGCATGAGATCGACCGCTGGTGGATCAAGCCCAACCCCGACTCGCCAAAGGTGTCCCAATGGCCCCCGGCTCCTCGGGGCGCACAGAAGGCCGAGCGCGGGGGGGGTGGGCGCTACACTCCGCAGCCCGTCGGAACGGACTTCCTCGGTGCCACTCTTCCCGAGTCCGGTTACCTTCCTCCGGACAGCAACGGCGCGGTGGGACCCACGCAGATCCTCGTGGTCGTCAATGGGCGGATCAAGGTCTTCGACCGAAACGGTTCCGTCGGCCCGCTCAATACGTCGACCTCCACGTTCTTCAACTCGGTCCGCAACGGCGCCGGCGTTTCGGACCCGCAGGTGCGCTACGACCGACTTTCCGGACGCTGGTTCGTGCTGATGATCACCACGGTCAACCAGAACAACCGCATCGTCCTTGCCGTCAGCAGCGGGCCGACGATCACCGGCATGGCCAGCTTCACGTTCTTCCAGTTCCAGCAGAACCTGCCCGCTCCGGCGGGGAACACCGGCCAGTTCGCCGATTACTGTTCGCTGGGGATCGACGCCAACGCGCTCTACGTGGGCTGCAACATGTTCAACGGGTCCTTCAACACCACGGCCTGGGTCATCAAAAAGAGCTCGGTGCTGGGAGCGGGGCCGATCGAAGTCACCGCGTTCCGGAACCTGCTCTCGGGCGGGGTCGGTCCGTTCGCCCCTCGCGGCGTCGACAACGATGATCCGTCCTCGACCCAGGGCTACATCGTCGGCGTCGATGCGGCGACCTTTGGCAAGCTGATGTTCCGCAGGATCAACGATCCAGGCGGCACCCCGTCGATCTCGGGGAACCTCTCGCTCACGGTTCCCACAACGGGGTACCCGCAGAACCAAGTCGCCATGGGAAGCACCGGGGCCCTCGACGGTCTCGACGACCGACTGTTCGCCGCGACCCTGCACAAGAACCAATTGACCGGCGTGCAAACCCTCTGGACCGCGCACAACATCGAAGTGAACTCGAGCGGCGTGGCCAGCTCGAGCGGCAACCGCAACGGTTCGCGCTGGTACGAGGTCGGCAATCTGTCGACCGTTCCCACGCTGATCCAGTCGGGCACGCTCTTCGATGCCTCGGCCACTCCCCTCGGCTACTGGATCCCCTCGGTGGCGATGTCGGGCCAGGGGCACATGGTGCTCGGATCTTCGGTGGCAGGATCGACGCGAAGGGCCGACGTGCAGGTGGCGGGCCGGTTTGCTTCGGACCTCTTGGGGACGATCCAGTCCCCCACGTTCGTGACGGCCACGGGAAGCAACTACAACGTGCAATCGGGGACGCAGCGGTGGGGCGACTACTCGGCTACGCTCGTCGACCCGCTCGACGGGATGACGATGTGGACGTTCCAGGAGTATTGCAACGCGACGAACTCGTGGGCCGTGCGGGTCACCCAGTTGATCGCGCCGCCTCCTGCCTCGATCACGACCCTCGTTCCCAACGCGATCAATCAGGGGCAGACCCTGAACATCACGGTGAATGGGACGTCGAGCGGCGGGTCGGGCTTCTTCGATCCGGACCCCTCGTTCCCGAACCATATCGCCGCCCTGTTCAGCGGATCCGGTCTGACCGTCAACAGCATCAACTTCGTCACTCCGACGCAGATCGTGCTGAACGTCAGCGCCTCCGGCGGCGCCGCAACAGGGGCGAGGGACCTCACGGTCACGAACCCCGACGGACAGAGCACGGTGAAGACGAGCGCCCTGACCGTCAACGGCGGCGGCGGGCCGATCGACGTCGTGCCGGCCACGATGACCGTGGGACCGGGCCTTCGCGTGAGCGGGACGGTCGCAGACCTGTTCACGAGCAACGATCAGTACGTGGACGTTCGCAAGAACCTCGCCGCCGAGGAGGTCGGGGCCAACATCGAAGTGTTGCTCACCACGACGTGTCCTACGGCGACGCCTTCGGCGCTCGAGGTTTCGCTCGAGTCCCGGATCCAGATCTCCGGGGTGAAGCAGTGGATCCGACTGTGGGACTACACCGCCTCGGCGTGGGTCCAGATCGACGATCGGTTCATCGGCACCTCGGACACCACGATCACTGTGGCCGCGCCGGGATCGCTCAGCCGGTTTGTCCAAGCTGGCACGCGGACGATGCGCATGAAGATCGGTCTCCGCGAGGTCGCCGCCGAAACGACGCAAGCGTGGCACGCGTGGCTCGACCGCGCGATCTGGCGGGTGACCCAGTAGGGAGTGCCTCTCCAGGCCCCGCGCCGCCCGCGGCGCGGGGCCTTCTCTTTTGCCGCCGAAGCGGACGTGCCAAAATCAGGGTCGTGCGTCTCGGCGTCCTCCTGATCGCGATCCTCCTCGCCGCTGCGGCGCCCGGGCAGGGTCGCCCGATTCGCGGCGGGGATCGACTGCTGGTGACGTGCGAGCAGGAGCCCACGCTGAATCGAACCGTGACCCTCTCGAAGGAGGGGGTGGGATCGTTCGGCATCCTCGGAGCCGTCGAAGTGGGTGGCCAGTCCCCAGAGGACGCGGCGCGCAGACTCGAGGCGCTGCTGCTCCTCAAGTTGTCGCTGGAGCGCGCGACAGTTTCCATTCGAATCCTCGAGCGGGACGACCTTCCGATCCGGTTTGGAGGCGCCGTCGAGGTGAGCGGCGAGATCGAGGCAACCGATGGCATCTCCCTGTCCGACATCGTCGCCCTCGCCCATCCCAGTCCGGCGGCAGATCTCTCGGCGGTCGAGATCGTGCGCGACGACGGCAGCCACATTCGGGCGGACTGGGGAGGGCGGCGCGAGAACCCGCTCCTTCGACCCGGTGACCGCGTGTTCTTCCACCTGGCCACGCGACCTCGGGACGTCTTTGTGTTGGGGGGCGTGTACACGCCGCGCAACGTGCCGCACGATCAGGCCTCGACCGTCTCCTTGGCGATCTCGGCCTGCGGGGGACTCACGCCTCACGCGAACCGGCGCGACATCACCGTCGAACGGGACGGTGAGACAGTGGCGCGCATCCGTTTGGACGCGGATGGCGGCATGCCGCTTCAACCGGGGGACACCTTGCGCGTCGGCGTGATCGACGAGCGCCTGTTCGTGACGGTCCAGGGGGCCGTCCGCCGTCCCGGTCGCGTGGCCTACTTCCGCGGCATGGGGCTTCGCGACGTGTTTGCAGAGGTCGGTGGTCTGGCGCTGGACGCCGACATGGAGCGCACGGTCGTGAGGGCGGGCACAGGGTCGATCCGCGCCGGCGACGGGCGGGTCTTCGAACCAGGATTCACCTTCGCCGCGGCAGACCGGATCGAGGTGCCGAAGTGCGCCCCGACATCCCGCTCGTCGTTGCTGTGGCGCATCCTCGTCGCGGCGCGAAGGATGGCCCGATGATTCGTTGGGATCGCACCCAGGGCGCCCCGGAGCCGATTCGCGCGTTGAACCGCGTGGCCGAATCGGAGTGCGGGGAGCCTCTCGTGGATTTGCGCGAAGCGGCTCCAAGCGTGCGCATCCTGCGCGAGCAGACCATTCCTTTCTGCCGCGAAACCGTTGCGCGCATGGCCCAACGAGCCGCAGAAACCCTGCCCGAGGGTGTTTTCCTGGGGGTGACGGAAGCGTGGCGACCCCTGGCGCGCCAACAGCGTATCTACGAGTTCATGATGCGCTCGGCGGCGGAGGCGTTCCCCGACCGCAGCTTTGCTTCGCTCCGACGCACCGTGTGTCGATTGGTCGCCCCGACGGACCAGAAGGCGCCGCCGGGCCACTGCACCGGGGCCGCCCTCGACGTGAACCTGGTGGACGCCGACGGAAACGTGATCGACGTCAATGCGCCCTTCGATCGCTTCCAAGCTAGCCGAACCTACACGCTGGGGCTGTCCGAGGAGGCGGCCCACCACCGATCCCTGCTGGTGCGGGCTATGCTCTCGGCGGGATTCTCCAACTGTCGCGATGAGTGGTGGCACTACAGCTACGGCGATGCCGGCTGGGCGGTCCGTTTGGGACGACGGGAGTGCCTCTACGGTCGCGTCGAACTCGACCCAACCCTCTACGAGCGGCAGGAGCAGCTTGCCGAAGAGGCCATGCGGGATCGCCCGAATCCGTTCCTGTAAGGGGGCAGGATCGGCACCCCCATCGAGCGGGCGTGGTACACGACTCCGATCCGCTCAGCGGGGAGGCGGCTGGAACGACACGATCTCGGGCGGAAACACTCCGGAGGGCTTTTGCCGGGTCGGTGAAATCATGATCGCGTCGATCGCGACTTCGACCCCGCGCGAGGCATCGACCTGGAGGCGGAGCGTCTGCGAGTTGCCGCCCAAGCGGGTCGTTCCCAGGCGGTACCAGCCGTACCCTGCGCCGTAGCGCCCGACGGACGGGGCGGAGATGGCGAGCGTCTGGCCGCCGACGAAGACGCGAACGGAGGAGGTCGAACCGGGAGGAATGCTAGCGGCGATCCACACCTCCTGTTCGGCATCGCTCTTGACCGGTACCGTGTACTCGGCGTAGTAGCCGTCGGGGCCCGGGTTGAGTTGCGAGCGGAGCGAAAGCACGGCGCCCCCGCTGCAGCCGGGTACCGACAAGACCTCGCTGAACGTGTTCGAACGGCTGCTCTCCCCTTCGATCCACGAGAACGTCGCCAGCTTGAGGTTGAGCTTGGACGTCTGCTGGCGCAGCAAGGCGAAGCTGCCGGAGGGGTTGCGGTCAAACCCGTTGAGCGCGTCGCGGAAGAAGAACCGCTCCTCGGACGCGTCCCGACCCTGAGCCTCGGCAATTCCGAGCAACTGATCGAACCGTTGGATGGTCTCGTTGAGCGCGGGCTCGGGCACCGGGATTTCGGTCGTTCCGGTGATGATCAGCGGAACGTCCCGGATCGTGACCTCGACGCCCTTGCGGTTGAGTTTCGGCTGCGGGTCGGTCCCGTCCGCACTCTCGAACTGGGCCACCTTGGGGTCCAGCATCCGCAACTGCACGCGCGCGGTCCCGCGGAGGGTCCACAAGGCGATGAAACTCGTCGCCCCGGACTCGTACCGGTAGCCGAAGAAGTCGGAGCCGAGGTCGATGCGGTTGCCGTTGGCCGGCGAGGGCAGCCACCACCGGCCGCCGGCGAGCCGCTGCGCCACGGCGGGATTGGTCGCATTTTCGGGGAAGTACACGGCCGAGGGCGACCATTGGGAGAACGAGGCGTCCCTCGAGCGCAGCGCCGCTTCGGCGGCGATCGCCGCCTTCAGCGTGGCGTCGGCGTTCCGAACGAACCAGCCTCTTGCCCCGAGGGAGCCCAAGTCGTCCAGCACGGGTTTGAGGGAGTCGGCGGGGTTCACCGCGCCGGCGAGTTCGACGTCGGTGGCCACGAGCCAACCGGGGGTGCGCCAGCGGAGCAGGGAGCTGGTCGCTCTGCCGGCGGTCGCGGCGATCTCGGACGGACTGGTGCTGGAGCACTCCATGCCAAGGCCGTCCACGGCCGGGGACATGGACTCGTAGGCGGACGCCCACCCGGCCCACTCCTGCAGCACGGGGACGTCGCACGCGGCTTGGATCGCCGAGACGAGTCGGTTGTAGCGCCTCGCCACGATGCTCCCGATCGTGCTCTGCAGATCGCTCCAAATCGTGCTGTATTTGGAGTTGCAGACATAGGTCTCCCCGGAGACCGGGTCCCAAAGCAGCGACACGCCTTTGGTGCCGTTCCACAGAGGCACCAGGCGGGCCATCTGTGTGAACGAGGTGATCGGGGAGGAGCTCATCGACCAGGCGCGCTGGTTGGTCTCGACGTTGCGGTAGCGCGTCTCGAGGTAGCTCTGAAACTCGTCGCGGAAGTAGGGACTGGTCGGAACCGTTCCGACGTCCCGGGTCGCCAGCCGCACCAACGCGCCCAGCGGGTTGAGGATGCCTCTCAGACCCGGGCCTGGACGGTGCCGCAGGAGGGCGCCCACCAGGGCGTCCCGGTGCCGATCGAACCCCTCCCAAAAATCGGGCAAATCGAGGCTCGCCATCTCCGGGTACACGAGCAGCGTGTGGTCGAGGCTGTTCTTGGGTTCGACCACCGTTTGAAGCAACCCATCGGTGATGGGCACGAGTTTTGTGCTTTCGACAACCCCGTCCCGATCGGTCATCAGGACGATGAGCGCTCGAGAGGCGCCTGGCAGTTGCAGCGAGACGGAACGCTTCTCCGTGATGCCCCGCACGCGATAACCCTGCGGCTCCACGACCACCCCCTTGGCCGTCGGGGCCAGCGAGTTGAGGCAGAGGATGTAGCGCATGCCCGCGTCGTCGGCCGCCTTCAGGGTCGCGTCCCACCCGACGCCGCTGGCGGGCAGTTCCAACACGAGGTCGGTCATGCCTGCAGACTTGGCTTCCGCCACGCGTTCCGTGGTGCCGGCCACCCGAAGACCGACCGGGAGGTAGGGTGCGCCGTCCCAGATCAGCGTGTGGTGTTCGTTGATCTGCCAGTTGGCAGGGGGGCCGAGAGCTGGGCGGTAGGTGCCTTCGCGAGGTTGCGCAAGCGTCGCCGACCCCAAGGCGGCGAGCAACAGCATCGTGGCGACCCTGAGCACGATGGAGAGACTACCTGAGACCCCGCCAGAGTTCGAATCCACGGGGCCTGAGGTAGCATCCCCCCCGATGAGCGCGGTCTCGACGAGCATCGAAGTGCGGTGTATCAACACCTTGCGTGGCCTGGCGATGGACGCGGTCCAAGCGGCCGGATGCGGCCACCCCGGCCTGCCGATGGGTGCGGCGCCCATGGCGTACGCGCTGTGGACGCGCCACTTGCGGCACAACCCGCGCAACCCCCGCTGGTTCGATCGGGATCGGTTCATCTTGTCGGCGGGACACGGCTCGATGTTGCTTTATGGGCTGCTGCATCTCACGGGATACGACGTGTCGCTCGACGATCTGCGCGCGTTCCGCCAGTGGGGAAGCATCACGCCGGGACACCCTGAGAATACGTTGACGCCGGGTGTCGAGATCGCCACCGGACCGTTGGGCCAAGGGTTCTCCACAGCGGTGGGGATGGCGCTTGCCGAGAGGTTCCTCGCCAACACGTTCAACCGCGAGGGACACCCGGTCGTCGACCACCACACCTACGTCCTGTGCAGCGACGGCGATCTGATGGAGGGCGTCTCGAGCGAAGCCGCGTCGCTGGCAGGGCACCAGAAGCTCGGCAAGCTCATCGTCCTCTACGACGACAACGGCATCACCATCGATGGATCGACCTCCCTGGCGTTCACCGAAGACGTGGCGAAGCGGTTTGACGCCTATGGGTGGCACACCCAGCACGTGGACGGGCTCGACGTGGACGCCGTGGACCAGGCGATCGGGGCCGCGAAGGCCGTCGCGGACCGCCCGAGCCTCATATTGGCTCGCACCGTCATTGGTTTCGGCAGCCCCAACCGGGCCGGGACCGCAAAGGCGCACGGCGAGGCCTTGGGCGAGGAGGAGGTTCGGTTGACCAAGGAGGTGCTGGGCATCCCCCTCGAACCCTCGTTCTTCGTGCCCGACGACGTTCGGCACGAGTTCCGAGAGGCGGTGGAGCGCGGCGCGCGCTGGGAATCGGAGTGGATGGCGCGCCTGGAGGCGTATCGGGAGACGCATGCGGACCTTGCGGGCCAACTCGCCGCGTCGATCGAGCACGTCGCGCCGAAGGGGTGGGCCAAGGACCTTCCGGAGTTCACCGAGAAGATGGCGACGCGGGCCTCCAGCGGTCAGGTCCTGAATGCCATCGAGTCCCACTTCCCGACCCTTGTCGGGGGAAGCGCCGACCTGACGGGAAGCGTGGATACCAAGCTTAAGGACTCCGTGGTGCAGCAGCCCGAGCATCCCGAGGGTCGCAATATGGCCTACGGTGTGCGCGAGCATGCAATGGCCGCGGCGATCAACGGCATGACGATGCATGGCGGCATGCGGGCGTATGGGGGCACGTTCCTCATGTTCAGCGACTACTGCAAGCCGGCTCTGCGTCTTGCGGCCCTGATGGAGTGCCCGTCGATCTTTGTGTTCACGCACGACTCCGTGCTGTTGGGCGAAGACGGTCCGACACACCAGCCCATCGAACACCTCGCGGGCCTGCGGGCGATTCCGAACTTCAACGTGATGCGCCCGGCCGACGGCAACGAGACCGCCGCGTGCTGGAAGGTCGCGCTGGAGAGCACCGAGACGCCCTGCGCCCTCATCCTCACGCGGCAGGGAGTGCCCCAGGTCACGCCGCCCGTCCGAGGAGGGGATCACCCCGCCCTGCGGGGAGGGTACGTGCTCCGCGAGGCCTCGAAACTGCCCGCCGAGATGGTGCTCGTGGCGACCGGGAGCGAACTCTCTCTCGCGCTCGAAGCGTCGGAACTGCTCGAGCAAGAGGGCACCTTGACGCGCGTGGTGAGCCTGCCGTCGTGGCACCTCTTCGAGCGCCTCGATCCGCAAGCTCGCGAGCGCGTGTTGCCGCCGGGCGTGCCCACGGTCTCGGTAGAGGCCGCCGCGACCCTGGGTTGGGCGAAGTACGCGGACGCGCACGTGGGAATCGACCGGTTTGGCGCCTCGGCCCCGGCCAAGGTGCTCGCCGAAAAGTTCGGGCTCACCGCCGCGCACGTGGCGGAGGTGGCCCGAGGACTGTTGGGCGGGTAACCCCGCGTTACGAGCCGAACTCCACGCGGACGGGCACGTCGACGAGGTCCTTGAGCAGCGCCGCGACCTGGGTGCGGGCGCCCTCCCTCGCGGAGTCCAAAATGCCCTGCTCGCGCCCCGCGAGAACGAACCGGCGCCCCGCGTCGCCTTGCGCCTTGAGCGCGAGGTTGTCGTCGCGCCAGAACATGCCTCGGCTGGCTTGGTGGACCTTGGCCTCGACATGGGGAGCATAGACCGTGGGTGCGGGCAGCGAGACGACCAGGGTTCGACCCTGGGCGTCCAAGTCGTACCGTACGGTGGCCCGGCTCAAGTCGACACCAGCCTCGACGGTGCCGTGCGCGCTCACGAGCGCGCGGTTGCGCGTGGCGCCCCGGACCACGCCACCCATCCCCATGCGTTCGACCCACTCTTCCGGTTGCCTCGACGACGTGTACTCGAAGACGTTGTTGTAGGCGTACCGCGTGGTGTGCAGCTCTCCCAGCGCCTGGATGCTTTGCAACACGACGGGGAGGGGAGTGGGTTGGACGTCGCCCCGGCTCCGGTTGGCGATCCCCAAAAGCATCCAAGCCGCGGGTAGGCACAACAGAGCGATCGCGATCTTCTTCGCGTGGCGGAGCAGCTTCATGAGGCTTCCTACGCCGCCGCCCGACGCGTCGTTAGCCCCAATGCACCTGGTCGTCGCCGTGCATCGACTGGAGGTAGTTCAACTGGCCGTCGTGGTACATGAGGTGAGTGGCCACGAGGCTGGCGGTTCCGATGGCGCTCATCGGCCCGCGTTTCACATCGAGGCGATCTTCCGGAATCGCCTTGAAGGCTTCCAGCACCTCGTGGGTGCTCGCATCGAGTTCGGCAAGGGCGGTTTCAAGGGTTGCGAAATCGTCCGGCGCGTGGTGCCACTTTCCGAACTCGAATTCGGGGGCTTGCTCGCCGCGCAGGTGCATGGCGAGTGCGCGATTCACGACGACGATCTCGTAGGTGATGTCGAGGGGCGTCCTCGCGACGCCGCCCGGGCTGGTACCGAGCGAGCCGTCCGGCATGGCCTCCAAGTCGTTTCGAAAGCGCCCCAACGCTCCCTCGATGCGCTCCACCAGATGTTGCTTGATGCTTGTGGACATGGGTGAGATTGTACAACGGGGTGTGCTACAATCTCGCTTCGAATGGCGATCCGAACCGTGCACCATCGGCATCATCACCACGCCGGCCTCTTCCGGAGGGCGCGCCGCTGAGCTGTTCGTAGCCACTCGACTCGAAACGAACTCCAAGGCCCGCATCCCTCCCAGGATGTGGGCCTTTTGCATGGCCACCCACGACCAACGACAAACGACCCACGACCAACGACCATGGATCTCAACTTCGAAAAACAAGACGGCCTCGTCGCCGCAGTCATCCAAGATGCCGCCACCAGCCGCGTGCTGATGGTGGGCTACATGAACCCCGAAGCGTTCCGCCTCACGACCGAGACGGGGTGCGTGACCCTCTTCAGCCGCACGCGCCAGAAGCTGTGGACGAAGGGCGAGTCCTCGGGCCACAAACTGCTCGTCAAGCGCATCGAGGTGGACTGCGACGCCGATACGGTGCTCGTCCAAGTCGACCCGGTGGGGCCGGGGGTTTGCCACGAGGGGTACGCCTCGTGCTTCTTCCGCACGTGGGAGAACGGGAGCTGGGTCGTGAGTGAGGAGCGCACGTACGACCCGCAGGCCGTCTATGGAGGATCGAAGTGAAACTGAAGCTGGGGATTCCGAAAGGCAGCCTCGAGCAGGCGACCGTGGATCTGTTTCGGCGCGCCGGCTTCCAGATCGGCATTTCCAGCCGCTCCTACTTTCCGTCGATCGACGATCCGGAGATCGAGTGCATGCTGATCCGGGCGCAGGAGATGGCGCGCTACGTGGCCAACGGCGTGCTCGACGCGGGGCTGACGGGACGCGATTGGGTGGAGGAGAGCGGGACCGACGTCGTGGCTCTGGCCGACCTGGTTTACGCGAAGCAGTCGTTCGGAAAGGTGCGTTGGGTACTGGCCGTGCCCGAGAACTCGCCCGTGCAGAGCGTGAGGGATTTGGAGGGGCTCACCATCGCCACCGAGCTGGTGGGCGCCACGCAGCGCTACCTCGAGGCGAACGGCGTGCGCGCGAGGGTCGAGTTCAGTTGGGGCGCCACCGAGGTGAAGCCGCCTGTGCTGGCCGACGCGATCGTGGAAGTGACCGAGACCGGCTCCTCGCTGCGGGCCAACAAGCTTCGCATCGTGGAAACGGTGCTCGAGTCGAACACCCAGCTCATCGCGAATCGCGAAGCGGCGGCCGACGCATGGAAGGCCCAGAAGCTCGCGGACCTGCGCATGCTGCTCGAGGGAGCGATCGAGGCCCTCGATAAGGTGGGTCTCATGCTCAACGTGCACGAATCGAAGCTCAAAGACGTGGTGGCCGAACTGCCGGCGCTCAAGAGGCCGACGGTGTCGCAACTGGCCGAAGACGGCTGGCTTGCGGTCAACACGATCTTGCAGGAGTCGACCGTGCGGACCATCATTCCGCGGCTCAAGGCCGCGGGCGCCGAGGGGATCGTGGAGTACCCGTTGAACAAGATCGTGCCATGAGGATCCTGCGCGCGAACGATGCGGGAACGGTGTTCGGACGGCGGGCGGGTCGGATGGCCGAGGCGCTGGAGGCCGTCGCCCCGATTCTCGACGACGTGCGGCGGCGCGGCGACGAGGCGTTGTGGGAGTGGGCGGTCCGCCTCGGCGATGCGGGGGCGGGCGAGCCGCCCGCGGACTGGCCGCGCGTGCCGTACGACGACCTCCAGTCGGCCGAGGGACGCCTCGACCCGGACCTCGTCCGGGCAATGGACAACGCCGCGACCAACCTCCGGGCCTTCGCCAAAACACAGTTGCCGCAGCCTGCTCAGTGCGAGCCGATGCCCGGAGTGCGCCTCTCGACGATCGTGCGTCCGCTCGACGTGGTGGGCGCGTACGTTCCGTCCGGCCGGTATCCGCTTCCCAGCACGGTGCTCATGACCGTCGTGCCGGCGCAGGTGGCCGGGGTGGAGCAGATCGTGCTGGCCTCGCCCCAAGCCTCGGACGCGATCGACGGACTGGCGCACCGGCTTGGCGTGGATGATGTGTTCCGGTTGGGCGGCGCCCAGGCGATCGCCGCGATGGCGTTCGGCACGGAGAGTGTCCCGCGATGCGATCGCATCGTCGGGCCGGGGAACATCTACGTGGCGGCCGCGAAGCGGCTCTTGGCGGGCGAGGTCGGCATCGAATTCGTGGCTGGGCCCAGCGAGGTGGTGATCGTCGCCCTGGAGGGCGATCCCCGTGCGCTCGCAGCCGACCTTCTGGCCCAGGCCGAGCACGACGACGACGCGTCGGCCGTGCTGATCACGACCTCCGAGAGCCTCGCGGAGGAGGTGGCCGCGGAGGCGGAGCGTCAGTTGGGCGACCTGCCCACCGCGGCAACGGCGCGAAAAGCCCTGGACACCAATGGGGCGATTGTCCTCGTCGGTTCCGTGGCCGAGGCGATGGCGATGGTGAACCGGTACGCGCCGGAGCACCTGTGCGTGCCCTCTGCCGAGTACTTGGAGGGCGTTCGCCACGCGGGCAGCGTGTTCGTGGGCCCTTACAGTCCGGAGGCCGCGGGCGACTATGCCGCAGGCACGAACCACGTGCTGCCCACGGGCGGCGTCGCGCGCGTGCGCGGTGGGCTGAGCGCCGCGGACTACGTGAAGGTCATCTCGGTCCAGGAGTTGTCCCGCGAGGGCCTTGCCGGGCTCGCAGGCACCGTGACGACCCTGGCGCGGTCCGAGGGGCTTGAGGCGCACGCCCGCAGCGTGGAGGTGAGGCTGTGAGATCGGCGCAGATCGAGCGCGTCACGCGCGAAACGCAGATTCGGGGCTCCTTGGCGATCGAGGGGAGCGGAAGCTACGACGTCGCCACGGGCATCCGGTTCCTCGACCACATGCTGGAGTTGTTCGCCCGTCACGGCGGATTCGATCTGGCGCTGCACGCGACGGGCGATCTGGACGTGGACCAGCACCACACGGTCGAGGACCTCGGGATCGTGTTGGGCCAACTCGTCGCGGGCGCGCTGGGAGATCGAAAGGGCATCTTGAGGGCCGGCTATTTCGTGCAGCCGATGGACGAAACCCTCGCGGTGGTCGCGCTCGACCTCGGAGGGCGACCCGCGCTCGTGTACCGAGACCTCGTCCGCGCGCGGTTCGTGGGGGACCTGCAGGCCGAGTTGCTGCACGATTTCTTCGACGGCTTCGCGGTGCACGCGGGCGCGAACGTGCACGTGAAGGTGCTCTACGGGCGTTCGACGCACCACAAGGTGGAGGCGGTCTTCAAAGGCTTTGCCCGTGCCTTGCGGTTCGCCTGTTCGACGGACGAGCGCCTGCGGGACCAGTTGCCGTCGACGAAGGGGCTGTTGTGAAGGTGTGGGAGTGCGCGGATTCATCCGCGCCTTCACTCAAAAGAAGTGGCGGGCGATGAGAACAGACCAACCGATTGGAGTCGTGGATTACGGGGCGGGGAACCTGCTGTCGGTCGGCAATGCGCTCGACGCCCTGGGCGTGCCCCACCGCCCGGTGGCCGGACCGCGAGACCTCCAGGGTTTGAGGACGGTGCTCCTGCCCGGCGTGGGGCACTTCGGGGCGATGATGCGGGCGCTGGACGCCGCCGGGCTGCGCGACGCCCTTCTGGAGCACGTGGCATCCGGCGGCAAGTTGCTGGGTATCTGTCTGGGTTTCCAAGCGCTTTACGAGGAGAGCGAGGAGGCGCCCGGCGTCCCGGGTCTGGGCCTCCTGCCGGGCCAGGTGCGTCGTCTCCAGGACGTACCGAAGGTGCCGCACATGGGCTGGTCCGAGGTATCAAGCGGGGCGTTCTACTACTTTGCGCACTCGTTCGCCGCTCCCGTCGGTCCCGAGACCACGCTCGTCGGCAGCTACGGGTCGCCGTTCGCGGCCGCGTCGCGCTTGGACCGGGTGGCCGGCGCGCAGTTCCACCCGGAGAAGTCGGGCCAGGCGGGCCTGGCCTGGTTGGAACAGGCCCTTGCGGAACCCACAAACCACGAACCACAAACCACAAACCCAGCCCCAGAGGGGCTCCCGACGGCCCGGATCATCCCCTGCCTCGACGTCGATGCGGGTCGGGTGGTCAAAGGGGTGAATTTCGTGGGATTGCGGGATGCCGGCGACCCCGTGGAGCTGGCCCGGCGGTACGCCGAGCAGGGGGCCGACGAGGTCGTGTTTCTGGACATCACGGCGTCGACCGATCAGCGGGACACGATCGTCGAGATCGTCGAGGCCGTCGCGCGCGAAGTGTTCGTCCCCTTGTGCGTCGGAGGCGGCGTGCGGAACGCCGACGACGCGAAGCGCCTGTTGCGGGCGGGGGCGGACAAGGTGGCCGTGAACAGCGCGGCCCTCGCCCGCCCGGAGCTGATCACCGAGCTGGCCGAGGCCTTCGGCTCCCAAGCCGTGGTGCTCGCCATCGACGCCCACGCCACACCCGATTCCCGATTCCCGATTCCCGACTCCCGTCTCCCGTCTCCCGATTCCCGATTCCCGTCTCCCGATTCCCGATTCCCGTCTCCCGACTCCCGGCATCTATGGACCGCCTTCTCGCACGGAGGCCGCCTGGACACGGGCCGGGACGTGCTCGAGTGGGCTCGCGAGGGGGTGCGAAGAGGCGCGGGCGAGATCTTGCTCACCTCGATGGACACGGACGGCGTAGAGACGGGCTTCGACGTCCCCCTCACCCGCGCCGTGGCGGATGCCGTGCCGGTGCCGGTGATTGCGAGCGGTGGCGCGGGCTCGCCTGCTGATTTCGTGCGCGTGTTTGAGGAAGGGCGGGCCGATGCGGCGCTGGCCGCCTCGATCTTCCACTTCGGGAACCACACCGTGGCTTCGCTCAAGGCCGAGCTGGCGGGAGCCGGATTGCGGGTGCGCCCATGATCGTGCCGTGCATCGATCTGATGGGCGGAAAGGTCGTTCAGCTCGTCCAGGGGCGCGAAAAGGCCCTCGAAGGACCCGAACCGCAGGAGATGCTGAGGCGGTTCGATGGCTTTCCCGAGATCCAGGTGATCGACCTCGACGCGGCGCTCGGACGCGGAGAGAACTCGGCGATCGTCGAGTCGCTGGCGTCCCAAGCGGTCACCCGGGTGGGAGGCGGCGTGCGCACGGTGGACCGGGGGCGGGCGCTGGTCGAGTTGGGGGCCGCGAAGGTCATCGTGGGAACCTCCGCCTTCCGCGAAGGAAGGTTGGACACGGAGTTCCTGGGGTCGCTGACCGAATCCATCGGCCGCCAGCGGTTGCTGGTGGCTTTGGATTCAAAGGGCGGGGAAGTCGTGGTGCGCGGATGGACGCAAGGGACGGGCCTCCAGGCCGAAGCTCTGCTGCCCGCCCTCGAACCCTTCTGTGCTGGGGTGCTGTGCACGTTCGTGGACCGGGAAGGGACGATGCAGGGCACGGACCTCGAGTGGTTCGGCCGCCTGCGGCAGGCCACGACCATGGCGATCACCGCGGCGGGAGGCGTCGCGTGCCTCGAGGAGATCCGGGCCCTGCAGGCGTTGGAGATCGATGTGGCCATCGGCATGGCCGTGTACACGGGCAAGCTCGATTTGGAGGATCTGCGGGGGACATAAAGGCTCGATCTTACAAGCCTGCGGCAATTCTCAACCGTTACTTGTGTCGCTCAGGGCGATCCTCGGCGAAGCTGCCGAGAGGCTCGACCCACGAGGGCACGGGCTTGACCCCTTCGGCCTCGCGATCGCGCCGCAGTTGTTCGAAGTAGTCTCGAAGGTGCGCGACCCAGGCGTCGGTCTCGTGCTTTATGACCGCCTTTCGATGCTTATCCATTGTATTGATTATGGTACGGGCACCGGGTCGGTGTCGAACTCGTCGAGCGCGGGCAAGGTACCCGTGATCTGGTTCGTAGCGCGGTTCATCCCCACGGGCGTGGGGCGGTCCCCCAACCACCGGTCCCGACAAAGGACAAAGGACAAACGAAAGACGAGAAACGACGCACCGGGGTAAACCCACGGTGTGAAGACCGCACTCGCCTTTCTCGCCGCTCTCGTCGCCGTCGGCGCCTTCGCCCAAGAACTTCCCAAGGCGAAGATCCCGCTCGAGAGGTACTACCAGTACCCGCTGGTCAACGGACGCAGCCCAGCCGGAGCGACGATGGCGCCCGACGGGTCCAAGATCGTGTTCGGGTGGAACGAGACGGGCGAGCGGAAACTCGACGTCTGGGTGATGGACTATCCCAGTGGCGCCAAGAGGCGCATCGTCGAGGCCGACAGCATCGAGGACCTGCCGCGGCAGGACGACTCGCGAACCGACCTCGAGAAGAAGGAGGCGAAGCTGTACGACGGGGGCATCTCGAGCTTCCAGTGGTCGCCCGACTCGAAAGAGATCCTCTTCTCCTACAAAGGCCGCACGTGGACTGTGAACCCCGACGGTTCCAACCTCTCGACCCCCGCCAACGGCGGCCTCTCGCTGGGCGGGGTCCAGTATTCGCCCGACGGCAAGTACCTGCTCTACCTCTCCTCCAACAACCTGTTCCGCTTGGATCGCGCCACAGGGCGGATCAAGCAGCTTACGTTCGTCTCCAAACCCAACACGTCGATCGATGGCTTCTATGTCTCGCCGGACGGCAAGCGGATCGCCGTGACGTGGTCGGACGACAGCAAGATGGGCAAGCACGTGATGATGGACTTCAGCAAGGACCGCGCGGAGGTCGTGAATATCCGCCGCATGTGGGCCGGCGAGCGGAGCGTGAACAACCAGATCGGGTTCGTGGGCATCGACGGCGGCCTGATCCAGTGGGCCAAGGAGCTTCCGAGGTACCTGTGGGTCAAGGACGTCGAGTGGTCGCCCGACAGCGGACGGCTCGCGATCGGTTGGATCTCCGAGGACTTCCAAGAGTTCACGATCACCATCGCCGATCCGGAATTCGGCTGGACGACCACGCGTTTCCACGAGAAGGCGCCGAAGAACTACATCCCGGACTGGCGCCCCCTCGTTTGGCAGCGCGACAGCGAGCACCTTCTGCTGGGAACCGAAATCGCCGACGGCGCGTTCACCCTGCGCCACGTCGTGCGCATCGATAGTGCAGGCAAGACCGAACTGGTCTACAAGGGCCAGGGAGACGTCGTCGCGCTCGCCCGCCCGAAAGACTCCGACCGCATCGTCCTGACGACCATGAACCGAGGACCGCTCGTCTCCGAGATTACGATTCTCGATCCCGGCAAGGAGCCGCGCACGATCGTCCCGATCGAAGACGGCATGGCCACGACGAAGAACTTCGACGACGCGGCCTCGCCGCTCATGAGCGACGACGGACGGAGCATGGCGACCCTGGCGAGCAGCCGAACGGTGCCGTGGGAGCTCTATTCGGTCGAACCCGGCGTCAAGCGCCTCACCCACAGCCAGCCCGCCGAGTTCGACAAGGTCCCGTGGGCGACGATGCGCGACGTGACGTTCAAGGCGAAGGATGGGGCGACCGTCCATGGGTTGCTCATTGAGCCGCCGAACCTCGACAAGTCGAAGAAGCATCCCGCGTTCCTCTCGAACATGTACGCGAACAGCGCCAAGCGCGCGTGGAACGGGTTTTTCGAGAACTATGCGGCGATGGAGTTGGGCTTCGTCGTGCTGCAGGTCGACTTCCGGGCGAGCTGGGGCACCGGCGGCGAGTTCAACAGCGGTTACAAGGACGCCATGGGGCTGATCGACGGCGACGAGGCCGTGGCGGCCAAGGAGTACCTCGCCTCACTTGGCTATGTGGACGCGGAGAACGTGGGGCTTTGGGGCTGGAGCTACGGCGGGTTCCTCACCGACATGGTCATGCTGACCAAGCCCGGCGTCTTCAAAGCCGGCGTCGCGGTCGCGCCCGTCACCGACTGGCGATCGTACAACGAGTGGTACACCACCCGGCGGCTCGGCAGCGTGAAGGAGCACGAGGACATCTACAAGAAGACCAGCCCGATCTCGTACGCCGACGGGCTCCAAGGCCACCTCTTGATGATCCACGGCATCCTGGACGACAACGTGCTGTTCCAGGACACCGCGCGCCTCATGCAGGCCTTGATCGAACACGGCAAGCACTTCGACCTCATGCTCTATCCCCGCGACGACCACAGCATCGGGAAGGCCACCAGCCGCCCGCACGTGTTCGTCGAGGTGATGACCTACCTTTGGAGGTGGCTGGGAATGCCTAATCGCACTCCCAGTACCAGCTTCCGCTCGTCGGATGCGGGTCTCCCGATCGGTTCCCCTCGGGGTTGACGCGCGCGTTGTCGAAGCCGCCGCGCCCGGAAACGCTCTTGGCGTGTCCGTCGGCGAAGATCATCGTGCCGCCGGTCGAGTGCCACTGGCGGTAGTAGTTGTACGGCGGGTCGCAGTCGTAGCCGTACACCTCGCACGCCTGCGGGAAGTTTTTCCGGTCGAAGATCGGGAACATCTCGCCCCGGATCACCCGCGTTTCGGCGGGGAACTGCACCGCGCCTTCGTTGACCAGACGGGTGAAGTCGCGCAGCACGTTGTTGCTCGAGGACTCGCCCTCGACCATCGAGAACATGCACCCGCCGAAGCGGTAGCTGCTGCCGTAGGCATCCCAATACGAGGTGGAACCCGGCACGTCGAGGGCCGTGTAGGGCCCGCCGGAGTCCAAGGGACACTTGAAAAGCGGGTTCAGAGGCGCGACGGTGCCGGCGGCCGTCTGGCGCTCCTTGCCCCCCACGTACGGCATCAGCTCCACCTCGACGCCCTTGTGGCCGGGTTGGCCCGCAGGCGGCTGCGAGTTGTAGGCGTAGTGGATGGGGTAGGTGCCGTCGTAGTCGGCGTTGTACATGATCACGCCGAGCCCGATCTGGCGCGCGTTGCTCACACACGCGATCCGCTTGGCGGCCTCCTTGGCTTGGGCGAAGACGGGGAAGAGGATCGCCGCCAAGATCGCGATGATCGCAATCACGACGAGCAGTTCGATGAGCGTGAAGCCCCGCAGGGGCCTTTGCGCGGTGTTCATTTGCTACTCCTTGCGTGCCGCCATGGCCGTTCTCGTGAAACGGGGCTCCATCGGCGTCCGCTCCACATTTCCTCCGCCGGTTTCGAGCCGGATCAGGTTCAAAGGGTTATTCGCCCGAGGCGAAACTCTCAGCCCCGTATGGGGCACCCCTAGTGGTTGGCTGTTTGCAGCGCGCGGTTTCATTTTACTCTTTATGTAAACTCCTCCCGTGGAAACCAAGCGGGTGTTGGTGACCGGTTCCTCCCGCGGAATCGGGCGGGCGATTGCGGTGCGGCTGGCCGAGGCCGGATGGGACGTGGCCCTGCACTACGGATTCGACGCGGAGGAGGCCGAGCAGACGCGCAAACTGCTGGGCGACCGCGCCGTCGGCCTCTACCAAGCCGACCTCACGCAGGCGGACGCGGGGGCGCGCCTCTTCAAGCGCGCCGTGCGCGATGGGGCCGTCCATGCGCTTGTGAACAACGCCGGCGTCTACATGCCCATCGACTTTGGCGAGGCCTCCAGCGCGGTCCTCCACGCCAACCGCCACCGAACGTTCGCTGTGAACTTCGAGGCGCCGCTCGATGCAACCCGGGCCGCCGTGCGCCATTTCGCCGAGCTCGGGGGAGGCAAGATTCTCAACGTGGCGAGCCGGGTCGGCTTCAAAGGCGAGTCGGGCGCGTCGCTCTACGCGGCGTCCAAGGCCGCGCTCATCAGCCTCACCCGTTCCCTTGCCGTCGAGCTCGCGCCGAAGAACATCCAACTGTTCGGGATCGCGCCCGGCTGGGTCGATACCGCGATGGTGCGCGAGGGAATGCAAGACCGTCTTCCCGAGATCCTCGGGACGATTCCGGCGGGGCGGATGGGCACGCCCGAAGATTGTGCGGCCGCGACCGCATTTTTGCTCTCCGACGAGGCGTCGTACTTGACGGGGGTCGTGATCGACATCAATGGGGCGAGCTATTTCCACTAAGGCGGCTGGGCGATGTTAGCGATCGTCGGACTGGCGGCGCTTCTCCTGCAACCGCCGCAGGACGCACCTCGGATGCGGTCTCTGATGCCCAACGGGGCGGTCGTGCTGGCCGAGCGCGTGGCGTCCCCGTACGTCGTCGTGAGCCTCTTCGCCTCCACGCGGGGCGTCGCGGAGAGCGCGGTCACGCACGGCCAGCGGCACCTGCTCGAGCACCTCGCGGCCAAGGGCTCCCAGGGCACCCTCGATCGGAGGCTGGAGGCGGAAGGGGCGTTCCTTACGGCCGCCACCGGGCGGGACAGCATGGAGTTCACCGTATGGGCCCCGCCATCGAAGGTGAACGTCGCGATCGCAGCCCTCATGGAAGTGCTCGATCAAACGACGTTTACGCAAGAGGCGATCGACCGGGAGTCTCGGATCCTCGAACAGGAGTTCGCGCTCGACACCGATGAGGCCCGCCTTGGACGCGCGGCATGGACCCAAGCGTACGGGGCGTACGGCCTCGATGCCCTTGGCTCGATCGGTGCCATCCGCAAGACCACCCCGAAGGCCCTGGCGGCGGTCGCCCGCGACCTCTTCGGCTCAGGGCGCCTTGCCCTGACGATCGTGGGACCCATTGATCTCGAGGAGGCGATCCAATCTGGAAGGGCCTTTCTTGCGAAGAAATCGCCCGGAGAAGAGCCCGCGCAGGCGATGCGCCGGGAGGGAAAACCCGGGCGGGTCGAGATCGAAGGAGCATTCGGAGAGGCCCGAGCCGCGATCGTGCCAGGGTTGCTCGACCCCCGAGCCACCTGGTCGCTCAGCGCCGCGTTGGCCGTCGCGAGCCGCTTCGACAACGCCTTCGTCACGTACACCCCCAGTGCCATCGACGGTTTGGTCGTGCTCGGACGGACCAGTTCGACCAGCGGCCTCGGACTGATGATCGACTCGCTCACCCCCGCCGAGATTGACGCGCTCTACCCGCTCGGTCGGGAATTGCTCGAGCTGTGGGTCGGGCAGAAGCTGGGCGGGGCCGCCGCCATCGCCGCGTCCCGGGGGCACCTGCTCTCCCAGGGGGCCAGCCTCCGTCCCGAGATCTTTCGCGAGAACGTCCGGGCGATGACCCTCGAGGACTTCCGCGAAGGCATGGCGTCGTTGGGCCCTGAGCGCTCGGTCGTGGTCGTGGGGTTGGGACGATGATCCTGGCCACGCTTGCGTGGACCGCGATGCAGGCGCCGCGGATCGTCGAGACGATCATGCCCGCGGACGGCCTGGTGTGCGTCCAGGCGATCGCGCCCGTTCCCGAACAGGGACCCCGCGACCTGGCGGCCGCGAAGGTGCTCGCCCGCGTGCTGCCGCTCGCGACCCAAGACTTCACGCCAGGACAGATGCTCGCTTACGCCCTCCAAGGTGGCGACCGGATGCGCTGCATCCTGACGCCGGACTCGATCCGCGTGACGATCACCCTGCCCAAGGGACAGATGGCCATCGCCGCCGCCCTTCTCGAGTCCGTCCTACGGCGCCCCTCGCTCGAAGAGGCCGACGTGCAGCGGGCGTTGGAGGAGCTGCCGTTCCAGCACGACGAGCCCTGGTGGCAGGCCCTCGCTTCCGGGACCCCAGACGCCGGCCGCGTTCGGACGGGCACGGTTCGAGAGCTGGCCAAGCGGTTGTTTCGGCCGGACACGGTCGTTCTTTCGGCGGCCGGGGCGTTCGAGCCAGGCGAGGCTCGCGCCGCGCTGGAGAGCCGATTTGCGGGTTGGCAGGCGGTGGCCCTGCCCCGCCCGTTGCCCGACGCGCCGCCGGTGGAGGCTTGGCGGGAGTACCATGGCCGGGTGCACGTGCTCGCATGGGCGGGCAAGCCCTTCTCGGGCCGTGACGTCGCCCTGCCGCAGCGGCTCCTTGCGCTGTGCGGCCTGGGAGTCGGCAAGGGTTCCGTCCTGCACGAGGTCGTGCGCGAGTCGCTCGCTCTCAGCTACCGGCAGGAGGCGATGCTCCGACCGGACCCCGACGGCTTCGCGCCCCGCCTCATGTTTGCGCATCGGGGGACGTGGAGCGCCGAGATGTTCGACACGGTCCAAACCACCGTGCTCAAAGCCGTCCAGGAGTGGACGGAGGAGGACCGCGAGCGTGCGCTGGGCATCGCGCGCGCCGAGTTGATGGGCGACGTTCCGCTCGGGCTGCTTGCGCTCGACGCGCACGGCCCGCCGCCCTACGATCTTCGCGGTCGGGCGTTTCTTGCAGGTTACTGGCTCATGAAGACAGGCTCGCCCTACGATCCGTCGGGCCTGCTTCAATCGATGGGCTCGGTCCGGCTCCAGGAGATGAAGGACGCGGCCCGGGAGATCGTCGAGACCTCCCGCCGCGAGTGGTTCAAGGCCGACTAGCCCTCTGCGAGGTCGAGGAGCTTTTTGAGCCGCTGGCTGGGCACGTGTTCGGGATCCAGCTCCAGCGCCTTCGCGACGTCCTTGCGAGCGAGATCTGGCTTGTCGACCTGAATCAACGCCTGAGCCCGCGCGAAGAGGTTCTCCACGTTGTCGGGAGCCAGTTTCATCGCGATCTCGGCCTCGTCGAGCGCGTTCGCGTACAGCTTGCTGGCGTAAAGGGTGCGGGATAGCCAGTAGTGCGTTTCGGCCGCGATGACCACCCACTCGTCCTTCAGCTCTTCGGGAGCGAGCCGGACGGCCTCTCGGAGGTAGCGCTCGGCCTCGGCGTAATCCCCGAGAACGAATTCGATGCGTCCCACGGCCGTGAAGGCGGTGAAGTAGCCGGGCTCGAACGCGACGACGCCCTTGAGGAGCCGCTCGGCGCGCGCAAGGTCGGCCTTTTGCGGCTCGCCCAACGGGTCGCCCTTCTGGAAGTCCAGGAGGGGCTGGATCGACAGTTTGGCAGCCTCGTCCATGGCCCGGTTGGCCTCGGCGGCCGTCCGGTAGACGGGAATCTCGTCGGGCGAGTCCTCGGCCTTGGAACAGCCGCGGAACGTCAAGGCCCAGGCGAGGATGGCGATGCCGATCGCGAGCACGATGCCCGCGGGCAGACGGTAGCTCTTGGATTCAGTTGGCAACGATGTTCACCAGTTTGTCGGGCACGACGATCACGCGCCGAATCTCCTTGCCCTCGCGGTGCGTTTTCGCCCGTTCGGACGCGAGGGCAGCGGCTTCGTGAGCCTCCTTCGAAGCCCCTGCGGGCAACTCCACCGTGTCGCGGAGTTTGCCGTTGACCTGAATGGCGACGGTGACCGACTCGTCCTTGGCGATCTCGGGATCCCAGGAAGGCCACTCGCCGAGGTATGTGAAGGCGGGAGCGTTCTCCGTGCGCAGCGACTCCCAGATTTCGTCGGCGCTGTGCGGGGCGGCCGGGCTGAGGATCAGCACCAGGGATTCGAGCGCCTCGCTGAGCGCCAGGCGTTGGGCACGGCTCGCCTGATCGAGGTCCACGCCCCGAATGGCGTCGGTGAGCGTGTTGAGGAACGTCATCAAGGCCGCGATGTAGGTGTTGAACGCGAATCGGTCGATGTCTTCGGTTGCTTTGCGGATCGTCTGGTGCGTCGCGCGCCTCAGGTCGCGCTCGCGGGCGCCCATCTCTTCGACGCCGATCGAGGCGCGCCACTCGGGCTCCCAGACGGGCAAGAGCTCGTGGGCGAGTTTGAACACCCGGCTGAGGAACCGAACCGCGCCTTGCAGACCCTCGTTGGACCACTGCACGTCCTGCTCGAACGGTGCGACGAACAGCTCGTACACGCGCAGCGCGTCGGCGCCCTCGTTCTCGACGACCTCGTCCGGGGTGACGACGTTGCCCTTGGACTTGCTCATCCGGGCCCAGCGGTAGAAGATCTGGTCTTCGCGGAGCGCACGCGCCTCGTCGAACGAGATCCGGACTCCCTCTTCGCCGACGGCGAGCCGCTCGTCCTCGCGAGGCAGCCGGTACGGCGTGCGGGCGAGCACCTGGCCCTGGTTTTCGAGGCGTTGGAAGGGTTCGGAGACGGGCACGAGCCCCGCGTTGTAAAGCACCTTGGTCCAGAACCGGGCGTACAGCAAGTGCATGACCGCATGCTCGGCCCCACCGACGTAGGAGTCGACCGGCATCCAGTACCGCACGCGCTCGGGGTCCCACGGGGCGTCGTCGTTGTGCGGGTCGCAGAACCTCAGGAAGTACCAGCTCGAGCACGCGAAGCCGCCCATCGTGTCCGTTTCGCGCCGGCCGAGGCGGCCGTCCAGGTCGGTGGTGTTCACAAACTCGTCGATCTGCGCCAGCGGGCTGGTGCCGTCGCCGCTCGGTTCGTAGTGCTCGACGTCCGGGAGCTCGACCGGCAGGCACTCGTCCGGGACGAGCTGGATCTCCTCCTCCTTGGTATGGATCACCGGGATCGGGCAGCCCCAGTACCGCTGGCGGCTGATCAGCCAATCTCGGAGGCGGTACTGGACTTTGCGTTCGCCGATGCCCAACGCCTCGATCCACTCGCCGAGGGCCCTCTGCCCGTCGTGGATCGAGAGCCCGTCGTACTCGCCGGAATTCATCATCGTGCCCTCCTTCGCGTCGAATGGCAGCTCCTCCGACTCGCCCTCGGGGGGACGGATGACCTGGACGATGGGAATTCGGAATTTGGTGGCAAATTCGAAATCGCGCTCGTCGTGGGCCGGGACCGCCATGATCGCGCCCGTTCCGTAGCCCGCGAGCACGTAGTCGGCGACCCAGATCGGCACCCGTTCGCCGTTGGCGGGGTTCACCGCATAAGCCCCCGTGAAGACGCCCGTCTTCTCGCGGGTCGTCGCCAGACGATCCGTATCGCTCAGGCGTTTCGCGGCGTCCCGGTAGAGTCGGATCTCCTCCGCGTTGTCCTCGGGAACCCAGCCCAACAGCCTCTCGACGAGCGGGTGTTCGGGTGCCAGCACGCAGAACGTCATGCCGAAGATCGTGTCGATCCGGGTGGTGAACACTCGGAAGCTGTTCTTCTTGTCCAGGGTCAGGAGCTGAAAGTCCGCCTCGGGCTCCTCGCGTTCGATCTGACGGGGCGGTGCGATGCGAATCTCGAACTCGACCCCTTCGCTGCGTCCGATCCAGTTGCGCTGCTGCTGCTTGATCCCTTCGGGCCAATCCAGGCCGTCGAGGTCGTCGAGGAGCCGCTGCGCGTACTCCGTGATCTTGAAAAACCACTGGGGAATCCAGCGCTTCTCCACGGGCGAGTCGCAGCGCCAGCACAGGCCCCCGACGACCTCCTCGTCGGCGAGCACGGTGGCGTCCACGGGACACCAGTTGACGCTGGCCATCTTTCGGTAGGCCAGGCCGCGCTCGAAGAGCTTCTTGAAGATCCACTGGGTCCAGCGGTAGTAGGAGGGATCGCTCGAGGAGAAGCTGCGCGACCAGTCGTAGGAGATGCCGACCAGCTCCATCTGGCGACGGTAGTTGGCGGCGTACCGCTCGATCATCTCGCGCGGGTGGGTCTGCTTGGCGATCGCCTCGTTCTCCGCGGGGAGCCCGAACGCGTCGAATCCCATCGGGTGCAGCACGTTGCAGCCCTGCATGAACTTCATGCGGCACTGCACGTCGGTCGGAATGTAGTTGCGGCAGTGCCCGACGCTGAGGCCCGCGCCGCTGGGGTACGGAAAGAAGTCGAGCCCGTAGAACTTCGGCCGCTCCGGCTCTTCTCGCGTGCGGAACAGGTCGGCCTCCTTCCATCGCTCGCGCCACTTGGCCTCAAACGTGGACGGCTCGTATCGGTCGGGCATCGAAGGGGTTTTACCTCAGGGCCGGTGGGACCTCCGACGCGAAGATGCCACCTCGCAGGCGCCGTTCGCGTCTAAAGGAGTAGACATGAAAGTCGGATTCGGAATTCGAGGCTGGTGGAGCCAGTGGTCGGTCGATCGCGCGGGAGTGGAGACCGGGTGCTACCGGGCCGAGCAGTTGCGGGAGATGCTCGATCGGGGCGAGCTTGACGCGCACATGTGGCTGCGCCACTTTCTCACGCGCCGGTACGCGTTGGTGGGCGAGGTGCTGTACGGCAACAACCTCGCCACGGACGAGGAGTTCGAGGCGTGGTTCCCCGCACCGAGTCGTTTCTCGTCCGCCGTCTCCCACTGATCGAACCACAAACCACAAACCACAAACCATAATCCCCCATGCCTCGGACGCTTCGAAAGTGGCGCGCGGTGTTCTCCGTCTACTTCCAGGACGGGTTGGCTTACCGGGCCGCGGGCGTGATCTGGATCATGACGGACGTTGTCACGGCCGTCACGATGCCCCTCGTGTGGGCCGCGGCAGGGAAGAGCGGGCCCATCGCCGGATTCACCACGAGCGACTTCGTCCTCTACTACCTGTGCATGCTGCTGCTGGGCAGCTTCATCACGAGCCACATCATGTGGGACGTGGCGATGGAGATCAAGGAGGGGCAGTTCTCCACCAACCTGATCCGGCCCATCAACTTCTTCCAGTTCACGTTCTTCCGCAATCTGGCGTGGCGCGTGATCCGGTTTTCGCTCTTCGCCCCGTTCTTCGTGCTGCTGCTGTTCGCCTACCGGGGGTTCCTCGGCGAGGCGACCCTGGAGTTCGGCTGGATGTTCTGGACGAGCGTCTTGCTCGGCCACCTCGTGAGCTTCAGCTTTGTGATGATGATGGCGATGATCGCCCTGTTCTTCCAGGAGACCCAGTCGATCTTCGGCCTGTACTACATCCCGATGATGTTCCTGTCCGGCCAGCTCTTTCCCGTGGCGGTCTTGCCGGACTGGGCGCGCCAGGTCGCCCACCTCTTTCCGTTCTACTTCACGACCGGAGCGCCGACGGAAATTCTCATCGGGCGCCTGACCGGCGGCGACGCCTTGGGTGCGCTCGCGACCCAGCTCGTCTGGATCGCCGTGTGCTCGGGCTTGGCCAAGCTGTTCTGGAAGAAGGGGCTGCCCTACTACACCGGCGTCGGAATGTAGTTTCCCGTGGTCGAAGGGGTACCCTAGCGGTCCTCCCAATGGCCAAAAAGAAGGCTTCCGATAGCGGCTCCGGTCCTCCGCGGGCGATTCAAAATCGCCGCGCGCGGTACGACTACGAGTTCCTCGACACGTTCGAGGCCGGCATCGTGCTGATCGGTTCCGAGGTGAAGAGCGTCTGGCAGGGAAACGCCAACTTGACCGATGCGTACTGCCTGTTCCGCAACGGGGAGCTTTGGCTGATCAACATGGACGTCGAGCCGTACAAGCACGCGGCCCACTTCCAACCCGACCGCAGACGCGACCGGAAGTTGCTGCTGCACCGGCGGCAGCTCACCTTGATCGAAAGGCGCGCGCAGGAGAAATCTCTGGCCTTGATCCCAAGCAAGGTGTATTTCAACCACGGGAAGGTCAAGGTCGAGATCGCCCTGGCCAAAGGAAAGCGCGAGTACGACAAGCGGCGGCAACTGGCCAAGGACGAGACACGGCGGGACATCGAGCGGGCACGTTCGGGCGATTATTAAGATCCTCGGGAATTCCACGAGTTGCCAGGTGAGGAACGCCAAATCGTCTCCCGATCATTACCATCGTGGAACCTGTCAACGGATCACAGCATGCCGCGACGCCCGGGAGCGAGGTCGGAATCATCTTCTATGAAGACGCGACCCCCCACGCCCTGACGTCGACGGTCGTCTCGGTGCGCCCCTTCGCCGCGACCTGCAGCGAGCCCGCCTCCGAGCGCTTGAAACCCGGGCAACGCGTCATGCTCGTCCTCGAAAGCGACGGCAAGTACGCCAAGGCCGAAGCCGAGATCGCCGAGGTGGTGCCCGACGGGGACGGGTGGCGGATCCAAGTGGGCCACTTCGGTTGGGAAGAGGTGGATCGCCGACGGTTCCCGCGCCACCCGATCGAGGCCTCCGTGTCGCTCCGATCGGTCATCGAGTCCGAAGACGGGGTCGAGGTCCAGCACTTTGGCGGCAAGACCGAGGATATCAGCCTCGGCGGCGTCTGGGTCGTTCCGGACCGGCCATTGACGCCCGGGGCGCTCGTCGAGATCAACATGACCCTCGGCACGCAACCCGTACGCATCCTCGCCATCGTCGCCCGCGATGCGGGACGAGGCGGAGTGGGGCTCGAGTTTCTCGACTATGTCGGCGGAGCCCGGTACTACCTGCACGGCTTCCTCAACAAAGGCGAAGCCGCTTAACCGGACGGCTCGGGCCTGAACGGCCAGTGCCCCTCGAAGACCGTTTCGGCGGGACCGGTCATCAACACCCTCCCGTCCAGGGCATATTCGATCTCCAACTCGCCGCCGGGCAGCCGCAGCGTGGCTCGGCGATCGCTTCTTCCCGTGAGGAAACCCGCGACTGCGCACGCGCACGCACCGGTGCCGCAAGCCAGCGTCGCACCCGCCCCGCGCTCCCACGTCCGCTGGAGGAGCGTCGAACGATCGAGAACTTGAACGAAGTGGACGTTGACCCGGTTGGGAAACGCTTCGTGGTGCTCCAGCTCTGCACCCAACCGGGCCAGCGGGACGGCCCCCGCATCGTCGACGAAGAGCACGAGGTGGGGGTTGCCCATCCCGACCGCCGTCCCCGACAACGTCGTGTTTCCCACGGCGATCGGCTGGTCGACAAAACGCTCGTCGGGGGCGCCCGTCATGCCGATGGCGCCTCGCGTGAGGCGGGCCGGCCCCATATCGACGCGCACGCGTCGATCCTCGAGCAGATCGAGCGTCAGGCGCCCGGCACCCGTATCCAGGGCGATCTGGGGCGAATCGGCGTGGCCGCGCTCCTTCAACAACCGTGCGACGCAGCGGACGCCGTTGCCGCACATCTCGCTCTCCGAGCCGTCCGGGTTGAACATCCGCATGCGGAACACGTCCGAGGGCCGGTCCACCACGATGAGGCCATCGCCGCCGACGCCGAACCGCCGGTCGTTGATTGCACGTGCGAGCACTGCGGCGTCCCTTCCCTCGAGCGGGTTGGACGCCACGGCGTCGACGACCACGAAATCGTTTCCGATCCCGTGCATCTTCGTGAAGGGGATCACTCGTCCTCGGGCGGCGCGTGATGCTCGGACGGCGGGTGCTCCGTGTTTCGGTACGTCCCAACGGTTCGTGCGGGCACGATGGTCGCCACCGCGTGCTTGTAGACGAGCTGGGTGGGTTTGCCGGGTGTTTCCAGCAAGATCGTGAACGCGTCGAACCCGCGGACCTGACCGCGGAGCTGGACGCTGTTCGAGAGGTAGACGGTGACGCCGATTCCTTCCTTGCGCACCTGGTTCAGGAACATGTCCTGTAGATTGATCGATTTGCCCATTCGGCTATTTCAACTCCTCGCGCCGAGCGCGAATCAACTCCATCGCGCGCCCAACCGGCGCGCATTTCAATCCTCCCTCCAACGGGTGGAGGTTTGGCTCCGCACGCATCCACGTGCGTTGCCTCTTAGCATATTGCCTCGTCGCACTCGCGATCTGCTCGATCGCTTGGCTTCTCGACAAAGTACCCCGCAACATTGCGGCGATGTCGCGGTAGCCGATCGCCCGCATTCCCGGGGCCGATTCTGCAACCCCCGCGTCGAGCAACCCGTGAACCTCTTGAGCCCATCCTTGCTCGAACATCGACTCCACGCGCGCGGCGATCCGCGCTTCCGCGGCCTCGCTCGGAAGCCAGAGTCCGATTTTTACCTTGCCGAAGGGGGGAAGTTGAAAGGGGGCGGGTTGTGCATTTGAGCGCAATTTCTCCAATTCGCGCTTGACGCGCACGGGATTCCTCAAATCGATCGTCGCCGCGCGCTCCGGCGCCAGGCGCTGCAGTTCCGCGGCGAGCGCGCCAAGCCCCTCGTCGCTTTCGCGCGCGGCGAGCTCCTCGCGCACGCCCGCGTCCGGAGGGCCCGCGAGCTCGGCATACTCCTCGAACAGTGCGCGCAGGTACAAGCCCGTTCCCCCGACGACGACGGCCGAGCGGCCTGCACTCCAGAGGGTCTCCAACTCGTCCAGCGCCAGGGCGATCCACTGCCCGACGCTGAAGCTATCCTGCGGATCGACCACGTCCAGGAGCGAGTACCGGTCCCGAACAACGGGTTTGGCCGTGCCGATGTCGAGCCCGCGGTACACCTGGAACGCATCGGCGTTGACCAAGCCGGCGTCCAGCTCGTTGGCGAGGGCCTCGGCGAGCTCGGACTTGCCGGATGCCGTCGGCCCGTACACGCCCACGAGGACCGGCCGACCGGAGTGCATGGCGACGCTACTCCTTCAGGATCTTGACGCCGTACTTCTTGCCCTCGACCGGCGAGACGTCGACTTCGTTCTTGACGGTGAAGGTCTGAACCTTCTTTTCCCGGCGGAACACCCCGCTCGCCTCGACGCGGTCGTCCTTCTTCGGCGCGGGTGTCAGTTCGCCGTGTCCGTACACGTTGAGGTTCTCCGACTTGCCCTTGAGCTGGAGGGTGAAGTACTTGTTGCCGGCACGGGAGGTCTTCTGCTTGAACTCGACGACCTTGCCGGTGACCGTCACGGGCTTGCCGTCGTGCTTCGCCGCTTCCTGGAGCAGCGCGTCCACGGTGAGGGCGTCCGCGGCCACGGCGAACATGACGCCGAGCGCGAGCAGTGCGAGAAGGGGTTTGGCGGGTCGCATAAGGATCAATACTCCAACAAGGCGGTGATGGGATAGCCGAGGAGATTCTCCCGGCCCTTGAGGAAGGAGAGCTCGACCATGAAGCCGAAGCCGCACACGCTGCCGTTGAGGCGTTCGACGAGCCGCGCGGCCGCGGCGGCCGTTCCTCCGGTGGCGAGCAGGTCGTCCACCACGTAGGCGCGTTGGCCGGGGTCGATGGCATCGATCTGCATCTCCACGGTGTTCGTCCCGTACTCGAGGGCGTACTCCTCGGAGATGCGGTCGAACGGGAGCTTTCCGAGCTTGCGGGCCATGGCGAACGGCAGGCCGAGCCGCAGCGCGATCGGCACGCCGAACAAGAACCCGCGGCTCTCGATGCCGACGATCGTCTCGGCGCCGCGGGCCTTGGCGTCCTCGCACAGAAGGTCGACGACCTCGTTGTACGCCGCCGGGTGCTGGAGAACGGGCGAGATGTCTTTGAAGATGATTCCCGGCTTTGGGAAATCGGGGACGTCCCGGATCAGGGTGGTCGCTAGGAGTTCGGCCATGCCGCCGAGACTATACCTTCGGGGCCGACCCGGAGCCCACGGACGGCGCGACCCGCTCGGCGACCGATTCGAGTTCGAAGAACTCCCCGTGTTTGGCACCCATGGCCCCAGCGACGAGGCTGCTCGGGAAGGCTTCGATCTTGATGTTGAGGTCGCGCACGCACGCGTTGTAGTACTGGCGGGCCGAGGCGAGGTGCTTCTCGGTGTCCGCCAGCTCGCGCTGGAGGTTGAGGAAGTTCTCGTTTGCTTTGAGTTCGGGATAGCTCTCGGCCAACACGAGGGCCTTGACGAGGCGCTCCCCGACCTGTCCCTCCGCCGCGGCCTTCTCGGAATTGGGCACGTTGAGTTGGATTGCCCGCGACCGCGCCTCCGCCAGGCCCTCGAGCACAGCCGCTTCGTGCGACGCGTACCCCTTCACCGCGGCGACGAGGTTCGGAATGAGCTCGGCCCGACGCTTCAGGTACACGTCGACGTCCGACCAGGCGTTGCGGACCATCTGGCGCAGGGAAACGATGGCGTTGTACTGCGCGATGACGAGGGCGAGCACCACGGCGAGGGCGGTCAGGGCGATCCACATACGATGGAGGAGACGGTGGAGGACGCTCCCAGGTTGCCCCGTTCTCATCGAGGAACGGCCGCTTTGCCTCGGCGCGGGTTAGACTGGTGCGATGGTCAACGAGGAACGCTTGGTCTCCCTCTTTCGCGAGCTGTGCCTGATCGACGCGCCCTCGCTCGCCGAAGCCGAGAGCGTCGCGCACGTGAAGGGGATCTTGACCGAGATGGGCCTTCGGGTCGAGGAGGATCGCGCCGGGGAGAAGATCGGGGGAAACGCGAACAACCTGATCGCCTGGTTGGACGGCAACGTGCCCGGCGCGCCCAAGGTGTTTCTCTCCGCCCACTTCGACACGGTCGAACCCACCCGCGGGCTTGAGATCGGAGAGCGCGACGGCGTGCTCTTCAGTGAAAGCGACACGATTCTGGGCGCGGACGACAAGGCGGGCATGGCGCCGGCCATCGAGGCCGTGCGCGCCCTCATCGAGATCCAGCCTCCGCATGGCGACGTGTGCCTCCTCTTCAGCGTCGCCGAGGAGATCGGACTCAAGGGGGCGGCCGCCCTGGATATCGCCTCGCTGGGCCTCGATTTCGGCTACGTGCTCGACACGGGTCCGCCGGTGGGCTCGTTCGTGACGCGAACGGGTTCGCACGACAAGCTGGACGTGACCATCCTCGGCAAGCCCGCCCACGCGGGAAAAGACCCCGAGAAGGGGATCAGCGCGATCGAGGTCGCCGCGGAGGCGATCAGCGGGATGAAGTTGGGCCGCATCGGGCCCGAGACCACGGCGAACATCGGCGTGATCGAGGGAGGAACGGGAACCAACATCGTGTGCCCGAAGGTGCACCTGCGTGCCGAAGCGCGGAGCACGAGCGTCGCGGAGCTCGACGCGCAGATCGACCACATGGTGTGCCGTTTCGAGGCGGCCGCGGAGAAGTTTGGAGCCCAGGTGATCATCGACCACGCCCGCCACTACGGGGGCTATTCGATCGAACCTCAGGCGAAGGTGGTCGCCGTGGCGGCGGCCGCCGCGGGCGAGCTGGGTTTCGGCGCAGAGCTGCGCACGACGTTGGGAGGCAGCGACGCGAACGTGTTCAACGCCGCGGGCGTGCCGTGCATCGTGTTGGGAACGGGGATGCAGCAAATCCACACGCACGACGAGCATGTGTCGCGGGCGGACCTGGTGCAGACCGCGCGGCTCGCGTACCGCATCCTGGTGAAAGCAGGCGAGGTTTGAAACGCCGCGGGACGCAATGTTTCCGCCGAACGCGCCAGAATCGGTGGAACGACCGTCTGGTCTACAGGAACGAGGAGGATTGAGGATGAGTTCGAGGAAGATGCGAGGGATTGCCTGCGGCGTTTGCGCGTTGGCCGCGACGGCCGCGATGGCGCAGGACGCCCCCACGAAGGGTCTGTCGGTCAAGTTGGGTTACCTGTTTCCGGGCCACGTCAGCGCGCGGGCCGAGGGCAAGCAGTGGCTCGTCGCCGGGCTGGAGTACCAGCTTTCGGAGCGCGCGACCCGAAACGGGACGCGTGCGACCACGGTTTCGGCCGATTACCACTCCAAGGGCGACTTCCGAAGCGTGCCCGTGTTGTTCAACGTCGTCACGAGGAACGCCGAGTTCTACTGGACCGCGGGCGCGGGCGTGACGTTCGCGCAGGTTCCGCGCACCTCGACCTCGGGCAGTTCGACGATCACCCGGACCGAGGATTCGACGCGCTTTGCGTACTCGTTCGGTGTGGGGAAGGAGTTCAAGCAGTTCGGGAGCGACATGTTCGTCGAGGCGCGCTACTTCGGATCGTTCGAGGAGCGCGTCAACGGGTTCGCCGTCATGGTGGGCTTGAGGTTCTAGCGCCTCGGGCCCATCGTTCGCCACAAGGCCCATCGGGAACGACCCCGAAGTGAACCCTGCGTCGTCGGGAGCGTCTTTACCGTGGAACGATGGAGTTTTGCCTTGAGGCCATGGGACTGAGCCCCGATCGACGCGCGCAGGCGGCAACCGAAGAAGCGCTCGTCGAGCGGTGCCGTCGTCGGGACGTGGAAGCGTTCGGCAAGATCGTGGACGCGTACCAGAGCCGCGTCTTTGGTTTTGTGCGTCGGATGGTCGGCGACGGCGAGGACGCCTCGGACATCGCCCAAGAGGTGTTCATTCGAGCATTCCAGAGCATCCATCGATTCGACGGCCGCTCTTCGGTGCGGACGTGGCTCTTCCGCATCGCGCACAACCTTTGCGTGGACCGCGCGCGTCGCTCGCGACGGTCGCCTGCCGAGATGCGGCTCGATGCGTTCCACGGCGAAGAGGAGCCCTTCGAGATCGCCGATCATCGCGGAAACCCCGAGGGGGCGGTGTTGGACGACGAGTTGGCGTTGGCGATGGAGCAGGGGATCGCCTCGCTGAGCGACAAGTTGCGCTCGGTGCTGTTGCTGCACGATCGGGACGACCTCTCGTACGAGCAGATCGCCGAGGTGCTGGGCGTGCCCGTGGGAACGGTCAAGAGCCGGCTGTTCCTTGCGCGGGCGCACCTTCAGGCCGTGATGAAGGCCTACGTGGATCCAAAGGATTTGGAATAGGGACATGGAGTATTCGTTGATCGAGTTGGCGTCGCGGGTGGAATCGGGCATGGCGACGCAGGAGGAGAGGGAGCGGTTCGAGGCCGCGCTGGAATCCCGTGGCCAGCAGCGCGTCCGGGAGCAAGTGCGCGCCCTCGCCGAGGACACCCCGAGCCTCGAGTGGCGAAGCCGATTGAACGAGCGCCTGCGGTCGCTCGCCCCCAAACCGGCGCGTCCGTGGTTCCTTCGTCCGACGGTGGGCCTGGCGGCCGGTGCGGCTCTCGCCGCGGCGCTCTTCTTCGCGCAGCCACGCCCGGTGCCAACGGGATCGGGCGCTTCAGAGCCCTCGCTCGAGGCGTCGCTCATCCTGACGCACCGCGAGACGGTCCGCACGACGGACATCGCCGGCGTCGGGCTGACCCCGCACGATCTCGCCGCGTCCCACCGGCCGGCTCCGGCGGCCTCGCCGTACGATTGGAACGAACTGGATTTGGAAACGCTATGAGCCCCACCCGAACCTTGAAACTCGGTGCCGCATTCGGCGCGTTCTGCGCCCTGGCGGGAACCGTCTCTGCGCAAGGTGCGCTGCCCGAGGCCCTCCGGAACGCGATGGCGAACGGCCCCAAGCTCCGCTACTCCGGGACGCGGATCGTCGAGTTCAAAGTGGGTTCGGAAGTGACGCGCCACGTCGAGTTCGTTCGCCGGGACGGAGAACGGACGCGCATCGAGTTCCCGCCGGATTCCGAATTTGCGGGCCAAGTCATCGTCGAGGACGGCAACCGTCGCCGGCACTTCATGCCGGACACGAACGAGATCCTGACGCTTCCGGCTCGGCGGGAGGAGGCCTTCGAAAGGCTTCGGGGCATGTTGCAGTTGGTGCGCCAAGGACAGCTCAAGGTGGAGGCGAGTCCGGGCGGGCCGGTGGCCGGGTTCCGAACGCAGAGTGTCGCGCTTTCGGACCCGAACGGCAACGTGGTGCAGCGCCTGTGGATCGACCCGCGTTCGGGAATGATCCTGAAACGCGAGATCTTCGACCGCGTGGGCACGCGCCTGGGCTTCTTCGAGTTCACGACCGTCCAGCTTGAGCCGATTTTTAGGCCGAACGAGTTCGACCTTTCCCGGCGCGGCGCGCGCGAGGTCACGCCCGAGATGCAGATGCGGCGGCTCGCCAAGCAGTCGGGCCTTCCCGCGGCGACTCTTCCTGCCGATGCCGGGTTCCAGCTGGAATCCGCGCGCCTCCTCCGGCTCGGCGGAGAGCCGGTGCTCGCGCAGACGTATCTGGGCCGAACGGCCCGGCTCTCGCTGTTCATCGTCAGGAACCGGGTGGACGAGCGCCGGATCCGAACCTTGGCAGGGCAGGATTTCAACGTGCAAATCTGGACCGCGAACAACGTCACATACGCTCTGGTCGGCAGCGTTCCCAAGCCGCAACTGGCTGCGATTGCCCGCAGCATGAACCGCTGACCACCCGTCAGACGTATACTCTTTGACCGTGGCGACGAAATCCGTAGGCCGAAGACGCCGCAAGGCGCGCAGTCCGTGGGCGCGCCGCATCAAGACCTCGCTCTCGTTGATCCTTTTGCTGGGATTGGCGGGCGCGACCGTGCTCGGCGTGGTCATGTCGATCAAGCTGCGCGAGGCGCAGGCTCGGATCGGGTCGCTCCCCGACGTGATGGCCGAGGTGAGCCGCAATCCCTCGGTGATCGTGAGTGCGGACAACAAGGTGCTCTACTCGGTGAGCTCGGAGTACCGGCAGCCCGTCAAGTTCGCGGAGATCCCGAAGATCGTGATCGACGCCACGCTGGCGGCCGAGGACAAGCGCTTCTACGAACACCCTGGGGTGGACTACTGGGCCGCTGCCCGAGCCGCGGTGGCCAACGTCCGCGATCTCCGGACGAGCCAAGGGGGAAGCACGATCACCATGCAGGTGGTCAAGCGCGTGTACACGAGCACGGAGCGGTCCGTCGGCCGCAAGCTCGACGACGTGGCCTTGGCCATCGCCGTCGAGCGTCAGCTCAACAAGAACCAGATCCTCGAGCTGTACTTGAACCAGATCTACTACGGCAGCGGCGCCTACGGCATCAAGTCCGCCGCGGACGTCTACTTCAGCAAGCCGCTGGACAAGCTCACCGTGGCGGAAGCGGCGTTGCTGGCCCGCTGCGTGCGCCGCCCGAGCGACGAAAACCCCTTCCGCTCCCCGAAGCGCGCGATTGAAAACCGCAACGTCGTGCTCGGCATCATGCGCGACGAGGGGATGATCGACGCTAAGACCTACGACAAGGCGATCCACGAACCCCTCCGGCTGAACCCGCGACCGCCGGGAACGGGCGCCCGGCTGATCCGCGCGCCGCACTTCGTGATGGCCGTGCTGGACGACGAGCTGAAGAAGCGCATGCCCGGACTCGACCTCTCGCGAGGGGGCTACCGGATCGAAACGACGCTGAACACCGACCTTCAGGAAGAGGCAGAGAAACAGATCGCCGACCTGGTGAGGAAGAACCGCTCGCGGAAGGTGAACAACGGCGCGTTTGTGCTCCTGGACCGGGACGGACGCGTGCTCGCCATGGTCGGCGGCGTGGACTTCCACAAAGACCAGTTCAACGCGGTGACCCAGGGGCGCCGGCAACCCGGATCGAGCTTCAAGCCGTTCGTCTACGCGACCGCCCTCGCCTCGGGCGCGATCGGCCCGCGCGACTCGATCAGCAACGACCCGTATTCGCTCACCGATCCCGTCACCGGCAAAGTGTGGTCTCCGAAGAACTCGGGCGGGCACACCGGGGGGAGCGTGAGCGTCCGTTCGGCCATCGCCCTCTCGATCAACATCCCGGCGGTCCGCGTGATGGAGAAAGTGGGCCCGTCGGCCGTCGTTGCCGCCGCACGGAGCGTGTTCGGCTTTCACTCGGAACTTCCGGCGGTCATGTCCCTCGCGCTCGGCTCCGGCGAGGTCTCGCCCCTCGAAATGGCCGAAGGGTACAGCGTCTTCATGCTGCACGGCGACCGGTTCGAGCCCTTCATGATCCGGCGCGTGATCGGACCGGATGGAGAGGTCGTCAAGGACTTCCAGCCCAACATCCGCCGCAACGTGCTCTCCTCCGAAGTGGCGTCGCAGATGGATTCGTTCCTGCGCGTCGTGGTGACCAACGGGACCGCGACCAAGGCCCGGGTCATCGACAACGCCCGGGGGAAGACGGGGACGACGTCCGACAACAAGGACGCCTGGTTCTGCGGCTACACCGACGAGCTGATCGGCATCGGTTGGGTGGCGAACCCCCAGCGCGATGGCAACCGATGGACCTACGAGCCGATGGCGTCGAGCGTCTTCGGCGGCAAGGTCACGATCGACGCCTGGGTCGGCGTGATGAAGAAGGCCCAGGCCATGTTCAAGGACGGCTCGCTTCGCAAGCGCTTCGACGGGAAGACGGAGTACGTCGACATGTCCGTGAAGGACGTGGTGGTCGAACCGCCCCCGATCCCCGACGAGAATCCGCCGCCTGACGAGCAGGACGGCTTTCCCGACACCGTTCCCCCGATTGGAACGACCCCCCCGATCGGCAACGAGCCGCCGCCGGACGATCCCACGCGACGCACCGAGCCTCCTCCCCGCGAAAACCCGCCGAACGGCGAGGGGCGCCGCCGGGAGGAGCAGACCGTTTCGGTCGAGGTCTGCGTCGACAGCGGATTGCGCGCCAACCGGTACTGCCCGGAGACCGTCACGCGGAAATTCGCCGTGGGCAAAGAGCCCAAACGCACCTGCAACCTGCACGGAACGCATCGCTGACGCGTAGAACAAAGCGATGTCCGTCATCCATGCGCCGAGGGAGCCCGAACTCGATGCGCGCCACGGGCTGTTTCCCGCGCTGCTGCTGGCCGCCTTCGTGGTCCTGCTGATCCGGCTGTGGTACCTCCAGGTCGTCGCCGCCTCGGATTTGAGCGAACGCGCGCAGTACTTCCAACGCGTGTCCGTATCGCAGCTCGCGCCTCGGGGTCTGATCTACGACCGCAATGGAACGGTGTTGGCGAGCGTCGAGCCACGAGTGGTGATCTCCGCCCGTCCGGCGGTGGTCCGGCAGAACCCCTGGGTGATCGACAAGGTTGCCGCCATGCTGGCCACGGACCCCGAGCAGTTGCGCGAGAAGGTGAAGGCCGCCGCGTGGCGCCCGTATCTGCCGGCGCCGATCCACATCGGCGCCTCCATCGAAGTGGCCACGCGGATCGCCGAGGCGGGGTCCCACCTGCCCGGCATCGAGGTGTCGACCCAGCCCATGCGGGCCTACACCGACACGCTGAGCCTCGCCCATGTGCTGGGGTACGTCTGGACGCCCAACGGCGACGATGTGAAGCGATTGGCGGACCAGGAGCTCAAAGCCGCGCCCTACGTCGGGAAACTCGGGATCGAACGCGTGTACGAGAAGTACCTGATGGGCGAACCCGGCAGCGAACGTTTCGAAGTCGATGCCAAGCGGCGCCCCACCCGAACGGTCGGGCGGGACAGCCCCGTTCCGGGCGAACGACTGATCCTCAGCATCGACTACGACCTGCAACGGTTGGCGGTCGACCTCCTCAAAGGAAATCGCGGCGCGATCGTCGCCCTCGATCCCCGGACCGGCGAAGTCCTGTGCCTGGCGAGTTCGCCAAGCTACGACGCGGCGATGTTCGAGGGAGGCATCAGCCAAAAGGACTGGAAGCAGCTCAACGACGATCCGGGTCATCCGATGATCAATCGGGCGATCGGGACGTACCACGCCCCGGGATCGACGTTCAAGATCGTCACCACCTTGGCGGCGATGCGGGCGGGGGTTTTCGACCCGAACCGCACCGTCTATTGCCCCGGCTACTACCAGGTGGGCAATCGTCGATCGAAGTGCCTCGGCCACCATGGGACGATCACCTTTGAGCGCGCCTTCGAGAAGTCCTGCAACACCTACTTCTCCGATCTGGCCATGCGGGCGGGCAAGGATGTGATGCGCGAGACCGCTCTTCTGTGCGGCTTGGGGACCCGGACCGGCATCGATCTCATCGGCGAGACGCCCGGGGTCGTGCCCACCGACGAGTGGCTTGCGCGGTGGCGCGACCCCGTGCGGTGGTACCCGGGGGACACGGTAAACTTGGCGATCGGCCAGGGCGAGGTTTCGGCGACGGCCCTTCAGATGGCGTTCCTGGCCAGCGTGGTGGCCAACCGAGGGATTGGTTACCGCCCGCACCTGCTCCGCGCCCGCCAGGAGCCCGGGAACGATGGGAAGCTCCACGAGGTGCAGCCGGAGGTGGCGCACGAGGTGGACGGGGTCAGCGCGGACGGCTGGGCCCGGCTGACGCGCGCCATGGGGTTGGTGATCTCGGACGGAACGGCGCGCGCGGCTCAGATTCCGGGCATCGAGTGGGGAGGCAAGACGGGAAGTGCCGAGCGGCGCGGCCAGCAGATGACGGACTCGTGGTTCGTCGGGCTGGCACCGCTCGAGGCTCCCCGGATCGTCGTGTGCGTCAGCGTCGAGAATGTGGGACACGGCAGCGATTTCGCCGCCCCGTTCGCCCGCGACATCGTCAGGCGCTACCTGCTGGGCAAACCCGCGAGCGCTTCGCCAAAGGCCGAAACGGAAGTTTCGGCGACGCCGGCATCGTCGGAACGGCCCAGCTCGCGGTAAAGCGCGGCCAGGGTCTGGGCGTCCGCTTGAAAGGCTTCGAGCTCCTTGCGAAGCTCGTCGATGCGCGAGGGGTCGGCGGCCCCAGACTCGACCTGTTGGGTGATGAAGGGGACCGTTCGCGCGGCGTATTCGAGCCCGCCTGCAACGGCGGGTGCCAGCGCCGTGACCTTCTCCGCGGGCGATCGGGCGCCCTGGGCAAGGACGCGCCGCGCCGCGTACGTCTCGGTCGGCACGATCTCCGGAAGGGCTCGGACCGTGAAGTACGGAGTGGATTCAATGGCGACCAGTCGCCGCGCATCGTCGTGGGCGCCGGCCCGATCCCCGATTTCCAACCGCAGCTCCATGCGTTGGCGCAGGGCCAGCAAATTGTTGGGATCGAGCAGGAGCGCCCGGGACAGGGCCGCTTGCGCCGCGTCGGCTTGGCCGTCGGCGACCAGTTCCGCGGCCAGCGCGCGCTCGTTCTTGGGCGAGGGGCAGATTCTCGCGGCGCGCTCGAGGAGGGCGACGCGCTCTTTGGGCGAGGGCTCCAACAGCGCCGCGAAGCGCCACGTGTCGCCATCGCTCGCGGCCCAAGTCTTGGCGGTAGAAAGAGCACTCTGGGCTTCCAATCGGTCCCGACGGACCACGGCCCCCACCAGCCGTCCAAGAGCGAGCTCCGACGCCGACGCGAGGATCGCCCCCACCCCCAGGGCGATCGCCAGGGCGATGCCGATCCCCTTCCATCGGGGAGCCAGGTACTCGGGCGTCACCGCGTCGGAGCAGAGCTCGGTGCCGATGCCCAATAGGGCGAAGAAAGCGAAGCCGATGCCGAACTGGTACAGGTCGCTGTCGAAACAACTGTGGGCGGCGGAGCCGACGAGCGCGGCCGCCACGGCGATCCTCAGCGTCCGGGTCTGGCCGGGCAGCGTGGAATCTTTGCGGAGGGATTCGCGAAGCCAAAGCACGCCGAACAGCACGAGCAGCACGGCGGCGATCGGACTGGCCTCCACCGCCAGTTGGAGGAAACTCTGATGGGCGAAGTGCGTCTGCGGGGTGATGCCGGGTTTTGCCGACTGGTAGCGGTAGGTTCCCATCCCGTACCCCAGCGGGTTGGTTCGCACCAACGCCACGGCGCTTTGCCACAGGTTCTTCCGGAACGTGAACGACTGGGCTTCGGTTCCCGACGTGTCCACGACCCGGGCCAGCGCACCCTGCGGCGCCTTTCCAGCCGTGGCACCCCCGCCGCCTCGCTGGGACGCCATGAGCAGTCCTCCCATGGCGACCATCGCGACCAGGAGTACGCCGAGACGAACGGCAAGGGCCGCGCGCTCCGCTTTCGCGGACCGCAGCGGCGCCAGCATGAGGAAGAGCGCGAGCGCGACGCCTCCCCCGATCAGCCCTCCCTTGCTCTGGGTCAACAGCAGGGCCAGGGTGATCAGACACGCGGCGATTCCGGCGAGGAGTCGACCGAGTCGCTCGGACGTGACGGAGAGGGCCATCGCCAGCGGGAGCCCGAGCAGGAGCATGCCCGCCAACGCGTTGGCGTTGACCCAGCCCGCAAAGATCCGCCAGCTTGGGTCGATCTGCCTCATCTGCCCGTACTCGACGAGCCCTTTGAGGCTGAGGAAGGCACATCCCGCCACCAAGGCGGCGAGGAGCGCCCGTGGGCCCAGTCCCCTGCCCGCCAGCGCCACGGAGGCGAAGAACGCCGCGAAGTAAAACCCCCACTCGACGAGCTCGGCCAGGGTCGACGCCCGGTACTGGGTTCCCGCCGAGGTCACCAGGAGCACCCCCGCCAAGAGCAGGAGGACCGACGTGAGACGCGCCGCGGGCAGCTGGATCACCTTTCGTCCGATCAGGGCGACCAAGAGCCCCAGGACGGCCATTAACCCGAGGAACACGTGGGCGGTGGTTGGGCCGTCCCCTCCGACCGCCGCTGCAAGGGCGCCGATCGCGTCGGCGGGAAGGGGCCGGGGCTCCGCGGCCACCTGCCCACCCAGCAAGGGGGCCAAGAAGAGGGGAACGGCGAGCCAGAGCCAAGGTGGAAGGGTCCGAGTTTTCGTCAAGCTCTGCGCCTCCGAATCTCGTCGATTTTGTTCTTGACGATGAAGCTGCCTGCTCGCGCCGCCAGGGCGATCGCCGCGCCCAGCCAAGCGAAGGGGCGAAGGGGCAGGACGATCGTGGGCAGCATGTTCTTCGTGTAGAAGCGCAGCATCGAACGGTGGAACCGACCGATCATCCGGTTGGGCGCCTTGTCCGTGCTCCGCCCGATCGCGTGGGTGACCACGGCGTCGGGCACGTAGACGACCTTCCAGCCGTGCTTCCACGCGCGGAAGCACCAGTCCACGTCTTCGCAGAACATGTAGTACTCCGGATCGAACGTTCCAATGGCGTCGATGAGTTCCCCCGAAGCAAACAGCGCGGCACCCGACACCCAATCCACCTCGCGCGGCGTCTCGTGCGCCCAATCGGCCATGAGGTACTCCCGGGTGAAGCGGTTGTTCGGAAACCAGCGGCCGATCAGGGTGTTCCGGAACAGTGCCGCAACGGGGTTGGGGAAGCGGCGACAGCTCAATTGGAGCGACCCGTCGGGATTCAGGATCTTGGGTCCGAGAATGCCGGCCTCGGGATGGGCTTCGCAATAGCCCAACAGCGTGCGCAGGGCGCCAGGGTGGACCTCGGCGTCGGAGTTGAGCAGGAACGCGTGGCGTCCCTTCCGCTCGGCCATCGCCAGGTTCTGGCCGCCGGTGAAGCCCAGGTTGCGGTCCATACGGAAGAGCCGGACCCAGGGAAACTCCCGTTCGACCATGTCGGGCGAGCCGTCCTCCGAGTTGTTGTCCACCACAAGGACTTCGAAAACCGCCTCGTCGCGCACGCGCTCAAGGCTGGCGAGGCACACGCGAAGGTCGTCCTCGGTGTTCCAGCTGCATATCGTGACGCTAAGGTCGAAATCCGGCATGCACTCCTCGCGCGCGCACCAGCGCGGCGCCCCAGACCACAAGCCCGAGGAGGCCGAAGGCCGGAGCCTTCCACCAGACCCCGTGGTGCTTCCACAGGTAACGCAGCAAGCTCCGGTGCGATTCCCAGATCATGCTCTTTCGGACCTGGCGCGTGCTTTCTCCGCCGTGGTGGATCACATGCAGATCGGGAAAGTACCAGCAAGCGAAGCCCTCGTCTGCGAGGCGCCTGAGCAGATCGACTTCGTTGAAGAAGATGGGGAACCGCTCGTCGAACGGTCGCCGGGCGTCCCCGACCGCTTCGAGGGCCGAGCGCCGGAAGAGCAGGTACGTGCCCATGGGTTGCGGGGCGGGGGACGCGGCCTCGTAGTCGAAGGCCGGCAACCCGTAGCTGCCGAACACGCTGTTCGGGAACGCCCTGCCGAGCCCCGTCAGCTCGCCGAGGATGCCCAGGGCGCTGGGGAAGCCGCGGACGCTGCGCTGGGTGTTGCCATCGAGCCCGACGAGGCGTGGAGCCAAAACGGCCACATCGGGGCGCTCCTCCATCTTGTGGACGCTTCGATCGAGCGTGTCGTCTTCGAACGACGTGTCGGGGTTCAGGGTGAGCAACAGATCGCCTTTCGCCCGCTCGAAGAGGGCGTTGTTCCCGGCCGCGTAGCCGACGTTGCGCACCGATTCGACGAGTTGGACCCAAGGGTGGTCCCTGCGGACCATCTCGGCGCTGCCGTCCGAGGAGGCGTTGTCGAGGACCAAGACCTCGAACGGGGAACCTGGCCCGTATTTTTTCAGGGATTGCAGGCACTCGCCGAGCACGCTCTTCGTATTCCAATTCACGACGAGGACACTGAGCATCGGCGGCGCAATCGTACCCCGTGCGCATCGAGAACAGGGTTCGGATCGTCTCTGGTTTCAGAGAGACAACAGGGCAGGGACGGGCTTCGCGATAGTGTAAGCGACACTACAGTCATTGACAGGAACGTGCCGACAATGGTATGGTCCCGGAGACTGTCGGCGGGGAGTGGGTTGCGATTCGCTCCGTAAGGGAAAGCCCAGGCAAAAAGGAGGATCGACTTGCGCATTGGGATATTGGCCCTCGGGGCTGTAGTTTTATCGGGTGGACTTGTGCTGGGTTTGGCGGACGCCAACCAGCCTGCGAAGAAGCCTGCGGCCAAGAAGCCGGCGCCTCAGGCAAAGCCGGTGGTGGAGGCCAAGCAAGCTCCCAAGGCGATCACGCACGTGGTCCGCAACGGTGAGAGCGACTGGACGATTTCGAAGAAGTACGGCGTCACGGTCCATGACATCCACCTGGCGAACCCGGGTGTGGACTGGCTCAAGCTGCAGATCGGCCACGAGCTGACCATTCCCAACGGATCGGGCCCGGTCGCAGCCCCGCCCAAGCAAGCCGCTCCGAAGCAGGCGTCCGCCAAGCCGGCGGCGGCTCCCACCGGAACCTACGTGGTGCGGAAGGGCGAGAACGACTGGCTGATCGCTTCGCGCCTCGGGATCACGCGCCAGCAGTTGGTCGCGCTCAATCCGAAGGTGAACTGGGATCGGCTCCAAATCGGTGCGAAACTGATCGTTCCGAAGGGCAAGATTCAGAACGCCGTGGACACCGGCGCGATCCGCTCGCGTTATGCGGCCATCAACGCGGAGAGCGTGATCATCCGCCGAGGCCCCTCGACCAGCGCCGGCAAGGTGACCCAAGTGGGACGGGGAACGCGCGTCACCGTTCTCGATCGCGAAGGCTCCTGGTACAAGCTTAAGTTTCCCAAAGGCACCGTGGGATGGGTGCGGGGCGACCTGCTGAAGTCCGTGAGTTCGGCGCAGGTGGCCAGTCGGACCACCAGCACGAAGAGCAGGAGTTCGGCGACGGCCGGAGCGAAGAACAAGAAGTTGGTCGTGGCGAACACGAGCGGGAAGGGCATCGTCGAGAGGGCGCTCGGCTACCGGGGCGTCCGGTACAGCTACGGCGCCGCGTCGCGGTCGGCCACAGACTGTTCGGGTCTGACGAGCCAGGTCTACCGGGCGGCCGGCGTGGCCTTGCCCCGCACCAGCGGGGAGCAGGCCAAGGTCGGTCAGGCCGTGGGCAAGGCGTCGCTCAAGAAGGGCGATCTCGTCTTCTTCAAAACCAATCGCGGCACCCGGATCAACCACGTCGGCATCTACATCGGCGACGGCAAGTTCGTGCACGCGAGCAGCGGCGGCGGAAAGGTGAAGGTGGACTCGATCAACGAGGGCTACTACCAGCGAAGGTATGCGGGCGCCCGCCGAGTCGCGGTGACGAAGCCGGCAACCGAGACGAAGAAGGAGACCGCCCCGGCGAAGAAGGAAGAGACCGCCCCGGCGAAGTCGGCCGCCGTGAAAGCCGCCGAGAAGAGCGAGGAGCACAAGGCGGACGGAGGCTAGAGTCGCCCGGCACGATTCTCTGGCAAAAGGTCCGCCTCGGAGGCGGACCTTTTGCGTTGTGGGCGACGGCTCCTTGAGTTCGACTCGGCCGATGCGCCAGAATAGAGCCTCTGCTGGGCCCGGTCGTCTAGTGGTTAGGATGCCGCCCTTTCAAGGCGGAGGTCGCGGGTTCGAGTCCCGTCCGGGCTACCAGATTCCCTTCAAGCACCCTGAGATGGGCGAGGTTGCGTCGCGACGAGCGGCCGTCCGCTCTGTCCGGGCGACGGCTCCCAGTGAAGCCACTCGACTTCGGGGAGGCACCGCTCCATGGCGTCCCTCAGGGCGACGCACCCAGGGTTCTCCGTCGCGAAGTGGCCCGCCTGGATGAGGGAGAATCCACACTCCGACGCCTCGAGCGCGTTGTGCTGGCGCACCTCGCCCGTCACCAGCACGTCCGCTCCCGCTTCTCGGGCGGCCCTCCACTCTCCATCGGCCGCACCTCCGACCAGAGCGACCCGTCGCACCTGGAGGGCGGGATCGCCCCATGCCAACGACCGAGTGTCCAGCCGCTCGTCGCACTTCTCGACGAACGCGCCGAACAGCATCGGTTCTCGAAGGGTCCCCACGCGGCCGGTGGGCATCGCGCGATCCGGTTCGAGGACGAACCAGTCGGCCGCCGGCTCGTCGTACGGATGGGCTCGCTTCAACGCGGCGCGAGCGGCGGCAAGCCGCTCCCGCGGAACGCGCATCTCCACGCGCAGCTCGTCGACGTGCTCGCGCGAGCCGACCGTGCCGACCATTGGATTGGCGCCGGGTTGCGGCTCGTAGGTTCCGCGGCCCTCGCCGAAGAACGCGCACCGCTGGTAAGCCCCCAGCGTCCCGCAACCGGCATCCGCGAGGGCGTCGACCACGCTCTCGGCGTGGCTCGCCGGAACAAACACCACGACCTTGAGCTCGGAGGACTCGCCGGCGGCGCCGAACGGCGCACACGCTTCGACGCCGAGCAGCCGAGCCAGCGTGTCGTTGATTCCGCCCGGTGCGGCGTCCCAGTTCGTATGGGCGGCCACGAAGGCGATGTTCGAGGCGAGCAGCAGCGAGAGCGCGTCGCCCGGCCGCGAAGCGGGATCGATGCGCTCCACGGGTTCCCAAATGAGTGGGTGGTGGGCCAGCAGCAGCTCGGCGCCGGAAGCCGCCGCGAAGCCTGCTGCTTCGCGGCTGCTGTCGAGGGAGACGACCGCGCGTGTCAGGGCCGCGTTCCGGTCGCCCGTCTGAAGTCCGATACGGTCCCAAGCGAACGCATACCGCTTGGGCGCAACGACCTCCAGGGCCTCCAAAGCATCGGCAACGGTCGCCATCGCTACGCTTTCGCCTCCTTGCGCGTGCCGGGCTTGGTCACCGGGATCTCGGCGAGCCAATCGGGGAGCGAGTCCGCCGGGTAGCTCACCGCCTCTACGCGGTGCGCGGCGAACAGGGGACAGCCGAAATCGGGTTCGGTCTCCGAGCGGTCGATGAGCACGCCGACGCCCTTCGGGACGGCCCCGGCCGCATCGACAAGCGCGAGCACCTCGCGCACTGAGCGTCCTGTCGTCAGGACGTCGTCCACGACGAGAACGCGCGCACCGGGACTTAGTGCGGCGCCTCGGCGAAGGGTGCGCACGCCCTCCTCGCTCTCCACGTACAGAGCGGGCAATCCCATTTGGCGGGCCACCTCGAACGCGATGATGATTCCGCCGGTGGTCGGCCCCATCACCACGTCGACCTGGCCGTCGAAGCGTTGCGCGATTTCGGCGCAGAGCGCGCTGAGGACCCGGGGCTGTTCCAACACCCTGAACTTCTCGAAGTAGACGGCCGAGTGTCTCCCGCTCGTCAGCAGGAAGTGGCCGTGCAGGATCGCGCCGGACTCTTCGAGCAGGGTGGCAAGCTCCGTCACAGGCCGTACAACCCTCGGTACTTCGTGTTGAGGCCCTCGAGCAGATCGTCGGCTCCCATCGGTTTGCCGGTGACTCGCTGCACCAGCTCCTTGGGCGGGAAGCGCTTCCCCTGGCGGTAGATCTTCTGCTGCAGCCACTCGAGAATCGGAGCGAACTTGCCCTCGCGGATGAGCGCGTCGGTGTCCCCAAGATCCTTCTGAAGGACTCTCCATATCTGATAGGAGAGCAGGTTCCCCATCGAGTAGGTGGGGAAGTACCCGATGAGCGCGCCCGACCAGTGGACGTCCTGCAGGCAGCCGTCCGCATCGGTTGGAGGGGTGACCCCGAGGTACGCCTCGTACTTGGCGTTCCACGCGTCGGGAAGGTCCTTGACCGCCAGCGAGCCCGTCAGCAGGTCGCACTCGAGTTCGAAGCGGACGAGGATGTGCAGGTTGTAGGTGACTTCGTCGGCCTCCACGCGGATCAGGCTGGGCTTGACCTTGTTCACCGCTCGCGTGAACGAATCCACGTCGTACTGCGCGATCTTGGGGAAGGTGGCTTGGAGGTTCGGCAGGAAGCACTCCCAAAACGGTCTGCTCCGCCCCACGATGTTCTCCCATAACCGGCTCTGGCTCTCGTGCAGGCCCAGCGAAACGCCGCCCGCAAGCGGCGTTCTGTCCCAGGCGAGGGGCGAGCCCTGCTCGTACATGCCGTGACCGGCCTCGTGGAGAGACCCGAAGATCGCCGAGCGCAGATCCTTTTGGAATCGAGTGGTGAGCCGGACGTCCGAGACGGACCATCCGCCGCAGAACGGGTGCGCGGCCGTGTCCTGCCTCCCCCTCTCCATGTCGAAGCCGATGGCTTTGACCAGCATCTCGGTGAACGCCTTCTGGCCCTCGGTGGACCACTCGCCGGTGAGCCCGGAGTCGTCGGGCTGGTTCGGCGAGGCGGCGATCTCCTTCACCAGGGCCACAAGCGGCTCCTTGATCGCCTCGAACATGCGCCGGGCGTCGGCTGCCGTCGCTCCCTCCTCGTACTGGTCGAGCAACGCGTCGTAGATGTGATCCGTGTAGCCCAGGTACTCGGCCTCACGCCGGGCGATCTCGAACATCCTCTCCAAAATCGGTGCGAATCCCGCGAAGTCGTTGGCCTTTCTGGCCTTGACCCACAGCTCGTGAGCCTGGGACGAGAGGCGTGACTTCTCGGCGACAAACTCGGCCGGCAGTTTGGTGCTGAGGTCGAAGTCCCGTTTGACCACCCGAAGCATCGCCGCGTCCTCGCTGCCAGGATCGACTTCGCCGGCCGCACCTTCCAGCAACGCTCCGGTCTGGTCGCTCGCGAAAAGCTCGTGCCGCATGCGGCTCAGGATGCCGACGTGCTCGGAACGGGCCTCGCCGCCGCCGTGGGGCATGTACGTCTGCTGGTCCCAATCCATCATGCCGATGGCGGAGTTGAGCGCATCGACGTCGTACATGCGGCTCTTCAGCCGCTCCAAGGTTGTGGACATGGCCCGATTATGACGCCTTGCCCCAGGCTCAGGGACGCGGCATCCGCGCCTCCACGGGCAGAAGGGGTGGGAAGGGCGCGTGCGGCTCGGTCTGGTACCAGTAGGCCGTGCTGGAGTAGTCGTTGGACAGCTTGTTGGCATGGCCGTGCTCGATGGTCACCCGAATGCTCTCGTGGAAGCGGACGGGATCCTCGATGTGATAGCGATACATCGAGTTCTTGCCGCTCCAAGGCCACTCCGAATTCCCCGAATAGAGGGTCAGTCCGTGATACGGGGCGTTGTACTCCTGTCGGGGGCAGAAGGCGGTGTTGAAGTAATCCTCGGTTCCGGTCCCGTGGAGCGAAGGGGGCCAGGATTCCCCATCGATGAAGATCATGTCGTCTCCCTCTCCGTACCAGTCGTTGCCCTGGCGCTCGAACACGTCCACGTCGAGGTGACAGCCCACGTAGACGCCCGATCCGCGCGCTTCGAGAATCACGTAGTTGTCCTCGCCGGTGACGTTCGGTTTCCGACTCCAGATCTCCCACAGGTTCTCCCCGTCGAGCCGCTCGGTCAGCCAGCCCTCGGTCTTGGCTTCCCGGCGCCACTCGGCGTGGAACCGTCCGACCTCGGCTGGAGGCGGGGCCTCGTGCTCCTCGTAGTCGATGTAGAAGTAGACGTTCGCGGCGTTCTCGCACTCGCTGTGCAGCTCGATGCGGGCGCTTGAGAAGGGCATGGGCCACCAGCAGTTCATGCCACGCCCGTCTTGGGGGCTCATCTGAAGGGGCGCGCTGACGAAGTTCTTGAAGATCCCGTGGCCGATCCCGAAGAAGTCTCCCAACGGCACCTCGACGCTTGGCGAGTCCTCGCCGTCCCACCACATGCGCAGCACCATGCGCCTTGGGAAGAGGTCGTCGTTTCCGACCGTCATCCAGATGTGGCGTACGACGCCGGGTTTGGCCGTCTCAAGCAGGGTGAGCCGTCGCCCGGGTTCGAGGGTCCACCAGTCGGAGTTGTTGCCGCTGGGGTCGAAGCTCGAGGAGCGCTTCGAGCGATAGGGGCGAAGGATAGGCAGCGCGCCGAGGGAAGAGGAACCGAACATCGGTTCGAGCATACATCGGCGCGCTGTCAGTTGGGCTACCGTGCGCGGACGGCGTCGTCCAAGGCCTCCGGCGCCCCGGGGGCCGTGATGACGGCTCGGATCAGCCCCCTCAGGTTCGCTTCTATTTCGCCGTCCCGCATGTAGCTTTCGGCGAGGAGCTGCTTGAAGGACTTGACCAGGGTTGGGTTTCCGTTGCGCACGTTGGAGAGGTAGGCGCGGCCTTGGCGCTCCATCTCGTCGCGCATGGCGCGCGACTCGCGGCTGCGGTCCCGACGATCTTCGCCGCGGCCTCGGTCCGAGCTGCCGCCGTTGGCTTGGCGGAGCTGGTTGTACTGGTCCCGCATCAGCCGCGAGGAGAGGCTGCGCACGAGGCGGTCCCACTGGTCGCCGGTCGCCGACTGGACCTGCTGCCACGTGCTCTCGATGGACTGGCGGGTGCGTTCGGGAACGCCCAGCATGTACTTCTGCTCGTCGCTGAACGTGGCCAAGACCTTGGTGACCGCGGCCGTGACGCGCTGGTCCCACGCCTGGAAGGCGTCCTTGCGGGCTCGGGTGGCCTCGTCCAGCCGCGCCTGCAGGTCGTCGGACACCGCGGCGCCCGCGGCCAGCCTCTGCACCAGCGTCTCCAGCTCGGCATCGCGCTCGTCGAGCCGTTCGATCTGGGCGTCGTAGACGTCGTTCGCCTGCCGCACCGACCACGCGCTGTCCCGAAGGACCAAGATCTGAGGCGGGAGGAACCCGACGCGCCGAACCTCCTTCAGCACCAGCGCCTTTTCGTAGTTGCTCGCCGTTGGGCCCTGGGGCGCCGTCAAGGTGAGGGCCAACAGGGCCGCGGAAATCGTCGTCATGTTTCTCCTCCTTATTGCAATACGTTCTCAAGCCCTCCTCGCGCTCCCCCGGAGTTGGAGGGATCGGCATAATGGGTGGGTGAGCGGGGAATTCGTGTCGTTGGTCGCAGCCGAACTCAGCGCGTCGCAGCGTTACGATCTCCTTGTCGGCGCGGTGCAACCTCGGCCCATCGCGCTGGTCAGCACCCTGGACTCCGAGGGCGCCGCGAACCTCGCGCCCTTCTCGTTCTTCATGGCCGGCGGAAACGAACCGGCGAGCATCATGGTCTCGGCATCGACCAAGGGATCGGGCCAGTGGAAGGACAGCCTGAAAAACGCGGAGTCCACGGGCGAGTTTGTCGTGAATTTCGTGGTGCGGGAGATGGCGGCGGGCATGAACGCAACGTCCTTCAGCTACCCCCAAGGCTTTGACGAGTGGAGCGTCGCGGGCTTCGACCCGATCCCGTCCGTGACGGTCAGACCGCCGCGCGTCGCGCAAAGCCCCGTGCAGTTCGAGTGCTCGCTCTTCCAGATCCTCCGCCACGGCGACGGGCCCGGCTCCGCGAACTACATGGTGGGCGAGGTGTTGCGGATGCACGTGCGCGCCGACCTGTGGGACGGGCGGCGCTTGGTGCACGATGGCTTCCGGCCGATCGCCCGACTCGGCTCCGATGAGTATCTGGACACACGCGCGATGGAAATCTTTCACCTGGCGCGTCCGTCCGGCCCCGCTGAGCCGTCTGATTAGGAACGAACCCAACCATGCGACTCAAGCGCGTCAAGCTCTTCGGATTCAAGACCTTCGCCGACAAGACCGAGATCGATGTCGAGGGCGACATCATCGCCGTCGTCGGCCCGAACGGGTGCGGCAAGTCGAACCTGGTCGACGCCATCCTCTGGGGTCTTGGTGAGGGGACGCCCCGGCAGCTTCGTGCGGGCACGAACCAGGACGTGATCTTCAGCGGCAGTTCCAAGCGCAAGCCCGTCGGCTACGCGGAAGTGACGCTGTTGTTCGACAACGAGGACGGCGCCCTGCCCATCGAAGCCAGCGAGGTCTCCATCACGCGCCGGCTCACGCGCAACGGGGACAGCGACTACTCGATCAACCGGCAATCGTGCCGTCTGCGGGACATCTTCGACCTTCTAGCGGACAGCGGATTGGGCCGCGCCGGTTACGCGATCGTCGGGCAGAAGGAGATCGACCAGGCGCTTGCCGCCTCTCCGGAAGACCGACGGGGCTGGGTCGACGAGGCCGCCGGCGTCCAGCGCTACCGGGCGCGCAAGGTCGAATCGCTGCGTCGGCTGCAGTCGGCGCGCACGCATCTCGATCGCGTACGGGACATCCTTCACGAGATCGAAGCCCAGCGCGAGCCGCTGCGGGAGGAGGCCGAGGTCGCGCGTCGTTACAAGACGGCGCAAACGAGTCTCCGCGAGGTGGAATCCGGCTTGCTCATCGTCGAGGTGGCGCGGGCCCTGCGCGAGGTCGAGCGGCTCGAAGTGGCCGTGCAGGAGTCGATGGAGCTGGTCGGCAAGGAATCGTCCCGCGCGGAGAACCTCGAGCGCGACATGCGGCGCGTCGCGGAGGCGGTCAGCGAGCTCGAGCGCCAGATGGACGGGATTCGGGGCGAACAGCAATCCGCATTGACCGCCATTCAGCGGGCAGAAGCGGGTCTCAAGCTCGGCGAACAGCGGCTTGAGAACCTGTCCGAACTGGAGAAGAACCTCGGCGAGGAGTCGGAGGCGTCGCGAACCCGCATCGAGGAGGTCCGACAGGAGGCCGAGGCGTTCCGGGCGGAAGAGGAGATCGAGCGGGCGAACCTGGAGCGCGTTCGGGCCGAATGTTCGGGGGCGGGCGACGACGCCAGCGCCCTTCGCGAGCAGCTCGCACGGGCCGAGAAGGAGCTGGCCTCTGGCCGCGAGGTGGAGTCGCGTCGCTTGAAGGCCGAGGCCGAGCGCGCCCACCGGAAGGGACGCGAGAAGGAGATCGTCCGCGAGCTGGCGGGGATCGACGCCGGGCTTCCGGACCTTCAGCGCGGGGTCGACGAAGCCCTGGCAGCGCTTCAGGAGATCGAATCGGCGCTTGCGGATTCGCGCGGCAAGGCCGCTCAACTCGAAGAGGCGCTGCAGGCCGCGCGCGAAGAGGACGACCGCCACGCCCAGGAGTCGCGGCGCTGGCTCGCCGAAAAGGCGGCGCTGGAAGGACGGGCGCGCGGGATCGAGGCCACGATCGAAACGCACGAGGGACTCAACCAAGGCGCCCGCGCCGTGATGGAGGCCGCCGAGAACGGAAAGCTGGAAGGGAAGTTCGTGCCGGTGGCCGAGGCGATCGAGGTCGACAAGGAGCTTGCCGTGGCGATCGAAACGGCCCTGGGCGCCGCTTCGAACGACTTGATCGTGCCGGACGAGGATTCCGCCAAACGCGCCATCGCCTACCTGAAGGATCAGCGACGAGGGCGCGCCACGTTCCAGCCGATCCCGTTGATGCGACCGATGGAGCCCTCCTCGGAACTGCGGCGGGTGCTGACCGAGAAAGGGGTCGTGGGCCGGGCGAGCGAGCTGGTGACCTGCATCTCGGCGCATCGACCGGTCGTCGACAGCCTTCTCGGGCGCGTGCTCGTCGTCGAGACCTTGGACCTTGCTCTCAAACTGGCTCGCACCCACGGATGGAGCCGACTGGTCACCCTGGAAGGGGAGGTTGTCCACGGAAGCGGCGCCGTCACCGGCGGCCATTCGGGCAAGACCAGCTATGGACTCGTGCAGCGCAAATCCGATCTGGTCGAGGTGCGGCGTGCCATCGCGGATCTCGAACGGAAGCTCGCCAAGTCGGAGAAGGAAGTGGCGGCCGCGCGCGAGCGTCGGGAGACCGACGAGCAGGCCCTCCGAGCGCTCCGCGCGGAAATCGCGGAGGCGGCGGACGAGCACCAGGAGCGGAGAAACTGGCACGCGAACCTGCAGCAGGAGCTCGAGGGCGCCATGCGGGCCCACAAGAAACTCGAACTCGAGCGAGAGCAGCTCTCGCAGCAAGCTGAAGAAGCGCTTGCCGACCCTGAAGTGGCCGCCCTCGAGTCGCGCCGGGATGCGCTGCTGAAGCAGCTTGCGGCACGGAGCGCCGATGCGGAACAAGCCGAGGAGCGACTCCGCGAGGCCGAAGAGCGGCTGCGCCAGGCGGCGCTCCGGCTCCAACAGGCAGAACGGCGGCTGATCGCCGCGGAAGAAGCGGATTCGATGCGCGCGCGCAAGCTCGACAACCTCGAACCCGAGCGTTCCAAGGCGCGCCAGGAAATCGAACGCGAGCGTGCGGAACTGACGCAGGCGCAGGAACGCAAAGCCAAGGCGGACGCCGAACTGGCCGCGGCCCAAGAGAAGAAGGCGGGCATGCTGCAGCAGAGCTTCCAGTTCGCGGAGGACGCCAAGGCCGCGAGGCAGAACGCGCAGTCGTGCGGCGACGCCGCACACCAGGCGGAGCTCGGCCGCGCCCGTGCCGACGCCAAACGAGCCGCCTCTCTCCAGAGGCTGGTCGAAGAGTACGGCCTCACCGAAGAAGACGCGCTGGAGCAGGAGCACGCGGTGGAGCTTCCCGCAGACGCCGCAACGGTCGTCGGCAGGCTGCGCCGCGAACTGAGGGCGATGGGCGACGTGAATGTGGGCGCCATCGAGGCCTTCGAGCGCCTGAGCGAGCGGTGCGACGAGCTAACCGCCCAAAAAGCGGATATCGAAGAGGGGATCGAGCAGGTGGAAGGCAGCGTCCGCGAACTCGACGCCCTGACGCGGGACAAATTCCTCGCGACCATGGATGCCTTGGAGGTCGCCTTCACCGAGGTGTTCGAGAAGCTGTTCGGCGGCGGAGTGGGAAAGATCAGCCTCAGCACCCCCAACAACGTGTTGGAGAGCGGCATCGAAATCGAGGTCCAACTGCCCGGGAAGAAGCAGCAACGGCTGGAACTGCTCTCCGGCGGCGAGCGGTCGCTGTGCGCGACGGCATTTCTGTTCGCCCTTCTCAAAGTCAAACCAAGCCCGCTGGTGGTGCTCGACGAGGTCGACGCGCCGCTGGACGGCCGCAATGTGGAGCGCTTCGTGGCACTCCTGCGGGACTTCTCCGCGACGTCGCAGTTCGTGGTGATCACCCACAACCCGACCACGATCGAAGCCGCCCCCGTTTGGCTGGGCATCACGATGCAGGAACCCGGCGTCTCGACGCTCGTCCCGGCCAAGCTGCCCAAGGCTGCCGTGGAAGACCGGGAACTCGCGCCTTCGAAGAACTGATCCGCGCCGGCGCATCAAGTCCCACTTCAAGACGTCTAACAAGTTGGAAGTGCACCGATGCTGACACTTGTGCTCTCAATCTTCGCCCTCGCCCTCAACGCATGGGCATCCGACGCCGAACTGATGCACCGTGCGTACCTGTGGGTCGAGGGCAAGCCGTTGAAGACCGCGGAGGGGAAGCCCGCGCCGTTGGCGGTGTGGGGATTGACGGCGCCCATCTTCGCAGAGTCCGCCCAGCGGCCCACGCCAGAAAATCCGATCTCCATCCGCTTCGATATCGCCGAGGCCGACCGGCTCGACCAACTGGCGGGATCTAAAAAGCCGTTTCTGATCGAGTTTCACGTGCTGGAGCCCAAGGAGGGGCGCTTGGCGATTCGGCGCGTCGTGCGTCTCCACGGCACGAAGATCGAGGCGCACTTCAAAGTCATGCCTGGCCACGGTCGCGAAGGCGGTCTCGCCAACCGACCCTACGTCGCGCTCAATCTCAGCGCCCAGTCGATCGAGGCCGGGCCGCCCGATCGCGTGAAACCGACCGGCGGCTGAGGCTACCGGTCGCCCAACCGCTCGGCATCGACCGTGTATGCGGCGATGAACAGGAACATCTCGTCGGTCGTCTCCTCGCCCCACGTGATCGGCTTCGGCGGGTTGTTCGGGTTGTAGGGATTGTCGGACGAGTTGTCGTACGTGCCGACCACCCGCACCCGCGAGCCGCGCGGGAGCTTCAACGGCTCCTTCAACGTGTAGTTCATCTGCCAGTTGAAGTCCCAATCGTCGATGTAGACGATGGGCTTGACCGAGCCGTCGGGAAGCAGCGCCTCCGCCTTCATCGTCCGCCCCAGCAGGTGCATGTGGGGCATCACCGCCCAGACCGTGACATCCGCGGGAATCGGATACTCGAGCTTGACTTCGTGGCTCTTGGCGCCGGCGGGGATGCGGAAGAGGGGGTTGGCCATCCACGCGAGGCGCATCTCCTTGCGGACCGGCTCTTTGGCGAAGTAGAGCGCGAGTCTCGTCTGGTCGGATTCGGGCTTGCCGTTGGGGTGGTAGTGGACCTGCATCACGACCGTCGCGCCGGGTTCGAGCTTGAACGCCGTGCCGGTCGCCGTGCGTTTGGCGCGAAGTCCGGGGGCCCATCCCCCGAAGGAGGAGTCGGGGTTGAAACCGGGTCCGCCAAAGGTCGTGTACCCCTCCTGGCCGTCGTTGGAGCGCTTCTCAAGTTCGGCCGAACGGCCCTTGGTGTCGACGAAGGCGATCACGTGGTGCACGATCGCCTTGTTTCCCGGTCGGACGTCCATGGCCTGGACCCACCGGGTCTCCTTGAAATCGGTCTTGAGGACGAAGTTGCGGTAGACGTCCTGCCCTTCCGCATGGAGTTGGAAGGGCCGCTTGGTGGTGAGGATGAGGTCGGGTTCGCCCAGAGACCACTCCGAAGAGAAGCTGGGTGGTGTGGGCTCCTTCGACGCGTCCCCGCGGGGGGCTCCGTTGTCGGCCCACTTCTTGAGGGTCGCGATTTCCACGTCGGACAGTCGGTTCTCGTCCAGAAACTCCCCGAATCCGTGCACGGGCTTCCACGGCGGCATGCGCTTCTTCTCCGTGATGTAGGCGAGCATGGGGGCGCGCTTCGAGGCCTCGGCGTATCCGATCAGCGAGAAGGGTGCGACCTCCCCGGGGCGATGGCATTCCACGCAGTGGTCGTTCAGCATGGGCGCGATGTGCTCCGCGTACGTGGGATTCTCGGGCACCTCGTCCAAGGCGGCCGACGGGCCCCTTTGGGTGGCGAACACGCCCGCCGAAACGGCGGTGCAGGCGACGATGCCCAGCTTCCAGTCGATCATAGGGTCTATTGTGCGCCAAGTCGGCTCGAGAGGAAGGGGAGACGTGACCAACGGTCCTGTAAACTGCGCCCCATGAGCCGGATCGTCTTCACCGTGGCCCGCGGGCGCCCGAAGTACGGGCGCATGGCCATGGCGCTGGCTCGATCCCTCGACCTCATCGGGGATACGACCCCCCGGGCGGTCTTGACGGACTTGGACGGGTTCGACTGGACCCGCCGTTTCGCGCAGGTTCTCAAACCCAAGGAGCCGCGCTCGGCGCTCGACAAGCTGGTGGCCCTCGAAGAGACCGACGCCGACCATGTGCTCTCGATCGACAGTGACTCCTTGGCCTTCCGCCGCTTGGAGCCTATCTTCGAGGCCTTGCGCGGCAAACCGTTCGTCGTCGTCGGGCATCGGTCCGCGGAGGGGCAATGGCACGGCGCAGACCGAGCCGCCATCTGCCGCGAGCGGGGATTGGAGTCGTTGCCGGCGTTCAATGGAGGTCTGATCTACTACGAGAGACATCCCGACGCCCAGGCGTTGATCGCGCGCGCCCGGGAGATCGAGGGCGCCTTCGACACGACCGGTTTCGAGCGTTTCCGAGGCGGCGCCTCGGAAGAGGTGTGCGTCGCCCTGGCGATGGTCGAGACGGGCCTTGGGGAGATCGTTCCCGACGAGACGGAGTTCATGAACACGGCCGTCGGCCTGATCGGGCCTTTGCGGATGAACGTGTTGGAGGGCGAGTGCTCGTTCGTGTGCCGCCGGCACGCGGTGCGTCGCGTGCGACCCTTCGTGTTCCATGCGGCACGGTACGTGAACTTCGTGACCTACTGGAAGCAGGTGGAGCGCCTCGAGTGGCTCGAGCGTTACGAGGATCGCCATCCCCCCGGCTACATGTCGCCCTGGCAGAAGCTCGAGCGTTCCGTCCAGCGCCGGTATCTGCGATGGTTTCGAGGGCGCGGTTGAGCGGGCGCATCGTCTACACGGTGGCGACGGGCAGTCCGCGCTACGTGGAGATGGCCCTGGGGCTTGCGCGCTCTTTGAGCCTCGCGGGCGACACCACTCCTCGGGTGCTCATGACCGATCTCGACGTGCCGGGGGTGGCGCGGTGGTTCGACGAGGTGGTTGCCCCGACGGTCGGCGTGCCACCGTACCTGCGCAAGCTGGACGCCCTGGCGGGTGCCTCGGCGCAGAAGGTGCTGTTTCTGGACTCCGACTGCCTGGCGTTTGAACGTCTGGACCGTGTGTGGGAGCTTTGCGACGGAGCCCCGATGGCGGTGCAAGGGCGTCCCGTGTACGACGGGCACTGGTACGGCGAACTTCCGGAATTGCTTCCGCGATTGGGGTTGGATCGTTTGTTCCGGTTCAACGGCGGCTTGATCTACTACGAGCGGGGCCCCGAGTTCGAAGCGATCCGGAGCGAGGTCCATGCCGTCGCCCAGGCGTACGGGTCGACGGGTTTCGAGTCGTTTCGGGGCCAGGTCCCGGATGAGCCGTGCGTTTCGGTCGCCCTCGTGCGAACGGGCCTTGGCAGGCTGATTCCAGACGAGGAGGATTTGATGAACACGCCGGTGGGCCTGGTGGGCAAGTTGAGGTTGGACGTGATGCGAGGAGAGTGTGCGTTCGTCAAGCGGGGAAGGGACCTGCGCCTGATTCGTCCGATCGTGTTCCACGCGGGACGGTATGTGAGCAACCTCGCCTATTGGCGGCAGCTCGACACCCTGAAGTGGCTCGAAACGTACGAGGACACGCATCCTGCGGGATACATGTCCCCGTGGCACAAACTCCGTCGCTCGCTCGAGAGGCGATGGCTCCGGTTCGCGAAAGGAATCCGTTAGAGGCCCGACAGATACGTCTGCAGCTCCTCCGCGGACGAGGGCACCTTCAGTTCGCCGGATGCGATCTTGTCGGAGATCGCTTGCACCTGGGCGAGCTTCTCCGGTCCGATGGCCTCTTTGGTGAACCGCATCTCGGAGAGCCCTACGCCGCCCGCCTTGAGGTCGTAAATCTTGTCTCCGGGCGTGAAGGCCCCGTCTCGGAGGTCTTTGATCGTCTGGTAGACCGCCTCGTCGACGCGCTTGATCATGCTGGTCAGGACGCTGCCCTCGGCGATGTCGTCCTGGTCGCTGTCCACTCCGATCGCGTAAACGCCCTTCTCCTTGGCGGCGCTGATCACGCCCAAGCCTGCGCGGCCTGCCGCGTGGTACACGATGTCGGCGCCGGCGTTGATGAGCGAAAGGGCCGCCACCTTCGCGTAGTCGACGTTGTCCCAACTCCCCGTGTACTTGGCGGGCAGCACTTCCACGCCCTTGTCCGCGGTTTTGGCGCCCGCTTCGTAGCCCGCCTGGAACTTCTTGATGAGGGGCAGTTCCATGCCGCCTACGAACCCGAGCTTCTTGGTCTTGGTCATCAGGCCGGCGAGGTAGCCCGCGAGGAAGCTGCCCTCCTCCTCCTTGAACAGGAGGGAGCGCACGTTGTCCGCTGCCACCGACGCGTCCACGATCGCAAACTTCGTGTTTTTGAACTTGGGAGCGACCTTCTCCATGGCGGCCTTCATGTTGATGCCGACCCCCACGACCAAGTCGGCGCCCTGTTCGGCGAGGGCCTCGAGATTGGGTTCGTAATCCTTCTCGCTCTTGCTCTCGACCGACCGCTCGAGGATGCCGAAGTCCTTCTGCGCCCGTTCGACACCCGCCCAGGCGCTGTCGTTGAACGACTTGTCGCCGCGGCCGCCGCTGTCGAAGACGATTCCGACCACAAGCTGCTTGGCGGCCGGCTTGCCGTCGGGAGTTTCATTCGATGCCGATGCGTTGTCCTTCGGCCCGCCGCATCCGGCGAGGAGCATGGCTCCGATCGCGGTCCCTACGAGTGCTGATACCTTCACTGAAATCCTCCGGGCAGGTAAACTAAGCAGATTATGGCGCACCCGCCGCGGCAAATCTCCGCCGGTTACGCCTGTACGAGGAGTCCGTTTGATCACCTGTCATCTCACCAAGCTTGAAACTGCGCTGGACAGCGTCCGCAAGTCCTATCCGAAACTGAAGCCGGCCGACGCCGCGTTGCTGGCGAGCGCCTTGACGCTGGCCGGGCGCCACGCGCTGGCTCTTTATGAAGGCAAGCAGATGCAGTGGCCCGACGATTACGAGAAGCTGACGAAAGCCATGTCGGCCCAGTTGGAAGCGGTGAGCGAGCAGTTGGAGGCCAACGCGCCCAAGCGCACAAAGAACTCTCCCGAAGAAGAGCCCGTGGTGATCACGGTAGGCTTGACGCCCAATCTTTCAGCGGGCGAGAAGGTGCTGGAGGGTCGCGACGACCTGAAGGCTATGCTGAGCGATGTGCTTCAGGAGGGGGTCGAGTACCTCTACTCGCCCACCGACATCGGTTGGCAGTGGGCCCTCGACCGCGCGAATTGGGCGACCGTGTCGGCCGGAGAGGTGAGCCGCCGCATCAAGGTCAAGGCGAGCTTCACCGAGGGTGCGGTCGGCGTCGAGATGGGTGTGGGCGGCACGAAGAAGCGCGCCCGCAAGAAGAAAGAGCCCGAACCCGCCGCCTCATAGGCAAAGAGGCATGGGAGCGCGCGCGCTCGCGCGCCGCCCTGAACCCCAGGGGTTACCGCGAGAAAGATGCTCCTACGCCTCCGGCGCAGGACCGCAAACCCCTCAGCTGGAGGGTTCGCCGGAGCAGGCCGGCGCTTCGGCCTTGGGCTCGGAGGCACTCGGCGCGGGGCTCGAGTAATCGTTGATGTGGAAGCCGGAGCCCTTGAACATGACGGCGCTCGGCTGGATCAGCCTTCGCAGGGAGCCCTTGGATCCGCAGTCGCAATCCTTCAGTGCGTCTTCGACGATCCTCTGCTCTACTTCAAACACCTTTTCGCAGGTGCGGCACTCGTACACGTAGGTCGGCATGGCGAACTTCTTCCTGGCAGTCGAGGGCGTCTGACCCCGGACCCAATGTGACACAATACCCACGAGGCCGTGGCAGTTCCCGCGGGTTGCGATTTCACTATTTATGTTCGGTCAGTTGTTTGAGTGGGGCGACCTCGCCACCGTTGGATTCCTCATTCTTCTCGAGGCCCTGCTCTCGGCGGACAACGCTCTGGTGCTTGCGATCATGGTGCGGCACCTGCCGCGGGACATGCAGCGCAAGGCGCTGATGTACGGGCTCGGGGGGGCGTTCATCCTGCGCTCCGCGGCGATCCTGCTGGCCGCCTTCATCATCTCGTTCTGGTGGCTCCAACTCATCGGCGCCATCTATCTTCTGTACCTCCCGGTCAAGCACTTCATCGACCACGCGTCGGAGAAGGAGATCAAGGGCAAGAAGATGGGCTTTTGGGCCACGGTCGTGTACCTGAACCTGGTGGACACGGCCTTCGCGCTGGACAGCGTGATCGTCGCCGTGGCCGTAGTGGATACGGTGCGGCATCCCGACAAGCTCTGGGTGGTGATCGCGGGGGCGATCCTCGGGATTGTGATCTTGCGGTTCGCCGCGTCCTATTTCATCCGGATCTTGGAGAAGTACCCCGTTCTCGACCACGTTGCGTACGTGCTGGTCGGGTGGGCTGGGCTCAAACTCGTGTTCATCTCGGGCCACTCGTTCGTGCGTTGGTACGATGGCGGGCATCCCGGTGCGCCGTTACCGTTCGAAGTGCCCGAGATGCCTTCGTGGCTCTTTTGGCTGGGGATGGCGGTGATTGCGATCGGCGGATCGTGGTTGGCGGTCCGAAACGGTCCGCGTGCTCCGGAGGACGAGGTGCCGGACGAGCAAGCTTTGGCGGAAGCGGAGACGCATCCGAGCGGCACGCCTCGGTAATCTCGTCCGGCGGACGGGGAAGGAGCAGTTCATGGATCGGAAAGTGCGTGTTGGGATCATCGGGACCGGGAGCATTGCGCAAACGTGCCACATGCCGGCTTACACCGGCCTTGCCGAGAAGTGCGAGATCGTCGCGATTTGCGATATCGACCCGGTCGCAGAGAAGGCGGCGAAAACGAAGTTCGGCGTCACGCGGACCTACAAGGACTACCGGGACTTGATCGCAGACCCCGAGATCGACGCGGTTTCGGTGACGACGCCGAACGCCGTGCACAAGGACCCGACGGTGCGGGCGCTCCAAGCGGGCAAGCACGTGCTGTGCGAGAAGCCGCTTGCGATGAATGCCGCGGAGTCCCGAGCGATGTGTCAGGCGGCGCGGGACAGTGGGAAGATCCTGCAGGTTGCCCTTCAGCAGCGGTTCAGCGGTCCGATGCGCTTCATGAAGGAGTACATCGACGCCGGCCATATGGGCGACATCTACTACGCGCGCGCCCAGGCGCTGCGGCGACGGGGCGTGCCGGGGTGGGGCGTGTTCATCGACAAGGAGAAACAGGGTGGCGGCCCGCTGATCGACATCGGGGTGCACATCCTCGACATGACGCTCCACCTCATGGGCTATCCGAAACCCGTGAGCGCGAGCGCCAAGACGTGGAACATGCTGGGCACCAATCCCGAGCTTTTCAACAACTGGGGCGACTACGATCGGGCGGCCTTCACCGTGGAGGATTTCGCCGTGGGCCTGATCAAGTTCGACAACGGGGCCGTGGTCGTGCTGGAGAGCAGCTTCATGGGCAATTTGGACGGGGATCCGTTCGCGACGCAGCTCTTCGGAACCAAGGCCGGCGCCATTGTGAAGGGGTGGGGCGACGACGCGGTCTCGATCTTCACCGAACAGGACAAGCAGCTCTTCAACTTGAAACCGATCAACGTGCCGAAAGTGGAGTCCGCCTACACGGCCGAGGTGCATGCCTTCATCGACGCGATCTTGCAAGGCGGCACGTCGCCGGTCCCCGGAGAAGAGGGCCTGATCCTCAACGCGATCTTTGACGCCATGTACAAGAGCAGCGACTCCGGCAAGGAAGAACCGATCGACGTGTCCTTTTAGGAAGTCACTCCCCCATGCAGTACGGCTTCGTCATCAACCAGGACACGTGCATCGGGTGCCACGCGTGCACCACGGCGTGCAAGGCTGAGAACGGCGTGCCGCTGGGGAACTTCCGCACCTCGGTGAAGTACGTCGAGGTGGGCAAGTACCCCGACGTGAAGCGCAACTTTCTCGTGCAGCGCTGCAACCACTGCACCGACGCGCCGTGCGTGACGATCTGCCCGGTCAACGCGCTCAAAAAGCGCCCCGACGGCATCGTGGATGTGGACCGGGACGCGTGCATCGGGTGCCGAGCGTGCATGCAGGCTTGCCCGTACGACGCGCTGTATCTCAACGAGGACAAGGGCGCGGTGGAGAAGTGCCATTTCTGCGCGCACCGCGTGGAGAGGGGGCTGGAGCCCGCGTGCGTGACCGTGTGCCCCGTCGGGGCGATCGTGCCGGGCGACTTCCACGATCCCACCTCGCGCGTGTCGCTGATGCTCAAGCAGCACGAGACCAAGACGCGCAGGCCCGAGCAGAAGACCGGCCCGAACGTGCGCTACATCGGCGCGAGCCCCGCGGCTTTGGAGCCGGGTGTCGCGGAGCGGCGGGGAGCCTTTCTGTGGAGCGAAGACCCTGCACGCAAACCCGAACTGGCGGACCGCAGCGGACAGTCGCAAGCCGAAGCGCTGCTGGCGCTCGACACCGACCACAAAGTCGAGTGGGGCTGGCCGGTCGCGCTTTACCTCTTGACGAAGGGGCTTGCCGCCGGTCTTGTGCTGATGGCGCCGTTTGCCGCACGGGGGGCGACGGATTGGCGGTACGAGGCAGGGGCGCTTCTGTTCACGCTGATCACCCTCTTTCTCTTGGTCGAGGACTTGGCGAAGCCCGGCAAATTCTACACCATGCTGACACGCCCGAACTTCAAGTCATGGCTGGTGAAAGGGGGAATGGTGCTGACCGTGTTCTCCCTCCTGATCGTGGCGACCCTTGTGGCGCAAGTCGCCTTTCCTCAGCCGACCGGCGTTGCGGTGGCCGCAGGCTCTCGCGCGGTGCACTGGACGGGGGGGCTGGTCGAAGGGCTTCGCCTCCTGAACTGGCCCGTCGCCCTCCTGGCGGCCGGCTACACCGCGTTCCTGTTCGCTCAGTGCAAGGGAAGGGATCTGTGGGAGAGCAAGCAGCTCCTGCCGCACCTGTTGGTGCAGGCGGTCTTGTGCGGGAGCGTGGTTGCTCTCGCGCTTGAGGCGAATCCTGGTTGGGTGCTCAAGACGGTCGCCGTTGTGGCCATCGTGGGTCATCTTCAATTTGTGTTTCGAGAGCTCACGGCTCCGCACCCCACGGCCAACGCGAGCCAAGCCGTGGGTTTCCTACGCAAGGTAAGGCTTGGGGTCGTTCCCGCCTTCGACGCGTCCCTTTGGTTGCTCGCCTCCGCCGTGGTCCTGGTGGTTCTCGCCCCGTTCTGGGCGTGGGTCCCTGCCCTTGTTGGCCTCTATCTCTACGAGCACGCGTTCGTACGGGCGGGCCAACTGCCGCCGCTCTCGTAGGGGGTTATCTCTTCGCCAACGCCTGAAGAGCCTTCGGCTTCAAGCGAGCACAAGCTCTAATCCGAATCTGCTTCTTCGACCTCTTGCAGGAGCGCTAGGTCGGCAAGGTCCTTTGGCCGGCCGGCCGCCTTTTTGGATGCGACGAAGTCTTGGCGACTGAGAACGAAGACATTCGAACCAAAGAGGGTGGCGGATTGGCGGCTCCTCCAAGCGGATTCGAAATCGAGCCCCTCTAAGTCGTTGAGAAGATCGACGACCTGAGGAGCGGCACCGAGAACGATCATTTGATCGCTGGGTTGGGCGAGACCTCGGATCGCCTCGCGGTCAACCTCGAGCCCGAACGCATCGAGTGCATCGGCCAGGTTTTCGAGGTTGGCACCCGATCTGCGGACCCAGAGATCGATGTCCTCGGTGTACCTCGGCCTTCCATAAAACGCGAGCAAGGTCGAGCCCACGACCAGGAACTCAACGTTGTGGTCGGCTAACGATGCGAACAGATCTTCGAAGTCGCGACTCACTGCCTGCCCACCAGATCGCGAGGAGTTTCTCGTATTCCCGAAGCCTCTCGTTAGGCGCCATCCGACGCCACGCTTCGAGGCGTTCGGCTTCAAGCTGGGACCGATCTCCCACCCGGATGGTCCAACCTCTCCGCGCCATGGTTCCATTGTACCTGGGGAGTGCTCGTGGGGCGATCGGTAGAGGCCTGCACCCCTATCAGGCCCGCAGGGAGGACTCGATCAGGGATAATCGAAGCCCCCATGGACACCACGCCCCTCGAGTCCTTTCCCCCCGAGTCCCAGTGGGACGAGTTCGTCGACTACGACCCCGACGCGTGGCCGAAGAAGGTCGAGCGGCGGTCGATGCTCGTGCCCACCATCTGCTTCAACTGCGAGGCGGCATGCGGGCTGATGGCGTTCGTGGACAAGGAGAACCTCAAGGTCCGCAAGCTCGAAGGCAACCCGTACCACCCCGGCTCGAGGGGGAAGAACTGCGCGAAAGGGCCCGCCACCATCAACCAGATCGAGGATCCGAACCGCATCCTCTATCCCATGAGGCGCGTGGGGCCGAGGGGCTCCGGCAAGTTCGAGAAGACCACGTGGCACGAGGTGTTGGACACGTTCGCGGCGCGCATCCGCAAGGCGCTGCTCGAAAACCGGCAGAAGGAGATCATGTACCACGTGGGCCGGCCGGGCGAGGACGGATACGTGAACCGCGTGCTGCAGTCGTGGGGCATCGACGGGCACAACAGCCACACGAACGTCTGCTCCGCCTCCGCGCGCGTGGGCTACGCGCTCTGGTCGGGTTCGGACCGCCCGTCGCCCGACCATGCGAACGCGAAGTTCATCCTCATGCTCTCGGCGCACCTGGAAACGGGCCACTACTTCAACCCGCACGCGCAGCGGATCATGGAAGGGAAGACCCGCGGCGCGAAGATCGCCGTGGTGGACGTGCGCCTTTCGAACACCGCCACCAAGGCGGACTATTGGCTGGCCCCATGGCCCGGCACCGAGCCCTTCCTGCTGCTGGCGATCGCGAACGTGATGCTCCAGGAGAATCTGATCGACCGCGGGTTCTTGCAGCAGAACGTGAATTGGGAGGCCACCTACGGCTTCCTCACCGGCGAACGACCTGAGGAGTCAAAAGACGAGATCGGTTCCGAAGAGTCGCCCTTGTGGAGCTCCCCCGAGGCGGCGCCCGGGCCCTCCTTCGACGCTTTCCTGGGTGCCTTGAAAGACCACTACGCACCCTACACGCCCGAAGCCGCGGCCGAAGAGTGCGGGGTGGACGCCGAGGTCGTTCGGACCGTCGCCCGCGAGATCGGCGCGGCGGGCTCGGCCTTCGCCACGCACGTGTGGCGCAACGCCGCGGCGGGCAACGAGGGCGGCTGGCAGGTCGCGCGGTGCCTTCAGCTCCTCACGGTGCTGGCGGGCGCGGTGGGCACCGAAGGCGGCACGAACCTCCACTCGGACAACAAGTACGTGCCCGCCCCCTTCAGCAAGCCCGAGCCCCAGAAGGTGTGGAGCGAGCTTCTGTATCCGAAGGAGTGGCCGCTCGCGTACCACGAACTCTCGTTTCTGCTTCCTCACTTCCTCGAGGAAGGCCGCGGCAAGCTCGACGTGTACTTCACCCGTGTGTACAACCCGGTGTGGACGAACCCCGATGGCCTGATGTGGGAGAAGATGCTGCGCGACGAGTCCAAGGTCGGCCTGCACGCGGCCCTGACCCCCGTGTGGAGCGAGACCGCGCAGTACGCGGACTACGTGCTGCCCATGGGCAACGGCGCCGAGCGGCACGACTTGATGAGCCAGGAGACACACGCCTCGAAGTGGATCGGCTTCCGCCAGCCCGTGCTCCGCGTCGCGCGCGAGCGGATGGGCGAGACGATCGCGTTCACCTACCAAGCGAACCCCGGCGAGGTATGGGAGGAGGCCGAGTTCTGGATCGAGCTGTCGTGGCGCGTCGACCCCGACGGTTCGCTGGGCATCCGCAAGCATTACGAGTCGCCCTACCGCCCCGGCGAGAAGGTGACCTTGAAGGAGTACTACTCGTGGATCTTCGAGAACTCCGTGCCGGGGCTGCCGGAAGCCGCCGCCTCCGAGGGCCTGAGCCCTTACGGGTACATGAGCAAGTACGGGGCGTTCGAGGTGAAGAAGGACGCGTACCACGACTACGGGCACGGCTTCAAGACCCCGTCGGGCAAGCTCGAGCTGTACAGCCCGACGATGAAGGAGTGGGGCTGGGAGGAGCAGGCGATGCCGGGCTACGTGCGCACCCACGTGCACCGGGGCGACCAGAAGCCGGGAGAGTTCGAATTTGTGCTGGTGCCCACGTTCCGCATCCCGACGCTCATCCACACCCGCTCGGCGAATTCGAAGTGGTTGTACGAGCTGTCGAACGCGAACCCGGTATGGTTCAACCCCTCCGACGCGGCGCGGTTGGGGGTGAAGACGGGCGATCTGGTGAAGGTGAAAACCCGCATCGGGCACTACGTGAACAAGGCGTGGGTCACGGAGGGGCTGCGCCCCGGCGTGGTGGCGTGTTCGCACCATCTGGGTCGCTGGCGGCTGTTCGACGGGAACGCCACCGACCAGCAGGCCGCGCCCAAGGTCGTGCGCGAGGAGTTGTCGGGCGGCGTCGTGCGGTTCCGCCGGACGGAAGGCATCGGTCCGTACGCCAGCTCCGACAAGGACACCGGCCGCATCTGGTGGACCGACGGCGGCGTGCACCAGAACCTCACGTTCGGCGTCCAGCCCGACCCGGTGAGCGGCCAGCACTGCTGGCATCAGCGGGTAGTGGTCGAGAAGGCGGGTCGGGACGACCGCTACGGGGACGTGGTGGTGGACACGGGCAAGTCGATGGAGGTGTACCGCGAGTGGCTGGGGAAGACGAAGCCCGCCCAGGGGCCGCTGCGGCGGCCGTTGTGGATGGACCGGGTTCTCCGGCCGGCGGAGGAGTGCTTCCGTTTGTGATGGTTTGCGGGCGTTTGAGCTACCTTGCTCATGCCCGGCCTAAGGTTTCTTGACCCGGCTCACCCAGTTCGTGTCGATCTGCCGCGCCATCAGCAACTCCGAGAGCTGGCCCACATGGCCTTGGAGATGCCTAAGGGTCAGGAGTTCGTGGTTCAGCTTGGGGAAGTTCTTGTACCAGGGCACGCCCGACTCGGGGGATTCGAGATCCAGACCGTCCACCGTCGGGTCGACCAGGGCGTCGACATGGGCGATGTAGTCGAGCATCTCCTGCCTGGTGGGTGGCTCGCACTCTTCGGGCAGGTCGAAGGGATCGCGGTCCAGGTTCCACAAGGGGGCGAACTCGTCGCGGTCGCCGACCGCCAGCCCTTTGGGCCGCTGGAACAACTCGACGCTCTGCAGCATGTAGAGGTGGGTGAAGTAGATGCCGTGGAACGCGATGCGCCAGAAGTTGCGGATGCAGAAGTGCCTGGGATCGTCCGGCTCGACGTCCTTGCGCGAAGGCGAGACCCAGAGATCCTCGGGGCACTTCTCGACGCAGTCCACGAGCATCGCGATGGCAGCGTGAACCTGCTCCTTGAGGGCGGCTTTGAGAGGCATGCCCGCCATGCTACCACTGCCGTTTCCCGCCCCTTGGGCGTCATCGGGAGAATTGCATTCCGAAATGAGAGTTCGGGTCGCTCCACGAAGGCCGTGATAGGACGGCCATCGAGGGTTGGCGACCCCGGGTGGCCTTGGCAGGAGGTTTGGAAATTGAAGATGGCGATCACGGGCCGAATCGGATTTGTCGGGCGCCTGCCCGAAGCGAAACCGTTCGGATTGTGTGGCTTTCGATGTTGCGCGCGCCGCATATCGGCAACGTAGTGCGTCATCTTAAGATCCATGCGGAACTTGGACATAACATGCGACTGCGGCGAAGGCCGGTTGATTTCAGCGACGGACAATCTGTCGTACCGGGCGTACTTCATCCCGGATCAGGAGTACGACGAGTTCTCCGGCAAGGTCGACGACGCGATTGAGAGGTCCGGACCCACACCTCAAGACAAGGACCGGGCCTGCATGGCGTGGCGCGAGTACACGATGCTGTGCGTGTGGCAGTGCTACGCCTGTGGTTCCGTGTACATCGAATCGCCAGACGGCTCGCATCACCGCTTCGTCCCGTCGTCCGGCGAGGTTCCAAAGCAACTCTTCAAACGTCGCTGATCGGCAGAACAGTTAGGCAGCAAGTGACCTGGTTCGGCGTCAGAGGGAAGCGACTCCCAACGTCTCCGCCGCCGCTTTCAGGCGGCGATCTATCGTGGCGAGGGGCGCGCCCGTGCGCATCGCAAGCTCTAGGTAGCCGGCGTCGTAGACGCTGACGTTCGCCTTGCGGGCGATCGGCAGCAGGGCAGCGCCGCGGGCCGCCGCGTCGGTCTCGATCGGCAGGGCTGCGAGAAGTTCGAGGAAGCGGGTGGACCGCGCGAGTGTGCTTCGCTTCGTTCGCTCCGCAACGACGAGTCCGTTCGCCACCTCCAGCTCCCAGATGGCAGGTACAAGCGCCGAACGGTCCTTGAGCCGATCCAGCACGCGCTCGGCGATGGGGTCCGACCCGTCACCAAGGAGCCAAGTCAGCGCGACCGAGGCGTCCAACACGAACGTCCTCACTCTCGGCCCTCTTCGATCCAAGAGCGGATCTCCTCAGCGGCGACGCCGCTCCCGGAATGCTGTGCGCGGAGAATTCTTATCGCGGCGATGGCCTCTTCCACGCCCGGTCCCCCTGCCGGCTCCCCGATGGGAACGAGTAGCGCGATCGGCGCACCGTGGCGCGTGATCGTGATATGAGCCCCGGCCTCCACCCGCTTGAGCAGGTCCGAAAGATGCGTCTTCGCCTCGAAGATCCCAACTGTGTTCATCTAACTAGTATAGAACTAGTTTGCAAATTGGATGACGGCTCTGACGGCGGCATGATCGTGGTGCTCGTGATCTGGCAGGTCGTCGCGGCGGAGTTCTCGCCCGATGGGCGACTGCTGGTGACCGGACACCACACGAACTACGTCCAGCTGTACGCGATGCCGGCGGGCAAAGTACTCGAGCGCTGGGGGGGACGAGAGGGGGGCTCGGAGTACCCCGTACGCTTCCTGTCTTTTTCGCCTGACGGCAAGCGCGTTGCCGTCGCGTTCTGGGAGGGCACTGTGGCGGTCTACCCCGTACCGCAGGCCGCCGCGTTACCAACGGGTCCGACTGGATAGGCCCACTGTTTGGGTCCAACCTTCCAGGTCGGCCAGCCTGGTGGGCTTGCGCAAGGTCAGTAGGGTCTTTCTAACGTGAACGCCATTGACGCGTGGGTGGTGCCGGCAACGGTGGCAAGGTGGCAAGGGTAGCCTTGTGGTGTGGCGATGGATCGGCGGACCTTCCTGAGCCTCTCGCTTGGAGTCGCCTTGGCTCCCGGGAGGCTGTTCGACGCTCAGGGTCCGACGGTGACGACTCGCCAGGGGGACCTGCGGGGCACGGTGGAGGACGGCCTGCGGGTGTTTCGGAAAGTCCCCTTCGCGTTGCCCCCGACGGGCAGGAACCGCTTCCGGCCTCCCCTTCCACCCCAGCCCTGGACCGGCGTTCGCGACGCTTTCCAAAAGGCGCTGCCCGCCATGCAGCCCGGCGCGAACGGATCCGAGGACTGCCTCTACCTCAACGTTTGGGCTCCCAGCGGCCCTGGGCCGTTTCCCGTGCTTATGTGGATCCACGGAGGCGGCAACGAAGGCGGAGCCGCGGGAGACAATGGTGGGCTCTTTGCCCGCGAAGGAATCGTCGTCGTGCTGGTCGCCTACCGCCTGGGCGCGTTCGGGTTCCTTGAACTTGGCGACGTTCTCGGCGAACCCTACGTCGGTACCGGTGACAACGGCATCCGGGATCTTGAAGCGGCGCTCCGGTGGATTCGCGAGAACGCCGAGGCTTTCGGAGGCGATCCATCCCAGGTGACGATTGCAGGACAATCTGCGGGCGCGAAGGATGTCGCGGCGCTGATGGCCGCAAAGAGTGCTCGGGGGCTCTTCTCAAGAGCGATCATGGAGAGCGGAAGCGGTCAAACGATCCATTCGGAGGACTCCGCTGGCGAGGTGGTGCGTGGCCTATTGGCAGCCCTCGACCTCCGGACGTCCGATGCCAATCAGCTCCTCTCGATGCCGGCCGAAGCCATCCTCGAGGGCCAAAACCGGCTGGATGCCCGCTATGCCCACAACTTCCCATTCCGGCCCCTGGTGGGAGGCGATTACCTGCCCAAACGCCCGGTCGACATGGTCGAAGGGACGGTCCCCCTTCTCATCGGGACCAACCGCGACGAGAGCATCGCGTTCCTGGCACCGGCCGATGCAGACTTACCGATACGTTCCCGAGAGGTTTCCAACCTGGATTTCTCCAAGGTGTCGGCGATGGAAGCCAGGTACCGGGAGGCGTTTCCGGGGATGTCGACCCTGGTACGGAAGGTGCGACTTCTCACCGCGGAGGAGTATTGGATTCCCAGCGTCCGATTCGCAGAAGCGCACGCATCGCGTGGGGGCCAGACGTGGATGGTGCGATTCGACCACACACCCTCCCATTCCGAGGATCCGCACGTGGGCTTTGCCGCCCACGGGGCGGAGTTGCCCTTTGTGTGGAGCCACCATCCTGGATGGACGATGCACGAGACGTGGGTTGCGTTCATCCAGGGGCGCTCGCCACAATGGCCACGGTACGACGCGCACCGGCGTGCCACGCGGATATTCGGTCAGGATGGCTCAACGTCCGTCGAGGACGATCCCGGTGGAAGGGAGCGCCACCTTTGGGACGGTGTGATGGTGTTGGAGCCAGAGGAATGCCTCCACATCGAAGACGTGGAGGCATCCATGAAGGCCCAGCGCCTTCACACCTCACACCTCACACCTCACACCCCTACGCGTCCGCGTAGAGCGTGAACTCGTACGGGTGCGGGCGGATCGCGATCGCGTCGCACTCGTTGAGCAACTTGTAGTTGATGTAGGTGTCGATCAGGTCCTTGGTGAACACGTCTCCCTTGAGCAGGTACTCGTGGTCCGCCTCCAGAGCGAGAAGGGCGTCGCGCAGGGAGCCCGGAGTCTGCTCGATCTGCGCCTTCTCCTCCGGCGGCAGCTCGTACAGGTCCTTGTCCATCGGCTTGGGCGGCTCGATGCGGTTCTGGACGCCGTCGAGGCCGGCCATCAGGATCGCGCTGAACGCCAGGTACGGGTTCGCCGAGGGGTCCGGCGCCCGGAACTCGACGCGCTTGGCTTTGGGCGATTTGCTGTACATCGGGATGCGCACGCACGCCGAGCGGTTGCGCTGCGAGTACATCAGGTTGATCGGAGCCTCGTAGCCGGGCACGAGCCGCCGGTACGAGTTCGTGGTCGGGGCGCAGAACGCGAGGAGAGAGGCCGCGTGCTTGAGGATCCCGCCGGTGAAATAGCGCGCGGTGTCCGAGAGCCCCGCATAGCCGGACTCGTCGTACATCTGCGTCTCGCCGTTCTTCCAAAGGGAGATGTGGACGTGCATGCCGCTGCCGTTGTCCCCATAGATGGGCTTGGGCATGAACGTGGCGATCAGGCCGTGCTCGGCGGCCGTATTCTTTACCACGTACTTGTACTTCTGGATGTTGTCCGCCATCTTGACCAGCGTGTCGAACCGCATGTCGATCTCGCACTGGCCCGCGCTGCCCACCTCGTGGTGGTGAACCTCGACGTGGATGCCCAGGTCGAACATCCGCATCATCATCTCGGTTCGGATGTCCTGCAGCTTGTCGCACGGCGCGACGGGGAAGTAGCCGCCCTTCTGGCGAAGCGTGTGCCCCGAACCCTCGGGGTCGCCGGAATTCCAGAACGCCTCTTCCGCATCGACCTTGAAGAACGCGCCTGAGGGGCTGGTGTCGTAGGCCATGCTGTCGAACAGGAAGAACTCGGCCTCGGGGCCCAGGTAGGCCGTGTCGCCGATGCCCGTCGAGCGGAGGTACTGCTCCGCCTTCTCGGCCACGAATCGTGGGTCTCGGGCGTACCGCTCGCGTGTGAGCGGGTCTTCGATGTGGCAGATCACCACGGCGGTGGTGAACTCCGCGAACGGGTCGATGAAGAGCGTCGTCGGATCCGGCACAAGCAGCATGTCGCTCTCGTTGATGCTCTTGAACCCGCGGATGCTCGAGCCGTCGAATCCCAGCCCGTCCTCAAAGAGGTCCTCGCTGAAATCCACGGCAGGGATGGTGAAGTGGTGCCACATCCCGAACAAGTCGGTGAACCGGATGTCGATGATCTGCGCTTCGTTCTCTTTGACAAAGGCAACGGCTTCCTTAGCGTTCATTCTCTCTCCTCGGTACTCGCGCTGGCGCGCCCCTATGAAAGATACGGACCGAGCTGCCCGTTCGAATCTCTCTTCCCAAACAAAAAAGCGCCGCGCGGGCTTTCTTTTTCCGCGTGCGCCGTGGGGACCTCGTTGACCGCCCAGCGTCTAGTACCTGGTGCACTAGCATACCTCTCGGAGGTTGTGGTTTGTGGTTGGTGGTTTGTGGGGGAGAGGGACTCACGAAGGCTCTAGACCGGGGGGCCGCCGCTTTCGTACACGGCGTCGGAGATCGCTTCCCAATCGTGGGCGGGGGAAGCGGGGACCGTGACCGAATCTCCGGTCGCCATCTGGTACGCCGCGGCCGCGTGCACGTTGGCCCAACTTGCGAACGCCTCGTAGAGCGGCTGTTCCATGCCCCCGTTTTGAGCCGCGCGCAGCCGGGCGGACTGCTCGGCGTAGGCAAGTAGCACGAGGTCGGATTGGGCTCCCAGGACGACCTGGTCGTCCTGGGGAAGTCCGATCGCCTTCCCCGCGAGTTCGGAGACAAAGGAGTCTCCGACGCTTCTCGCCGCCACGCCTTGCTCCCGCGCCTTGCGCACGATCCGAGAGGCGATGAACAAGCGGTTGATCTCGTTCGTGCCCTCGTAGATGCGGCTGACGCGCGCGTCCCGGTAGTGGCGGGCGATGGGAAACTCCTCAGTGAAGCCGTAGCCGCCGTAGCACTGGAGCGCCTCGTCGACGATGAACGCCTCCGCCTCGGTGGCAAACACCTTGCACGCGCTGCACTCGATCGCGTACTCCTCGGCGGCGCGGCGGTTGCCTTCCACGGAACCTCCGTGCGCTGCAAAGGCGCCGTCGATCAAGGAGCCCGTGCGGTAGATCATCGACTCGGCCGCATAGAAGCGCGCGGCCATCTCGGCGAACTTGCGGCGGATCAGCCCGAACTCCGAGATCGATTGGCCGAACTGCTTCCGCTCGCGGGCGTAGGCCGCGGCAAGCCGAATGGCATCGCGGGCCGGTCCCAGGGACATCGCGGACAGTTTGAACCGGCCGATGTTGAGGGCGTTGAACGCGACGTGGTGCCCCAACCCTTCCTCGTGGAGGAGGTTCCCGGCTGGAATGCGCGCGTCTTCAAGCACCACGCGCGCCGTGGAGGAGCCCTTGAGGCCCATCTTGTGCTCTTCGCGCGATACCGAAAGCCCCGGAGTGTCCCGCTCGACGAGGAAGGCGGAGAAGCGTTCGCCGTCCGCCTTCGCCATGACGAGGAAGAAGTCGGCCCACTTCGCGTTGGAGATCCACATCTTGGTGCCGTTGAGCACGTATTGGCCGCCCTCGCGGTCGGCGCGCGTGGAGGCGGCCAGGGCATCGCTGCCCGAGCCGGTTTCGGAGAGGCAGTACGCCCCGATCCACTCGCCCGAGGTCAGCCGTGGAAGGAACCGTGCCTTCTGCTCGTCGGTGCCGAACAGCACCAAGCCGATTTGGGCGATACCGCTGGTAACGCCCAGCGTGACGCTGAACGAAGCGTTGAGGCTGAGCATCTCGATGATCCGAGCCGCGACGGCCTTGCTGAGGCCGAGGCCGCCGTGAGCCTCCGGCGCGTCCACGCCGCAGAACCCGAGTTCGCCGGCCTTGCGGATGAGGCTGGGCATGAGGCCGTCCTGCTGCTTGTCGAGCGCTTCGGCGAGCGGGAGGATCTCTTTGCGGCTGAACTGTTCCGCCGTCTCGATCATCAGTCGCTCGTCGGCGGAGAAGTCGGCAACGGTGAAGATCTTCCGAGGGGTCGAAGAAAAGAAGGCGCCTCCCTCGGGTCGGGTCGCAGCGCCGTTGCTGGGTGGGGTCTCCATGAAGAGGTTTGATTATACGTTCCCGTCGAGTTGCGGCGGGTAAAACCCCACCGGTGAAGACCTTTGCAGCCGCCCTCGTCATGATCCTGGCCCACCCAGGTTGGGCCGCGGGGGCAAAGCCCGACCGATCGGCCGAGCCGTTGCTCCTCGAGGTGCTGCACGACCTGCGAACCGTCCGCGCCTGGCACGTCCGCATCTACCGCGAGACCCGCGAATCCAACGAGGGCGTCTTTCTGGCCGATCGCGTCACGGAAGTCTGGCTGGACGGATCGGGATCCTTGCGGATCGAGATGGTGGACTTTTGGGGCGATGGCGGCCTGTGGCTCCGCGACAAGAACCGGAGCATCGTGGACCGGCTGGGCTCGTTGCAGGAGGCGGACGTCTTGAAGAGCAAGGGAAGTTGGCACGAGCCCGACGTGCTCAAGTTGTTCGCGGGAGACAGCGCCTCCCCGTTCTTCGACCTGATCGCCGGCAAGGAGGGGGATACGTCTCTCGTCGCCAAGGACGGGGACATCGTGGAGCTTCCCGGAGGCGGCGAGACCCGGACGCTTCGGCTGAAGTCCCCCAACCGGGACGCGTTGGAGATCCAGGTGCGGCGGGGACCCGAAGGCTGGCGCGTGACCGGATTGGCCTTCGGGGACGCTGCGGCGGAACGAAGGTCGCGGGAGACTCTTCAGTTGCTGGCGCCGGGGCCGCGCTCTCGATTCGACACCTCGCCGTGGAAGGATCTGCCCTTCAGAGGAACGATTCGACCCTGATCTCGACCCGAGGCAGGTACCATCCGCGAACCAGGGCCTGTAGCTCAGAGGTTAGAGCGTGCGGCTCATAACCGCTTGGTCGTGGGTTCGATTCCCACCAGGCCCACCCCTGGCCCCTTTGCGCCCCTTGCGCCCCCTGCGTTCCTTGCGTGAAACTCCGAGCCGCCACCGTGGCCTTGAAGCGATCCCTAGCGCGTGACGCGCCAGCGGCTGATAGGCAGCCAGATGAACTCCGAACGCCCGATGATGTCCTCGCGAGGCACGAGCCCCCAGAAGCGGCCGTCGTACGAGCCGTAGCGGTTGTCGCCCATCATCAGATAGAAGCCCTTTGGAATCGGCGCCGGCGGAAGGTCGCGGAGGGTCTTCATGAGCCGGGGGTCGTCCACGATGTACTCGGGAGGCAGTTGGACCCCGAAACCGGAGTTCACGAACTCGCCCGTGATCGACAGCGGCCAGTACTTGCCCTGGTACTCCACCAGCTTGTAATCGATCTTGGTTTGCTCTCGCCGCTCTTCATCGGAGAGCCGGCGGTACGAGTCCCCGGACTCCCTGAGGAAGGACACATAGGGTTCGTTTACGGCCTTGCCGTTCCGGTAGAGCACGTCGTCCTTCACTTCGACCACGTCGCCCGGCGCCCCGACGCACCGCTTGATGAAGTCTTGCTCGACGTGGGGGTCCCTCAGGGCGCGCGTGGGCGGTTTGAAGACGACGATGTCGCCCGGTTTGGGATCGGAATAGCGGTAGATCGCCTTGTTCGCCACGATGAAGTCGTTGATCTGGAGCGTTTCCAGCATCGAACCCGAAGGGATGCGGAACGCCTGCACTCCGAAGGGGCGGATGACGAGGAAGACAAAGATCAGCGCGTAGATGATCGCGTCGAACGCCTCGTTGCCGAACTTGGCGATCGCAAAGGGGCCGCTGCGCATGTGGGGAGGAACTCGGCGGATGTACAGGTGCAGGAGGATGCGCGCGACCGTCGCGGCCAACGCGAAGATGACGATCTCACTGATGGGAGTCCGCGCGAGTTTGTCGATCGTGTCGGCAAACCCTCCGGGCGCTTCGGCTTGGGCCCAAAGGTGAAGCACGACTTATCGACGCTCTTTGATGCGCGCGGCCTTGCCGACCTTGTCGCGAAGGTAGTACAGCTTGGCGCGGCGCACGCGGCCCCGGCGAAGAATCTCGAATTTGGCCACGTTCGGGGAGTGGACGGGGAACGTCCGCTCGACGCCGACGCTGTTGCTGACCTTGCGAAGCGTGATCGTCTTGGCGATCCCGCCGTGCTTGACGGCGATGCAGGTGCCCTCGAAGATCTGGATCCGCTCCTTGCCGCCCTCACGCACTTTGACGTGGGCGCGCACGGTGTCGCCGGGTTTGAAAACCGGCAAATCGTCCTTCATGCAGTCCTGAACAACACTTTCGAGAATGGCAGCTTTCGACATCGCTTCTGTCCCTGGTGGCGAACACCCAAACGGGCCTGTCGCGCACGAACCTAAGATGATAGCAGATCAAGATCCGCTTTCTCCAGCGTTGCGCGGCAGAAAAGATCGGGGCGCACGTCCCGCGTCAGCCGAAGGGCCCACTGCCGCTTCCATCGCGCGACGGCCCGATGGTCGCCCGAGAGGAGCACGCCCGGCACCTCGAGGTCCCTCCAGACCTCCGGCCGAGTGAACTGGGGGGCGCTCAGCAGGCCGTCCGCATGAGAATCGATCGCCAGGCTCTCTTCCGAACCCAGGACGCCCGGAACCAGCCTCACGATCGCGTCGGCCATGACGAGGGCGGGGAGTTCGCCCCCCGTGAGGACGAAGTCCCCGAGGCTGAACGCATGGGTCGCGTAGCTCGTTCGGACGCGTTCGTCGATGCCCTCGTAGTGTCCGCACACGAACATGACCCGCGGAAGTTTCGAGAGTTCAAGCGCATGTCTTTGTTCGAAGCGCGTGCCCGTCGGCTCGGTGAAGACGACCGCGGCTCCCTCGACGCCCAGAGACTCGATGGCCTGCGCCACCGGCTCCGGCTTGAGGAGCATCCCAGGGCCGCCGGCAAAGGGCTTGTCGTCCACGGTCCGGTGCTTGTCGTGGGTGAACGCGCGCGGATCGGCCGTTTCGAAGGAGACCCTTCCCGCGTCGGACGCCCGTCGAAGCATGCTGTGGCCCACGGCCTGGAGCACCATGTCCGGAAAGAGGGTGACGAACTGCACGCGAAGCATGGAGTGACGGTACCCGTCCTCGAAAATGACCCCCGCGCACGAGCTGGGAAAGCTCTCCCGAACCCCTCCCACACAGGTAGAATCGACCACGGAGAGAATCCGTGAACGTACCTTCCGAACTCAAGTACACCAAGACCCATGAATGGGTTCGCCTCGAAGGCGACATCGCCACGATCGGCATCACCGACTTTGCCCAATCCGAACTCGGAGACATCGTCTTCGTGGATGTGCCAACGCCCGGCCGGGTGCTCGGCAAAGGGGACTCGCTGGGATCGGTGGAGAGCGTCAAGACCGTGTCGGACGCCTACGCTCCGCTGTCCGGCGAAGTCGTCGAGGTCAATCCCGCCCTTGGCGCCCAGTCCGAGCTTCTCAACAGCGATCCGTACGGCGACGGTTGGATCGTCAAGTTGCGCGTGAGCGACTCCTCGCAAGCCGAATCCCTGCTCGACGCCGAGGCCTACAAGCAGGAAATCGGAGGCTGATTCCGTGCCCTACATTCCGCACACCGAAGCCGACCGCGAGGAGATGCTGGCGACGATCGGCGTCGGCTCGATCGAAGATCTCTTCGCCGACATCCCTCAGGAACTGAGGATCAAGGGGCCGCTCGACGTGCCGCCGTCGTTGGACGAGCATCGTCTGCTCGGGCGCCTATTCGAACTCTCCCGACGGAACAAGAACTCGGTCAGCGACCTGGCGTGCTTTCTGGGCGCCGGCATCTACGACCGGTACATCCCCGCGAGCGTCGGCGCGCTGATCTCCCGCGGCGAGTTCCTCACGGCCTACACGCCGTACCAGCCGGAGCTATCGCAGGGCTACCTCCAGACGATCTACGAGTTCCAGACGATGATCGCCGACCTTTACGGCATGGACGTGGCCAACGCGTCGATGTACGACGGGTCGACCGCGGCGGCCGAAGCGGCGTTGCTCGCCTGCGCCTCGACGGGCAGGAGCAAGGTCGCGGTGGGCAAGTCCGTGCACCCGCACTACCGCCAAGTGCTCCACACCTACTGTTGGTCGATGGACCTCGAGGTCGTCGAACTGCCGGCGACGGACGGTTTCACGAAGGAGTACAGCCAGCTCGACCAAGAGATCGCGTGCGTGTTGGTGCAGTCTCCGAACTTCTTCGGCGGCATCGAGGACCTGGCGGCGGCGCGCGCGGCGGCCGATGGAGTCGGCGCGTTGCTCGTCGTGATCGCGGATCCGACCTCTTGCGCGCTCTTGAAACCCCCCGGAGAGTACGGGGCGGACATCGTGGTGGGCGAGGGGCAGCCGCTCGGCATTGCGATGGGTTTCGGGGGCCCCGCACTTGGACTTTTCGCTTGCCGCCAGGAGCACGTGAGGCGACTCCCGGGCCGAATTGTGGGACGCACCGAGGACCACGACGGCAACTCCGGCTACGTGATGACGCTCCGCACGAGGGAGCAGGACATCCGGCGGGAGAAGGCCACGTCCAACATCTGCACCAACCAGGCCCTCATGGCCTTGAGCGCGACGATCTACATGAGCGCGCTCGGCAAGAACGGCATGGTCCAGGTCGCCGAGAGCACCGTGCGCAACACGCAGTACGCCATCTCCAGACTCACCGACTCGGGAGCCAGCCTTCGGTTCCCCGGCAAGGTGTTCGGCGAGTTCACGCTTCGCCTTCCCAAGGACCCCGTGGAAGTGCAGCAGCGATTGCTGGACCAGGGCATCCTGGCCGGCCTTCCACTGGGGCAGCACTACCCCGAACTGGCCGACTGTCTCTTGGTCGCCGTCACGGAAACGCGAACGCGTGCCCAGATCGACGACTACGCCGCCAAACTCGCAACCGCCCTTTCGTAAGCCCATGCCTACCCGAACCGTTCCCACCCCCACCCTGATCTTCGAGAAATCGCGTCCCGGCCGCATCGGATGCAACGTGCCGAAAGCCGACACGCCCGAGGTCGATCTAAGATCGACGGTCGGCGAGTTGAGGCGCGAGCTGAATCTGCCCGAGATTGGGGAGCTGGACCTGATTCGCCACTTCACCAACCTCAGCCAGATCAACTACGGCATCGAGACCGGCTTCTATCCGCTGGGCTCGTGCACGATGAAGTACAACCCGAAGATCAACGAGCGCACCGCCGGGCTCGCCGGGTTCACCCACGTCCACCCGCTCCAGCCCGCGGATACGGCCAAGGGGTTCCTCGCCGTCATCGCCGAAGTGGAGGAGATTCTCAGCGAGCTGACGGGATTCCACGCCATCACGATGCAACCGGTCGCGGGCGCGCATGGCGAGCTGACGTGCCTGATGCTGATCAAGGCCTACCACGAGTCCCGCGGCGAAGGGAAGCAGCGGCGCGTGGTGCTGGTGCCCGACTCGGCCCACGGCACCAACCCCGCCTCGGCCGCTCGCTGCGGGTACGAGGTGCGGCACGTGGACACCGCGGAGAACGGGGATATGGACCTCGACTCCCTGGCCGCGCAGCTCGATGGAACCGTCGCCGCGTTCATGGTGACCAACCCCTCCACGCTCGGTCTCTTCGAGCCCAACATCGCCAAAGTGTGCGAGATGGTGCACGCGGCGGGAGGCCAGGTCTTTTGCGACGGTGCGAACTTCAACGCCATGGTCGGGATCACGCGTCCCGGCGATCAGGGCTTCGATTGCATGCACCTCAACCTGCACAAGACCTTCACGACGCCCCACGGCGGCGGCGGTCCGGGTTGTGGCGCCATCGGCGTGAAGAGCCACTTGGAACCGTTCCTTCCCGCGCCGGTGCTGCGGTTCGCCGAAGGGAAGGGAAGCGCGCGCGAAGTCGTCGTAGACGAAGACCGCCCGCTCTCCATCGGCCGCGTCTCCACGTTCTGGGGCAATTCGCTGATGGCGGTCCGCGCCCTCACCTACCTGTTGGCCATGGGGCGCGAGTATCTTCCCGACATCGCCCGGTACGCCGTGCTCAACGCGAACTACGTTCAGGCGCGTTTGAAAGAGGTCTTGCCGCCCGCCAACGATCGCCACTGCATGCACGAGTGCGTGCTGACCGCGTCGCGCTACAAGAAGGAGAACGGAGTTCGGGCGCTCGATATCAGCAAGCGGCTGATCGACTACGGGTTCCATCCGCCCACGAACTACTTCCCGCTCATTGTGCCGGAGTGCTTGATGATCGAGCCGACCGAGACGGAGTGCAAGGAGACGTTGGACGCGTTCTGCGACGCGCTGATCGCGATCTGCGGGGAAGCGCAGGACAACCCAGACCTCCTTCATGACGCACCGACAACGCAGATCGTGGGCCGACTCGACGAAACGAAGGCCGTGAAGGACCTCGACGTCCGTTGGCGCCCCCAGCGCGAGCCCGTCGCCAGAGTCTAAGGGTCGTTGTTGGTTCTTGGTCCGTGGTCCCTCGAGGGACCATAATCGTCCATGGCATCGCGAGCGAAACCGGCCAAGAAGCGGGCGACGCCCTCGAAGACGCCTGCCCGTGCGCCGTCGCGTTCCGGTCTGATCGCCGCGTGGCTCTCGGTCCTGGTTGCCGGCGCGTTGTCCGCGGTCTATGCCCTCGAACCCGAGGGGCTTTACGCGTTGACGGTCTGGCCGGCTTGGGTTTGGCTTCCGCTCGCTCTGGTCACCACGCTCTGGGCGTTCCGAAGGTCTCGGCTTCACGGGTTCATCCCGTTGGTCGTCTGGCTCGCTTTCGCGATTGTGTTCGTGGACGAGGCGAAACCTCTTCTTCGGTCCGTTCTGCCTTCGCCCGAGACGCCCGCGAACGCGATCTCGGTGGCGTCCCTCAACTGCGAGGCGGGGAGTGGGGCGGCTCTGGTCGAGGCCATCAGCCAGCCGGACACGTTGGTGCTGCTGCAGGAATCGCCCTACCCGGCGCTGGTGCGGCAGCTTGCCGAGACGGTTTGGGGCAAAGAGGGATGGGGCGTGGTCACCGGCCTCGACGCCTCGATCTTTGCCCAGGGGAAGCTCGAGGCGCTGGAGCTTCCCGCGAAGACGAGCAACTTCGTGGCGGCGAAGTGGACCCGTCCCAAGGACCCCTCTCCCGTCTACGTGGTCAGTCTCCGTCTGAGCCCGCCCGTGTTGCGGTTCGACTACTGGAATCCGGAGTGCTGGGCCGCATACGCGCGCGACAAGCGTTCGCGGACCAAAGAGTTGGCGGAGATCGTGTCCTATCTGAGGCGATTGCCCCCAGACGCTCCGCTGATCGTGGGCGGGGACTTCAACTCCCCCCCGGACCGCACGATCGAGGCCCTGCTTCGCGCGGGCTTCGTGGACACCTTCGAGGAAGCGGGCAGGGGATGGGGCGCGACCGGCACGAACGACACGCCGGTCGTTCGCGTGGACCAGATTTGGGTGCGGCGCGGGATGGGGGTGGTTGCGGCGGGCTCGCACAAGTCCCACAGCTCGGACCATCGCATGGCGACCGCGACGGTGACGGTGAAGTGATCGAGGTCGTCGAGGATGGTCCTCTCGATGGGCGCACGAACATGGATCGGGACCGAGCGCTCTTTGAACGGGCGGAAGGTGTCGGGGCGCCGGGTTGCCGCGTCTACCGGTGGGACGGGCCGTGGGTGAGCCTCGGCCGATTTCAGCGGCCGGAGCGAGACTTGCTGGACCCGAAAGCCACTCCTTGGGTGATGCGGCCGACGGGTGGGAAGGCCGTGTTGCACGGCCACGACCTCACGGTGGGCCTGGCGGCCCCGCTGGCGCTGGCTGGGGCCGGTCCGCGCGAGCTGAAGGTCGCCTACCGCTGGGTGGCGGCCCCGATCATTGCTGCCCTCCGCGCCTGCGGCGTCGCCGCGGCTTTGGGAGAGCGGACCCGGTTCGCGGGGAAGGGTGGTGCCACGGCGGACTGTTTCACGCACGTCTCGCCCAACGACATCGTCGACGAGCGAACCGGCGTGAAGGTGTGCGGCTGCGCCCTGCTGCTCGGCAAGCGCGCGCTGCTCCTCCAAGCCAGCATCCCATGCGGCCCCGCCCTGGTCGATCCCACCACCGTGATCCGTCAGGCGATGCTGCAGCCGACCAACGTGTGGGACTGGGAATCGTTCCACGACCAACTGGGGTTGGTTCTTAGTCCTTGGCCCTTGGTCCTTGGGGGAGCGCCCAAGGACCAAGGACCAAAAACGAAGGACTAATTCGGGCTAGGCGTGATCGTGAACCCTTGCGACGAGAGCTCTTGGCCGATGTGGCGCAGCTTCTTCATCGCGCGAAGTTCGATCTGGCGAACCCGCTCGCGCGTCACGTTGAGCTCGGTGCCGACCTCTTCGAGCGTTCGGGCGCGCCCGTCGTCCAATCCGAAGCGGAGGCGCACGACGTCGCGCTCCCGGGACGTGAGCCTTCCCAGGATGCCGTCGATCTCTTCGCGCCGAATCAGGGTGACGGTCACGTCGCCCGGGTTCGGCATGTTCGTCGAGTGCACGAAGTCGCCGATGGACGAGTTGTCCTTCTCTCCCACGGGAGTCTCGAGCGAAATCGGTTCCACGGCCACGCGCATCATCTCGCGAACGCGGTCCACGGAGAGACCCACCTCGCGGGAGATCTCCTCCTCGGTGGCTTCGCGCTGAAGCTCCTGCTGGAGGCGGCTCGCGGTCTTGACGACCTTGTTGATCAGTTCGGCGACGTAGACGGGAATGCGGATGGTCCGGCCCTGGTTGATGATCGCGCGCGCGATGGCGCGTCGAATCCACCACGTCGCGTACGTCGAAAAGCGGAAACCCTTGCTCCAGTCGAACTTCTCAACCGCCCGAATCAGGCCCAGGTTGCCCTCCTGGATGAGGTCCGCGAGAGGGATGCCGCGCGCGTTGTACTTCTTCGCGATCGACACGACCAGCCGCAGGTTGGACTCGATCAGGTGCTTCTTCGCCTCTTCGCCCTCGCTGTACAGGTAGTTCAGCAGCGGCTGGGTGATCTCCTCGGGGTGCCCGAACTTGGCCATCTCGCCTCGGCGAAGCAGCTTGATCAGCTCGGGGTGCTTGCCCTTGAGGGCGAACTCCGTCGCCTGGACGAGCATGGCGAGGTGCACTTCCTGCTCGGGGGTCAGAAGGGAGGCGCGGCGCGTCTGCCGCATCCACATCTCGAGCTCTTCCGAGTCGTCGGATGTGGGACGTTCTTCCTCTTCCTCGTCCTCCTCGGATTCTAGAAGCTCCTCTTCAGCGGGCTCCTGCTCCTCGGCGGCTGGGTTCGGGGCGCCATCCATGAAGGCGTGTCGGCCAGGTGCCCTGACCGTAATCGCCCGCCCTCTACGCGGTTGCGTAGCCAATCCGTTTTCTCCTGCCATTCTCTAAATCGTCCTCCAATACCGCGCAGGCATCCCGCCTCGTTGCGGTCCTCGGAAGAGCCTTGATCGCCGTCGATTCGGGCCAATCCCATGACTGAAGCGTGATTCTTGGGGTAGCGTAGGACTGGACCAAGTGGTTGCTAAACCTGTTTAGACTAACACCCGAACCTATTCCTGTCAAGCGAGACCCCACATGGTGCCTCCGGCATCCCGGCAACTCACGTCTTCACGGCATGTTGTGTGCCAACACTCTGTTCAGACGCATTTACGCAGGCAACCGTTGCAAGGTGCCCGCAATTCCTCGCATTGATACGGCTAAGCGTGTTGTTTGAGCCTCCTCAGACTGGAAACCGAGCTCCTGAGGGCGGCGGCGAGGTCACGGGTCGAGTCGGTCGTGTTCGCACGGCCAAAACTGATTCTCAGCGCGCCGCGTCCCCACGACTCGTCGACGTCCAGCGCGCGGAGCGAGGCCCAGGAGTGGGGTTCTCCCGAGCTGCACGCCGAGCCGGCGCTTGCGAAGAAGCCCTGCCGATCCAGCTCGAGCACCAGCGTTTCGCCCACGGTTCCGTGGAACAGGAGGGCGAGGACGAAGGGGCTCTGGCTCGGAGCTTCCACGGCGCGCCACTCGTCGAGGGCCTGCAACTCGTCCAGAAGCAGCGCCCGGAGGTGCGAGGCGTGGTCGAAGTCCTGCTGGCGCTCGTCCAAGGCCAGGGCGCACGCGGCTCCCAATCCCACGATGCCCGGGACGTTGAGCGTGCCGGCCCGCTGGCCACCCTCCTGGCCGCCGCCGTAGATCAGGGGTTCGAGGGCCGGGGCTCCGCGACGGTAGAGCGCGCCGACCCCCATCGGCCCATAGAACTTGTGAGCGGAGAGCGAGGCGAAATCGACGGCTTCGAGGTCCAGTTCGACCTTGCCCACGGCCTGGGTGACGTCGGAGTGCGCCACGGGCGCCCAGTTGCGGAGCGGCGCGAGATCGAAGCGCGCGCCCACCTCGTTCTGGACGGCCATCACCGACACCATCTCCACCGGCGACTCCGGAGGGAGCAGGGCGAAGCCGTCGTTGCCCAACGTCGAGAAGCCGCGTTTGCGCGCCACCGCGGCGACCGAGGGGTGCTCGAAGGGGCCGACCGCTCCCGTGGGGAACTGCTCGAGCACCCAGTTGTTGGCCTCCGAGGCACCGGCGGTGAACACGATCTCCGAGGGATCTTCGGCCCCGAGCAGTTCGGCGACCCGTTCGCGCGCGTGCTCCACCGCCTGCTTCGCGCGGCGGCCGCACGCGTGGATCGAGCTGGGGTTGCCCCACGCCTCGCCCAGATAGGGAAGCATCTCCCGAACCACGCGGGGATCCACAGGGGTGGTGGCCGCATGGTCGAAGTAGCGATCGCGCGAGGGCGTCATCGTTCTTACCGCGAGGCGGCTCCCGTTCCCAAGGCGTCCTTGACGAGCTGGGCGATTTCGTTGGTGGACTCGGCCACGGCCGCGCCTGCGGCGTTGAGGGCGTTGACTTTGGATTCGGCGGTGCCCTTGTTGCCGGTCACGATCGCGCCAGCGTGGCCCATGCGCTTGCCTGGAGGGGCCGTCCTGCCGCTGATGAACGCTACGACGGGTTTGCTCATGCCCTTGATGAACTCTGCTCCCGCTTCCTCGTCGGTGCCGCCGATCTCGCCGACCATCACGACGGCCTCGGTCTTGGGATCGGCTTCGAACAGCTCGAGGATGTCGACGAAGCGCAGGCCGGGGAGCGGATCGCCGCCGATCCCAACGCAGGTCGTCTGTCCAAGACCGGCGCGGGTCAGCTCCCACACGATTTCGTAGGTCAAGGTTCCGCTCCGGCTGACGAGCCCGACGGGTCCCTGGGCGAAGATGTGCCCGGGCATGATGCCCATCTTGCACTCGCCCGGCGTGATGATGCCGGCGCAGTTGCCGCCAAGCAGGCGGCACGTGCCGTTGGCCTTGAGGCGATTCACGACGCGGAGCATGTCTTGGACGGGGATCCCCTCGGTGATCAAGGAGACGAAGGGCAGGCCGGCCGCCTCGCATTCGAGGACCGAGTCCGCGGCATACGGCGCAGGCACAAAGATGAGGCCCGCGTCGGCACCGGTCTGCCGAACGGCCTCTTCGACGGTATCGAACACGGGGCGCCCAAGAAACTCGGTTCCACCCTTGCCAGGCGTCACCCCGGCGACGACTTGCGTGCCGTAGGAGATCATCTGTTCGGTGTGGAAGGCGCCTTCGCGGCCCGTCATGCCGGCCACGACGACGCGCGTGTTCTTGTCGACGAGAATGGACATCGCCCCGATGATACCGGGAAGGGGGGCGGGCTTCTTCCCGGGATTCCCGACGCCCCTCGCACTTTTCATGCGATTTCCCGTGGAACAATCCTTGTTTGCTGGTACTCTAACTCCTGGCTGAGAAGCCAACCGTCTAATTCCCTTTCGAGGGAAGCGGGGGACCCGAAACATGGGGTGAATGGGGCCTTTCCGAAAGGCCGCTAGGGTAACTCTTGGCCCGAACCCGTCAGCTAACCCCGTAGACGTAGCGAGAGTCGCCATGAGTCTCTCAACAGGCTGGAACTCCCAGCCCACGATGGCGTGAGCGACATCGCAAATGTGGCCGAGGATGTACGGCGACGCCCGGGGCGCATGCCCCGCAGCGGTGGTCGGCATCCGAAAGCACCTCCTGTTGAGCAGGGCCTCCTCCGAAACGAGGGGGCCCAATTTCCGCCCCCCGCCGGCCACCCCCGATTCCATGCGCCCCCCGACTCCCGACTCCCGATTCCCGACTCCCGATTCCCGTCCCCCCGATTCCCGACTCCCGACTCCCGATTCCCGTCCCCCAAGGTATAAGAACCCCATGAGCAAGACCGCTCCCGGAATCCGGTACGCCGAAGTGGAGAGGGAAGCCGCGAACGTGCGCGTCCGCGTCGTCCTCGACCTCGACGGCGGCACGAAGCGCGATTTGGGAACGGGCGTGCCGTTCTTCGACCGCATGTTGGCCCTGATGGCCTACCAGGCGATGATCGACTTGGGGGTCCAGGTGGACACGGGCGCGCCGGACGACGAGCACCACACCTTCGAGGAGGTGGGGATTGCGATGGGCGAGGCGCTCCAGGGAGCGCTCGCCGACGGGGAAGCGGTGAACCGCATTGGCAGCGCGACGGTCGCGAAGGACGACGCCCTCGTGCTGGTCGCGCTGGACACCAGTGCGCGCGGACAGCTCTTTTGGGACGTGCCCTTCGAGACGGAGCGCGTGGCGGACGTCGGACTGCAGAGCATCCGGGAGTTCTTTCGGGGGATCGTGCTGCAGGGTGGGCTGTGCGCCCACGTGCGGAAGCTCGCGGGCGAGAACGACCATCACGTCGTCGAGGCCCTCTTCAAGGCGTTCGGCGCCGCGCTCGTGGTCGCCACGCAACCGTTGGATCGGCGCCCAGGCACCAGCTAGGCTGTCTCCAAGCCTCTAGCCGACACCTCGCTCAGAGCCGCCAGAGGTCCCACCTGGCCGGCGCGCCGCGCTAAAATGGGGGAGAACGTCATGTTTGGCCCGCAAACCCTTGCCCTCCTCATCCCCATCCTCGCGCTGATGATTCCGATCGTTGCGATTCTCTTGGCGCACCAAAGGCGGATGGCCGAGATCGTGCATCAGAGCGCCCGGTTGCCGGATGCCTCGCACGAGATCGCGGCGTTGCGCCACGAGATCCGGGAGTTGAAGGAGTTGGTGCACCAGCAGGCCATTCTGTTCGACAACGTGCAATCGCGCGGCTCGACCGATTTGGGCGAGCGGCTCTCGGGAGGGCAGCCGTGATCGAAGATCTCGCTCCCTTCATGATGGGGTCGCTGCTGTTCATGATCCCCATCGTCGCGATCTTGGCGAAGCACCAGCAGAAGATGGCCGAAATCACCCGCCGGAACGTCGGGGGCGGCGACGAGCTTCAACGCCTCGAGCACGAGGTTCGGCAGCTTCGCGAATCGCTGGCGCACCAGGCCTTCGCGATCGATCAGTTGGCATCGACGCAGCGCGAGTTGGTAAAGTCGTTGGGCGAGGGCAAGTCTCTCGAACAGCGTCTGCACCCATCATGACCGACCATCAGGGATCTCCCTTCATCGACTTCACGCTCGGCTCGCTGGACACGAGGGCGGCTCGAGCGAACCACCCCCTTCTCGTGATCTTTTGGCGCACCGGATGTCCCACGTGCCGATTCGCCCTCCCGTTCTTCGACCGGATGGCGCGCGCCTACCCGTCCGCGACCGTGGCAGGCATCAGCCAGGACAGTCGCGAAACCACGACCGACTACTGCTTGGAGCAGGGCATTGCGATGGACCAAGTGATCGATGAGGATCTGGCCGTCACGCGCTCCTACGGGCTCACGGTCGTGCCGTCCTACGTGCTCACCGACGCCTCGGGCTCCGTCCTCGAGGCCGGCGAAGGCTGGGACCGCGCGCTGGCCGAAAAAGTCTCGCGCAGAATCGCCGAAGCGGTGGGCGAACCCGCCGTGGCCCTCATCGGGGCTGAGGAGACCGTTCCCGCATTCAAACCGGGCTGAAGCAGCCGCTGACGCGCCCGTGAGGCGTCAGCGTTTCCAACCCGTCTGCGCGCGGCGCGGCGTTGGGAAAACCTCAAAGATGCGACGCAGCATTGACTTTCGACGCCGAATTCGGTACGATATAAGTTCGCGCAAACCTGTCCGGAGGCCTGGATGAGAGTAATCCAACCGTCCTCGAAGAGAATCGGCCGGTTCCTCGAGGCACCCAATCTTATTGAACTTCAGCTTAACAGTTACAAGTGGTTTCTGGAAGAAGGACTTCCCGAACTCTTCAAAACGTTCTCTCCCATCTGGGACTTCACGCAGACCAACTACATCGAACTCGTCAGTTTCACCCTGAGCGAGCCGAAATACTCACTCCAGGAGTGTCGCGATCGCGACATGACCTTCGAGGCGCCCATCAAGGCGATCGTCCGCTTCGGCGGCAAGGATCGCGAGGTGATCGAGTCGGAGGTCTACCTGGGCGATCTGCCACTGATGACGGACAAGGGGACGTTCATCATCAACGGGCGGGAGCGCGTCATCGTGTCGCAGCTCTCCCGATCGCCGGGCCTCTACTTCGAGGAGGGTGTTGACAGTTCGATGCAGGTCGTCGTTTCGGCCCGCATCATCCCGAACGAGGGTCCGTGGCTCGAGGTCGAATCCGACGCGAACGGCGTCGTCCGGACGCAGATCAGCCAGACCAAGAAGCTGCCGCTCACGCAGTTGATCAAGGCCCTGCACGGTTTCGACCGCGGCCGCGTTCAGGTCACGTTGCCGCTCGAGTCGGCCACGCATCGGCGTCTGGTCGATCCGTTGGCGGACCCCGAGACGGGCGAGGTGCTTGTCGAGGCCGGAACCCTGATCACCGACGAGGTGATCGCCGGGGTGCCCGAGGAGCTTCGCGGCTCGAAGGTGCTCGTGGACACGCTCCTTTCGACCAACGAGGAGATCCTGTTCACGTTCGGCAAGGTCGTCGAGCTCGCGCCGCCGACCGCGGAGGAGCTTGCAGGCAAGCGCATGCTCGAGGATCTGCTCGATACCGACGGCAAGAGCGTCGTGATCAAGCGGCTCGAGCGGATCGAGCCCGAGACGGCGAAGAAGATCGAGTCGATGGAGCTCAAGTCGCTGCGCGTGCTCGACGTGCTCAGCCTCGTCGAATCGACGCTCGATCAGGACCCCACCTCCACGACTCGGGAAGCCATCCTCGACATCTACAAGCGGCTTCGCCCGGGCGAGTCGGCCAACGAGGAGGCGGCCAAGCAGCTGATCTACGGGCTGTTCTTCGATGTGAAGCGGTACGACCTGGGCAAGGTTGGCCGTCGGTTCCTCAACCAGAAGCTGGGGTACGACGTCCCGCTGGGCGTCCGGAACCTCACGTCCGAGGACCTTTCGGGCGTCCTGTTCGCGATGCGGCCGTATCTGAGCCGCGATGCGGAGCGCGACGACATCGACGATCTGAAGAACAAGCGCGTGCGCAGCGTCGGCGAGCTGCTCCAGAGCCAGCTTCGACTCGGATTCGTCCGGATGGAGAAGGTCGCCCGCGAGCGGATGACCAGCACCGACCAGGACAACCTGCTTCCGGGCATCATCCTCAGCGTCAAGCCCGTGAGCGCGTCGATCAAGAGCTTCTTCAGCTCCAACCAGCTCAGCACGTTCATGGACCAGACGAACCCGCTGAGCGAGCTGACCAACAAGCGGCGCCTTTCCAGCCTTGGACCGGGTGGCCTCCAGCGAACCAGCGCCAAGCTCGAAGTGCGCGACGTGCACCGCTCCCACTACGGCCGCATCTGCCCCATCGAGACTCCGGAAGGACCGAACATCGGGTTGATCTCGCAGCTCACGACCCACGCCCGCGTGGACGAGTTCGGCTTCATCATGACGCCGTACCGGCGGGTGGTGGACGGCGTGGTCACCGATGAGATCGTTTACCTTACGGCGCAGGAGGAGACGGGTCAGCTCGTCGCTCCGGCGGACACGTTGACGGACGACCACGCGCGCATCCTCGAGGATCGCATCCAGGTGCGATGCGCCGGCGGCGACGTCGGCGGCGCGGCCTATCCTATCGTGGCGCGCGCGGCGGTCCAGTTCATGGACGTTTCGCCCGTGCAGATCATCTCGGTCGCCACGGCCTTGATCCCCTTCCTCGAGAACGACGACGCGAACCGTGCGCTGATGGGCGCGAACATGCAGCGCCAGGCCGTGCCCCTGCTTCGGTCGGAGCGGCCGATCGTCGGAACGGGTTACGAGCGCACCGCGGCGGTCGACTCGGGCGCCGCGGTCGTCGCATCCCGCGACGGAACCGTCGAGTCGGTCACCTCGACCGAGATCGTCGTTCGGATCGACGAGGAGACGCTGGACCACTACCCGCTGATGCACATGGTGCAGTCGAACAAATCGACGTGCTTCACGCAGCGCCCGATCGTGGTCCCCGGGCAGCGCGTGCTCAAGGGCGATCCGCTTGCGGACGGCCCGTGCTGCGATCAGGCCGACCTCGCGCTTGGCAAGAACGTGCTCGTCGCGTTCATGCCGTGGGGCGGCTACAACTACGAGGACGCGATCATCATCTCCGAGCGCATGGTGAAGGACGACGTCTACACGTCGATCCACATCGAGCGTCACGAGACCGAGGCCGTGGACACGAAGCTCGGGCCGGAGGAGATCACGCGCGACATCCCCAACGTGGGTGAAGAGGCCCTCAAGGACCTCGACGAGAACGGCATCATCCGCATCGGCGCCGAAGTACGGCCCGAGGACATCCTCGTCGGCAAGGTCGCTCCCAAAGGCCAGGTCGAGATGACCGCCGAAGAGCGGCTGATCATCGCGATCTTCGGCAAGAAGGCGGAGGAGACGCGCGACGTTTCGCTCCGGCTGCCGCACGGTGAAAAGGGCACCGTCGTGGACGTCAAGGTGTTCAGCAGGTACAAGTACCTCAGCCCGAGCATCAACCACGTCTACAAGGAGTCCAAGAAGCGCGATCGCCTCGTTTGCGACCGCACCGAAGAGCCGCTGCTGCAGATCCCCGGGGACGAGCTGCCGGCTGGGACGAACATGACGGTCCAGGTCTACATCGCCCAGAAGCGCAAGCTGATGGTCGGCGACAAGATGGCCGGCCGCCACGGGAACAAGGGCGTCATTTCGCGCATCGTCTCCGTGGAGGACATGCCTTACCTGGCGGACGGCACGCCCGTGGACATCATCCTGAACCCGCTCGGCGTTCCAAGCCGCATGAACATCGGCCAGATTCTCGAGACCCACCTCGGTTATGCCGGGAAGAACCTCGGCGTCCGGTACGTGGTTCCCGCGTTCGAGGGGGCCACCGAGCACGAGGTGCTCGAAGAGATGGAGCGGCTGGCGACCTCGATGCGGCGTCAGGTGCTGGGAGCGTACGCCAATCTGGAGCTGGGTCTTCGGATCCCGTTCGAGAAGGACGCGACGGTCGAAGAGATGCTTTCCCAGATCGACGCACGGTTGCGCGAACTCGACCAGGAGCACCTGGAACGCGCCCTGCGCATCGTGGGCACGCCGCCGGCGAAAAGCGTGCAAGCCCTGCTGGACGCCGACCCCGAAACGTGGGTCCCCGAAGAGCTGCCCGACGAGATGGGCGCCCCGGCCAAGGCCGCGAACGAGGTGTACGAGGCCGCGGTGAAGCGCATCGAGGAGAACGCGCTCCGCCGCGCGGGGATCGACCCGGCGAGCTGCAAGTCGGACGTGTACGACGGCAAAACCGGCGACCGGGTGCCAAACCCGATCACGGTGGGCGCCATCTACATGCTGAAACTCGAGCACCTCGCGGACGAGAAGATCCACGCGCGATCGATCGGCCCGTACTCGCTCGTCACCCAGCAGCCGTTGGGTGGAAAGGCGCAGTTCGGAGGCCAGCGATTCGGCGAGATGGAAGTGTGGGCGCTCGAGGCGTACGGCGCGGCGTACACGCTTCAGGAGCTGCTGACGATCAAGTCCGACGACGTGACCGGACGCGTGAAAGCGTACGAGTCCATCGTCAAGGGCGAGACGTTGGCCGAGCCCGGCATTCCCGAGTCCTTCAAGATCTTGGTCAACGAACTGCGATCGCTGTGCCTTCGGGTCACCGTGGAGGACGCGGCGAACAAAGAGATTCCGCTCAAGGATCTGGACGAACTGGGAGGAGGCGACGATATGCGCCTCGCCCGTTCGGTCGGGTTCTTCAACTAAATCGAGTCCCTGCCGCAGGAGGAGGCGCACTTCCTTGCGGCAGGTTCTCAACGCGACGCCTTGGCTGGAGTGTTCCAGCGAACTGAGGAGATAGAGAAAAGCGAATGGCAGATGTCAGCCTGTTCGACAAAATCCGAATCGGGATTGCCAGCAACCAGGAGATCCGAAACTGGTCGCACGGCGAGATCAAGAAGCCCGAAACGATCAACTACCGCACGTTCAAGCCCGAGCGGGACGGCTTGTTCTGCGAGCGCATCTTCGGTCCGGTGAAGGACTGGGAGTGCGCGTGCGGCCGCTATAAGAAGATCAAGTACAAGGGGATCACCTGCGAGCGCTGCGGCGTCGAGGTCACCCGAAGCAAGGTGCGCCGCGAGCGCATGGGCCACGTGGACCTTGCCGCTCCCGTGTGCCACATCTGGTACCTCAAGGGCGTTCCCTCGCCGCTCTCGATGCTGCTCGACATCTCCCCGCGCCTGCTCGAGAAGGTCATCTACTTCGCGTCGTTCATCATCATCGACATCGATGCGGACGCCATCGCGGACAAGCTGCCCGGCATCCGGCAGTCGGTCGAGATCGAGAAGGCCGGGCTCATGGCGCAGATGCGCGAGCTGGAAGAGGAGAGCCTGCAGCGTTTCGCCGCCGAACTCGACGAGAACCGGGACGAGTACGACGACACCTACGTCAAAGAGCGCTCGAAGGCCGTCAACGACCGGATTCGCGCCGAATACCGGGACGCGGACGATCGCCTGAAGGACCTCGACCTCGCGGTCGAGATCCTCGGCAAGCTCGAGCGCAACCAACTCATCGACGAGGACAAGTACCGCGCGGTCAGCAAGATGCTCGACTCCGTCGGCTTCCGGATGAACGACGACCTGCGCGTCCTCGTGCGGGCCAACATCGGCGCGGAGGCGATCAAGGAGCTTCTGGGCCGGGTCGACCTCGACCGGCTCGCCCGCGAGCTGCGCCAAGAGATCATCATGACCACCAGCACGCGGCGCGCCCGCGCCATCAAGCGGCTGGAGATCACCGAAGCCCTCTTGAACTCGCGCAGCGAACCCGGAGCGATGATCCTCGACGTCATTCCCGTCATCAGCCCCGAACTGCGGCCCATGGTCCAGCTCGACGGCGGACGGTTTGCCACGTCGGACCTCAACGACCTCTACCGCCGCATCATCAACCGCAACAACCGGCTGAAGAAGATCATCGAGATCCACGCGCCGGAATCGATCATCAACCATGAGAAGCGACTCCTCCAGGAGGCCGTGGACGCGCTCATCGACAACGGCCGGCGCGCCCGCCCGGTGGTCGGCTCGAACAGCCGCCCGCTGAAGTCCCTGAGCGACATGCTCAAGGGCAAAGAGGGGCGGTTCCGGAAGAACCTGCTTGGAAAGCGCGTGGACTACTCGGGCCGCTCGGTCATCGTGGTCGGTCCGCACCTCAAGCTGCACCAGTGCGGCCTGCCCAAGGAGATGGCGCTCGAGCTGTTCAAGCCGTTCGTGATGAAGACGCTGGTCGAGAAGAAGATCACGCAGAACATCAAGACGGCGAAGCGCATGATCGACCGGATGCACCCCGCGGTGTGGGACGGCCTCGAAGAGGTCATCAAGGAGCACCCGGTGCTCCTCAACCGCGCTCCGACGCTGCACCGGCTCGGCATCCAGGCGTTCGAGCCGATCCTGGTGGACGGCAAGGCCATCCAGGTCCACCCGCTGGTGTGCCACGCGTACAACGCGGACTTCGACGGCGACCAGATGGCCGTTCACGTGCCTCTGAGCACCATGGCGCAGGCCGAAGCCCGCGTGCTGATGCTCTCGACGCAGAACCTGTTCTCCGCGGCGGACGGCCGCCCGACGATGGCGCCCGTGCAGGACATCATCCTCGGCTCGTACGCGCTCACGTTCGTGAGCCGGGAAGGCAAGGCGAAGATCGAAGAGATCGAAGCCAAGCACGCCAAGGATCCCGAAAAGAACCCGGCGCCGCGCGTCTACTCGGGACCCGAAGAGGTGATCTTCCTCCTCGATGCGCCCGGAATCGAAGAGCACCTCCACCTGAACGAGCCCGTCCGCGTGCGGATTCAGCGGCCCGTGTTCCGACCCGACAAGGAGGTCGATCACCGCGACCCGGTCACCGGCGTGGAGTACGTGTTCGAAACGACGACCGACGAGGAGGGCGAAGAGCAGCGGCAGCTGCAGGCGCTCGACCAGGAGTGGGAGTCGATCATCGTCAAGTGCACGCCCGGCCAACTGGTGTTCAACAACATCCTGCCGTATCCGCTGAAGCACAGCGACGAGTTCCTTCAGCGCGAACTGGACAAGAAGAGCCTGGCCGACATGATCATGGTCTGCCATCGCCGCGTGGGGATGGAAGGCACGATCCGCCTGCTGGACGACATGAAGGACATGGGCTTCACGTGGGCCACCAAGTACGGCCTCAGCGTCGCGATCACGGACATGGATCCGCCGGAGCGCCGCGAGGAGATCATCCAGTCGGCGGACGACCGTTCGACGAAGATCGCCCAGCAGTTCCGGCGCGGCATGCTCACGTACAACGAGATGACGCTGAGCCTGATCCGCCTCTGGACAGAGACGTACGACGAGATCGGTCGGGAGATCGTCGCGGGCCTGACGCAGTTCAACCCGCTGTCGATCATCACCGTGTCCGGCGCCCGAGGCAGCGTGAAGCAGCTTGCCCAGCTCGCCGGCATGCGCGGCCTCATGTTCAACCAGTTCAACGAGGTCATCTACGAGCTGCCGGTCAAGAACTCGTTCCACAAGGGACTGAGCATGCTCGAGTACTTCGTGACGACGCACGGCGCCCGCAAAGGCTTGGCCGACACGGCGCTCCGCACGGCGGACGCGGGCTACCTCACCCGGCGCCTGGTGGACGTCTCGCAAGACGTGATCATCCGGGCGCACGACTGCGGAACGAGCGAAGGGATCTTCGTCCACCGCATCGTCGACGAGGGCGAGGTCATCGAACCGATCGGCGACCGCATGTTCGGTCGGGTAGCCATCGGCACGATGGTGGATCCCGAAACCGGCGAAGAGGTGGTGACCGCGGGCGAGATCATCACGCGCGAACAGGCTCAAGCCGTCACAAAGATCGAGAATCGGTACGCGCAGGCGCTGGCAGAGCTCACCTCCGAAGAGGAGCGGGCCAAACTGGCCGACAAGTACATCGCGTGCGGATTCTCGCAGAACGAGCACGGCGATCTGGGCGCGATCATTCGTTCGCCTCTCACGTGCGATCGCGAGCTCGGCATCTGCTCGCGCTGCTACGGCATCGACCTCTCGACGAGCCGCCTCGTCGAAGTCGGCGTTGCAGTGGGCATCATCGCCGCACAGTCGATCGGCGAACCCGGCACGCAGCTCACGATGCGGACGTTCCATACCGGAGGCGTCGCGGGTTCGGCGACCATCGCGCGTACGAACCAGTACAAGACCGGTAAGTTCATCCGCCAGTTCATGGAGGACTTCGCCCTCGCGACCGACACGGACATGAAGCAGTTCGATCCCACGAAGCTGCTCGAGTCCCAGGAGAGCGTCGTCAAGTCCTTCTTCAAGGACAAGGACCTGCTCACGATCGACGAAGAGGATCCAAAGGCCAAGAAGAAGACCGAACGGCAGACCAAGGCCGCCCAGAAGCTGCTCGAGAAAGCCGACAACGAATCGAAGAAGCTCTGGGAGCGCTCGCGCAAGACCTTCTTCTACGCTTGGACGGGTGAATCGAGCGGCATCGTCCGCGTCGAGGAGATCTTCGAGGCTCGGCGCCAGCCCCGAGGAAAGGCGATCATCTGCCCGGTCACGGGTGTGGTCCGGGCGATCCAGGAATCGTCCTACGGGCGATGGATCATCATCGAAGCCACCGTGCCGCTGACCGGACCGATCAAGGACGCGTACCTCAACGACGTGCAGCCTTGGGAGCCGGGCACGGACGGGACGATCGATGCGGGCCTGGAGAAGCTCTACGGCCAGAAGCTCACGACCGCCACGGTGACGGCGCTCCGCAAGCACGACATCGACAAGGTGGCGATCTTCTATCCGATCCTGGTGCCGCCGCTCGGAAAGCTGCCGGTGACCAAGGGCGGCAAGATCATCAAGGGCGACCCCCTCACCGAAGGTCCGCGCGATCCGCACGAGGTGTTGGAGCTTGCGGGTGCGTCTGCGGTGTACGACTACTTCGTCGAGAACCTGCAGAGCGTCTACAAAGCCCAGGGCGTCGACATCAACGACAAGCACATCGAGGTCATCATCCGGCAGATGCTGCGCAAGCGGCAGATCAAGGAGCCGGGCGACACGCCGTTCCTTCCGGGCCAGATCGTGGACCGGTTCGCGTTCCAGCGCGAGAACGACCGGGTGCAACAGCTGATCCAGGCGGGCAAGAAGATCAAGTATGTGGACCCGATCACCGGGGACAACATCGAGCGCGATCCCAAGGAAGCCACGGCGACGTGGATTCTCCTCGGCATCACCGAGGCGTCGCTCGCCACCGACTCGTTCCTCTCGGCCGCGTCGTTCCAGAAGACGACCCGCGTGCTCACCGAGGCCGCGGTGCGCGGAAAGAAGGATCAGCTCGTCGGTCTGAAGGAGAACGTGATCATCGGGCGCCTCATCCCAAGCGGAACCGGCGTCAAGTCGTACCGCGACGTAGCGGTGGACGTGCAGCGCGGTCCGGCCTGGGCCGAGCAGTCGCTCACGGCTCTGGTCGAGGCGGGAGACGACATCGGGGAAGGCAGCTCGTCGCTCGCGTTCCCGTCGCTGGCCGACATGGCCGCGGCCGAGAGTGAGACGGACGAGGAGTAGCCTCGCCAAGAAAGGGCGTCCGCCACGGCGGCGGGCGCCCTTTTTCATGTGCTTCACCCTGGGATAATCTTGGTTTTTTCAGGTCGGAAGGCCCATTGGGAGCAGATTCTTCGATAACCGGCAAACGAAGTCCCGGATTGTTTGCGTCAAAAGAGTGTGGACAAGGAATTGTCAAGGATCCAAGTGCGAGAACTCGTCTTGCCGAGCGGGGAACCCAAAGCGGAGCCACGGAACGCGTTGAGTGTGGAGGTGGCGCAAACGCTCGACACCGACGAACTCCTGGCTCTCGGATATGCGTGCGCTCCCGACTCATCGGGGCACGCAGACGGCGCCGGGCGCGATCGCATCGGGTTCATCTAGCTTCGGAAAGGCCCTGGAGCCCCCGCCCTTCTTCGAAGGGAGGCTCTTCTTTTTTTCGTTAGGCAGCCTTTCTGCGGGAGGCGAGAAGTTCCTTGGCGATCCAGTCGATGCCGGCCGCATAGGCTTCACCGATCTTGGGGTCGTTCGGGTCGCCTCCGTGCCCCATGCCCTCGACATACCTCGCCTCAACCCCGATGCCCATCTCCTTGAGCTTGGCTTCCAGCATCTGGCTCTGATGGGGGTTCACAAGAGGGTCCACGAGCCCTTGCACGATAAACACGGGAGCCGAGCGCTTGTCGATGAACAGAAGGGGGCTCGCATCGCGAATCTCCGCCTCCGCCTTGTCCCTCGGCTTGCCCAGAACGGTCTGGTACAGAAAGTCGATCGCCACGTTGCGCGGGTAGTCCTGAGTCATGTCGGTGGGGCCGAACAGGTCGAGGACGGCCGACACCCGGCTTGAGACTTCGGGGTACTCCTTCGGGTCGGGATCGCGCGTGTCGCGGCACCCCAGGAACAGCGCGAGGTGGCCTCCCGCGCTGGCGCCGGCGGAGCCCATGCGCATCGGATCCACGTGGTATTTGGCCGCATTGGCGCGAAGGAAGCGGACCGCGGTTTGGGCATCGTCGAGCATCGCGGGCCAGCGGTGGAATTGCGGCGCCTTGGCGAGCCGGTAGGTGATGTTCGCCGCCACCAGGCCCTTCTCGGCCAGGGCCTTGGCCAGGGCATCCATGTCCTCGCGTTTGCCACCGATCCAGGACCCTCCGTGGATGACCACGACGCAGGGAAGGGCTCCCTCCACAGTTGCGGGCCGGTGGATGTCCATTTCCAGCGATTCGCCTCCTGCATGGGAGTAGACGATTCCCCTATCGGACACGACCGGAGCGAGAAGCAGGAGCAGCGGCGCCAAGAGCATGATTAAACAGACGAGCCGTGGCGACTGGACGTTGCGGCGGGGGCCTTGCCAAGCGCCGGGGTGGGGCACTACACTTGCGGGGTATGCAGGCGGTCGCCCCTACGGTCCATGGTCGCATCCAGGCCTTGGATTTCCTTCGCGGGATCGCCATTTTGGGCATCTTGCCCGCGAACATCGCGGCGTTCGCCGAGCCTTCCGGTCCCTTGTTCAGTACGGCCCTCCCCTTGTCGGAGCCGACAAGCGTCGAGAAGTGGATCGAGGTCGTCAAGCTCTTTTTGGTGACCGGCAAGTTCCGATCGATGCTGGCCGTCTTGTTCGGGATCGGCATCTGGATGCAGTACGAGAAGCGAAGGTCCGTCCCCAACGCTTGGCCTTGGGGCTATTTGAAGCGCACCGGGTACCTTGCGCTGCTGGGGTTGGCCCACGGCCTGTTCCTGTGGTACGGGGACATCCTCTGGATCTACTCGGGCACCGCGGCGGTTGCTTGTTTTCTCGCCACGGCTTCGGAGCGCAATCTGCGCCGGGTGATCGTGGCAGGCGCGGCGCTGGCGCTCCTCGCATCGGCGGGTGCCTTCTTGGGAGCCGTCGCCATGTGGAGCGAGGGGATGAGGGCGTTGCCCAAAACTTGGAGCGCCGGAGCGATGTCGCCTGCTGCCGAGGTGGCGACCTTTGCGGCGGGGAGCTACAGCGAGCAGTTGGCTCAGCGCGCCACGGTCTTCGCCGGCTCGGGAGGACCCGCGGTGGTGCTCATGTTGCCGTTCCTGCTGCCGCTGTTTTGTCTGGGAGTGCTTTGGGGCCGAAGCGGGTTTCTTTTCAAGCCCGGGGCCCACGCCATGGCGCGCGGCCGGGTGTTGCTGGTGGGATTGGGGGGCGGATTGGCGCTGAACGCCCTCGCGTTGGCCCTTCGTCCGTTGCCGTTCAACTACTTCGCCACCTTGCCCTGGGAGCTGTTCTTCGGGCCCATTCTCAGCCTCGGGTACCTGGTCCTCGGGGCGATGTGGGTCGAGTCGGGGAGGCTTCCAGGCGTTGTGCGAGCGGTTTCCGCCGTTGGGCGAGTGGCCCTGAGCGCTTACCTCCTCCAGACCGTGGCGTGCACGTTTGTGTTCTACTCCTGGGGATTGGGGATGTTTGGAAGCGTGGACCGAGTCGAGCAGATGAAGATCGTGCTTGGCGTTTGGGGCGTCGACCTCGTGTTTGCCGCCGTATGGCTGCGATTCTTCAATCTGGGTCCGATCGAGTGGCTGTGGCGCTCGCTGACAGAAGGCAGACGTCTCCCTCTTCTGAAGTCCCCGTAGGGTGCCCGCGGCCTCTACAGATCGAGATTCTTGGAGCGGAGCCGAATGTTTGGAACGGGGAGCAGCGATTCGTCCTTGCGGATCGGCATCGAGGAGTTCGCCGCCATGTCTTGAATGCGGCGCTCGGCGTCTTTGACGTACTCGATCATCTGCTGCTCGAGATCGTTGCGGATCTCCTCGATCTCGTCGAGGAGGCGGAGGATCACCTCGACTCCCGCGAGGTTGACGCCCATCTCCTGGGTGAGGCGCTGGATGCGCCGCACTTTGCGGATGTCGGCCTCGCAGTAGAGCCGGTTCTTGGCGCCGGCCCGTGCCGGGACCACAAGGCCCAGACGCTCGTATTGGCGAAGGGTTTGAGGGTGCACGCCGCAAAGCTGCGCGGCCACGCCGATCATGTAGACAGGTTGCTTGTCTCCGGTCATACCTTGCTCTTCTCCAGGTTGGCGAGTTGCTCGAGAAGCTTGCGCTGTTCTTGGGTCGGGCTCTTCGGCACCGTGATCTTGATCCGGGCCATCAGGTTGCCGCGCGTGCCTCCGAGTTTGGCGATGCCTTGGGAGGCGAGGCGGAACATCTGCCCGCTCTGGGTGCCTTCCGGAATCTTCATGGAGACGGTGGAACGCAGCGTCGGCACCTTGATCTCACCGCCCAGGGCGGCAACGGTGAAGGGGACATCCACGTCGACTTCGAGGTTCTCGCCCGCCCGGCGGAACTTGGCGTGCGGCTTCTCCTTGATGACGACGTAGAGGTCGCCGGCTCTTCCGCCGGTGCCGACCACGCCCTTGCCCGGGACGCGCAGCTTCTTGCCTTCAGAGATGCCGGCGGGGATCTTCACCTCGACGGTCTTGGTGGTGGCCACTGTTCCCGCGCCTTTGCATGTGGGGCACGTCTCCACGCGCAGCTCGCCGGAGCCGCCGCACGCCTGACATGGTTGCGACATGCCGAAAACGGTCTTCACGCGCCCTGCGCCCTTGCAGGCGGGGCACTTCTGGGCGGTGTTGCGGGTGACGACACCCAAGCCATCGCAGGACTTGCAGGCGTCGGGGGACTGGTACGTCAGCGTGCGCTTGGTGCCGGAGTCGATCTCTTCGAGCGAGAGCTCGACGACCTTCTCGACGTCGCGGCTCGGCGTGGCGCGCACGCCAGGCTGGCCCTGCTCGTGGCCCATGTTGGCGAAGAACTGCTCGAAGATGCTCTCGAACCCGCCAGGGGCACCGTAGGTGGCTTCGAAATGGGCGCCTTCCCCTTGGGGTTGGCCTCCTCCCGTGAAGTGCTGGGCGTGCTCCCAGTTCGACCCGAACTTGTCGTACAGCTTCTTCTTCTCGGGGTCGCTCAGGACCTCGTAGGCTTCGCTGATCTCCTTGAACTTGCCCTCGGCGGCCTTGTCGTTCGGATTGACGTCCGGGTGGTACTTGCGGGCAAGCTTGCGGTACGCGGATTTGATCTCCTTCTCATCCGCTGACTTGGGCACTCCGAGCATTGCGTAGTAATCTTTTGCCATGAAGCCTCTATGCTCAATTACATGAGTATACAACGCTCAGGTGGATCGACTGGTTCCTTTGGCCCGGGCCAGACAGGGGCGTTCTGTTCGGGCGCGACTCGTAGATTTACCAGCCCAGACATCGCCACGCTCTGCCAACAATTCTCACGTGGATCTTGAGAGTCTCTCCCTATCGATGTCGCGCACAGAGAACTTGCCTGTGTTGTCCTCTGTGGTGACCGAGGTTCTCAACACGATCGACGATCCGTCCTCGAGCCCGAGGATGCTGGAAGGCATCCTGGAGCGGGACGCGAGCATCGCGGGGAAGATCTTGAGGGTCTCGAACTCGGCGGCGTACTCGAGCCAGCCGATTGCCAGCGTGGGACGCGCGGTGACGATGTTGGGCCTCAACACCGTGCGGAGTCTGGTGGTGAGCATCGGGTTCCAGAACTTCTCGTCGGGTCGCAGCCGTTCGCAGCGTTTCTCGAAGGTGGAGTTTTGGAAGCACAGTCTGGCCGTGGCACTCGCCGCGCGGGTTTTGGCGCGGATGAAGGCGCCGGCTCTTGCCGAGGAGGCGTACACCGCGGGGTTGATGCACGACATGGGGTTGATGATCGTGGACCGTTTCTGCCCGGCGGAGTTGGATCGGGCGATCATAGGCGCCCAGGAGCAGGGGAAACCCCTGTGCGACATCCTCGAACAGGTCGTGGGTTTCCACGAGGCGCAGGTGAGCGGTCTCATGGCCGAACGCTTCCGTTTGGGCGAGCGCATCCGGCACGCGATCCAGTTCCACCTCAACCCCATCGCCGACGACAAGCATCAGGAGGCGTCGATGCTGGTCTCGGCAGCCAACACGCTCGCCCATCAGTGTGGCTATGAGAACCAAGCACCTGGGGTCGAGATGGTCATGGACCCCATGGCGCAAGCGTTTTTGGGGATGCCGGACGAGCAGCTCGCCGTGATTCGCACCGTGGTCCAGGCCGAGGTCGCCAAAAACGAGGCCGCCTTCAACCTGGACTCGGCGGCCTAGACGCTGGCATTTGGCTCACGCGGGCACGCCCGGTCGGGCGGGCGTGGCACCGTCCGTTTCACCCGCCTTGCCAACCTAAACTCGGACTAGTGCTCGCTCTCGTGGGCGGCCTTCTGCCGCTCGTACTCTTCGACCAGACTCTGCTGCTCGTTGTGCGGCAGCTCGTCGTAGTGCGAAAGGCTTTGTGAGAACCGGCCGCGGCCCTTGGTGATCGACCTGAGATCCAGGGCGTACCGGGTCATGGTCGCCATCGGCACCTGCGCGTTGACGCGCTGCTTGCCAGGAGCGCTCGCGTCCATGCCTTGGAGCCTTCCACGGCGGCCGTTCAAGTCTCCCACGACATCGCCCACATACTCGTCGGGCACGTCGACTTCGACGTTCAGCACCGGTTCGAGCACCACGGGGTTCGCAGACTGCGCGGCCGCCCGGAACGCGATCGCGCCCGCGGTCTTGAACGCCATTTCGCTCGAGTCCACGTCGTGGTAGCTGCCGTCGTACACCGTGGCGCGGATGTCCACGACGGGATAGCCCGCGAGGAATCCGTGGTCCATGGCCTCGCGCACGCCCTTCTCAACCGCTGGGATGAAGTTCTTGGGAATCGCGCCGCCCACGACCTTGTTTTCGAACTGGAAGCCCTCGCCGCGCGCCAGAGGTTCGAGTTCGAGCCAGCAGTCGCCGAACTGTCCCTTGCCGCCGGTCTGCCTCTTGTGCCGCCCCTGGGCTTTCGCACCGTTGCGGATGGTCTCGAGGTACGGAACCTTGGCCTCCTCGGTGGTCACGGTCACGCCGAACTTCGACTTCAGCTTCTCGATGACGGTCTCAAGGTGGATGTCGCCCATCCCTTCGAGCAACTCCTGATGCAGCACGGGATCGCGCGTGTAGCGGAACGTGGGATCCTCCTCGAGCAACTTTTGCATCGAGGCGCCCAGTTTGTCCTCGTCGGCCTTGGTGGCCGGCTTGATGGCAATGCGGTAGATCGGTTCGGGAAACTCCAGCGGGGGGAGTTGAATCTTGTCCTTCGAGGTGCTGAGGGTGTCTCCGGTGTGCGTGTCCTGGAGCTTGGCGATGGCACAAATGTCGCCTGCCACCACCTCGGTGGCGGGCTCCTGACCCTTGCCGTGCGGATAGAAGAGATTGTGCAGGCGCTCGTCTTGACCCGTGTTCATGTTCAGCACGTGGTCGTCGGCCTTGATCGTGCCGCTGAAGACACGGGCGTAGCTGATCTTGCCGACGTAGGGGTCGGCCGTGCTCTTGAAAATGAACGCGGCGAGCGGGCCTTTGGGATCGGGCGTCAGCTTCTTGCCGTCGATCTCTTTGGGCAACTCGTCGGGGGAGGGAAGCTCTGCGACGATTCGGTCGAGGAGCGTCGCCACACCGATGCCGGTCTGTGCGGACCCGATCAGGACCGGCACGACTTTGCCGGTCTCGACGCCCACCAGCAGGCCGTGCTCGATCTCCTCGGTCGTGAGCGCTTCGCCCTCGAGATACTTGAGCATCAACTCGTCGTCGCCCTCGGCGGCCGCATCCATCATCTTCTCGCGGCGCTTGGCGGCCTCTTCCTTGTAGCCGGCAGGGGCGTCTTCGACCTGGGTGCCCCGGTCCTGGCCCTTGTACACCTTCATGTTCAGCAGGTCGAGCACGCCGCTGAACGCGGCCTGGTGGCCGATGGGAATCTGGGTGGAGACGACCTTCTTGCCGTACATCGTGTGGAGCGTGTTCATCAGCCCGTCGAAGTCGGCGTTGTCCCGCTCCAGCTTGTTGACGAAGATGCACCGGGCCAAGCCGTACTGCTCGGCGACCTCCCACGCGAGTTCGAAGCCCACGTCGAGGTCGGACTTGGCCTCGCACACGATGATCATGGATTCGACGACGCGTGCGACCCCGTGCAGGTCGCCGATGAAATCGGGGTAGCCGGGAACGTCGATGAGGTTGATCTTCGTGTCGTTCCACTCCAGGGGCACCACGCTCGCGGACAGGCTGATCTTTCGGCGGATTTCCAGCGGATCGAAGTCGCTCTGCGTGTTTCCGCCGTCCACGGACCCCACGCGCTCGGTCGCTCCGGCGGTGTAGAGCAGGTGCTCCACGAGCATGGTTTTGCCCGCTCCGCCGTGTCCGACAATGGCGATGTTGCGTATCTTGTCCGCGCTGTACTGCTTCACTCAGATCCTCCGATAGGGAATAGGTTCTCCAGTTCGTCCCGCGATGGGCGGGGTCCTGCCGGAACCCGTCCTAGTTTAGCCTCTGGAGCCGCCCCACCTGTCACAATGGGAGCCGTATGAGCCTCGAGTCGAACTATCCGCGACGCGCCACCCGAGCCGTCCGCGTCGGGCCGCACACGATCGGCGGCGGACATCCCGTGATCGTGCAATCGATGGTCACCGAGGAGACCCGCAACATCGGCGCGTGCGTCGAACAGATTCTCGCTTTGCACGCCGTGGGGTGCGAGATCGTCCGAGTGACCACCCCGAACCTGAACGAAGCCCGTTGCCTGGAGGAGATTCGCGCACGGACGCCGGGCGTGGCGCTCGTGGCCGACGTGCACCACCAAGGCTCGCAGATCGCCGTCGAGGTGGCGAAGCACGTGGACAAGGTCCGCATCAACCCGGGGCTGTTCGTCTTCAACAAGCGGGTCCAGCGCTCCGTCGAGTACTCGGAACAGGAGCACCGGGAAGAGCTGGAGGCGATCGAGACCAACCTCGTGCCGGTGATCGAGGCGTGCAAGCGGCACGGAACGGCGATGCGCGTCGGCGTGAACCACGGCTCGCTGGCCGAACGCATGCTCGTGACGTGGGGCGACACGCCCGAAGGCATGGTGGAGAGCGCCCTCGAGTACATCCGCCTGTGCGAGAAGCACGATTTCCGGGAGATCGTGGTGTCCCTCAAGGCCAGCCGCGTACCCATCATGCTCGCCGCCAACCGGTTGTTCGCTTCACGAAGCGACTACCCGCTCCACCTGGGTGTGACCGAGGCCGGTGACGGCCAGTACGCGCGCGTCAAATCCACCGCGGGGATCGCCACGCTGCTCAACGAAGGGATCGGCGACACGATCCGGGTCTCTCTGGCCGAGGACCCGTTGAACGAGATTTCGGTGTGCTACGACATCCTGCAGGCCACGGGGCTGCGCCGCACCAAGACCGAGTTCATCGCGTGCCCCTCGTGCGGGCGGACGAAGTTCGACCTTCCGAGCGTGTTCCGCAAGGTCAAGGAGGCCACGGGCCACCTGAGCGGTCTCGACATCGCCGTGATGGGCTGCATCGTGAACGGCCCGGGCGAGATGGCGGACGCCGACTACGGCTACGTGGGGCAGGCCGGCGGCAAGATCGCGCTCTACAGGGGCCACGAGGTGGTCAAGAACAACATCCCTCAGGAAGAGGGGGTCGCGGAGCTCATCGCGCTGCTCAAGGCCGAGGGCGTTTGGGAAGAGCCCGGGGATGCCGCCCCGAAGCAGCTGACCGGACTCCCCATGCGGGACTAACCGTGTATGGGAGGGGTGCCACGCCCGCTCGACGGGCGTGCCTCGACGAGGCCTAGGGGGCCCTGTCAAATGAGAACGCGACAGTGGCCGCTTCGAGTTGCTCGTCCGAGTAGAGGTCGAACCGGAGGGACTTCAAATTGCGGGGAATCGGTGCGATTTCGATTGACACGTCCGCGCCCCCGTGCTTCCCGATCACCATTCCAGCGTTGCCTTCGAGGAGGTGACCCTCCTGATCTCGAATGCGTAGACTGCGCGCGCGCCAACCACCGTAGGGTAGGCCGCCCGTCGTTGCCGTGAGGGCAATGCAGGGAATCGGGGGCAATCTGTTTGTCGTCTCGCTTATGCGGACGTCTCGAATTGCCAGCTGGAGGCCTCCTCCTTGCTCGTGAACCTCCCGCGGTTTTGGCGTCCCAGAGCCGGGCGCAGGCACCTCCAAGGAGACGGCTGACTGGGATGGCCATCGCGCAACCTGCAGGCGAATCCCGATGCTGCGCACCCAACTCGGAGCGTCGAGTGGGCTCAGCACGACAACGTTTCGAGCCGTCGGTTCAATGTGGAATCTCCGACCCTTGAGGTCCAAATGGATCAACGGTCCGACTTGTCCCTGGAGGTCGACCGTGTCGAGGTTGAAGATCTCGGCGATGTCTCGATCGGCGGGTCCTCGGAGTTCGATCACTGTCTTCCCGGCGAGCGATCGGAGGGTTGCCACAGTGTCGCCTTCACGCTGCGAGAGCGGGAGATCCGTCCTTTCAGGCACCAAGATGGGCCCAAACCAAGCGACAAAGATCAGTGCCATCAGGGTTGCGGTTACTCGGAGACCCCTCAGCAAGGATCCGAAGGTGCAGAACAGGAGTGCTGGCACGAGAAAGAGCCAAGGATAGTCAGTGTAGTTCGCCAGGTAGTTGTCGAATTGCCCCCATAGTCCGGCAACGGCGAGGAGCAGTGTGATGGTGCTGACCCATTCGCGGCTTCTTGGACGGGCCGTGAGCAAGGCGAGGACGATGGCGGCCAACCCGCCGCCGATTGAGAGGTCACGGTGAATATCTGCCCTCGGGGGCCTAGAAATGGAGCTGCTTGCGAGCCCAAAGAGGAGAACGGCGAAGGCGAACGCGAGTGCGAAGCCGTCTGAGTGGAGTCCCCGCGCCTCTTTGGACTTACCTTCGATCGATCCGGCCGTGGCCACGAACTCAGTATGACCTTGCAATTCGCCCGCGGATATACTCAAACCACCCATGTCCAACAAGATCGATCGTCGCGAATTTCTTAAGACCGTGGGCGCCGCGGGCGCCACGGTTGCCGTCGGCGGCCTCGCCGCCAAAGGCACGTCCCAACCCGGTGCGCCCGCGCCCCAAGGGCGTTCGGTGGCGGGGTTCAATGCCCCCAAACTCGATACGGTGCGCGCAGCGTTCATCGGCGTGGGCGCGCGCGGCAGCGGGCACGTCGCGCAGATGCTGCTGATGGACGGAGTCGAGATCAAGGCGATCTGCGACACGCAAGAACCCACCTGCATGCGCAGCGTGAAGCGCTGCGTGGACAAGGGACGCCCCGAACCCGCCGCCTACACCAAGGGCCCGGACGACTTCAAGCGGATGCTCGATCGCGACGATATCGACATGGTGATCATCGCCACGCCTTGGGAGGAGCATGTCCGGATGGCCGTCGGGGCCATGGAGCGCGGAAAGCACGCGTTCACCGAGGTGCCTGCGGCGTACACGATTGAAGACTGTTGGAAACTGGTGGACACCGCCGAGAAGACGCAGCGGCACTGCATGATGATGGAGAACGTCAACTACGGGCGTGAAGAGCTCATGGTGCTGAACATGTGCCGCCAAGGCGTGTTCGGCGAGCTCCTCCACGGCGAAGCCGCGTACATCCACGACCTTCGCGGACAGATGCACGAGATCGAGCGGGGCACGGGCTCCTGGCGCACGACGCACTACACGAAACGCAACGGCAACCTCTACCCCACGCATGGACTCGGCCCCGTGGCCCAGTACATGAACATCAACCGCGGGGACCGGCTCGACTTCCTGTGCTCGGTGAGCTGCCCGTCGCGTTCGCGCGCCCTCTACGCGGAGAAGAATTTTCCCGAGGGAAGCATCCGCCGGAAGCAGAAGTTCGTCTGCGGCGATCTCAACACGTCGATCGCCAAGACGGTCTTGGGCAGGACTCTGATGATCCAGTGGGACGAGCAGCTTCCCAGACCGTACTCGCGGCTCAATTTCATCCAGGGCACGGCCGGAGCCTGGGGCGGCTTTCCGGACCGTTGCGTGATCGAGGGGAAGACCAAGACGACCGAAGACTGGAGCGAGGGCGACGACTTGAAGGCTCTCTACGACCAGTACGAGCACCCCCTGTGGAACCGCGTTGGCGAAGAAGCCGTGAAGGCGGGCGGCCATGGCGGGATGGACTTTGTGATGCTGTGGCGGATCGTCTACTGCCTGCGCAACGGCGAGCCCCTCGACCAGGACGTGTACGACGCGGCCACCTGGTCCTCGGTCGGCCCCCTCAGCGAGGCGTCGGTCGCCCACCGGGGACGCTCGATGGACTTCCCGGACTTCACGCGTGGGAAGTGGAAGTCGATGAAGCCTCTCGGCATCGTAGGTTAGGCCTTGGGCCTTGGGCTTTGGGCCTTGGGGCTTTGGCCTTGGGCCTTCGTTCTTGGAGGAAGGCGCTTGCGTGCGTCGAAGGTACCTCTTATGGATGGACGTACCTTGGGTGCTCTCGAACGCGTGCGGGCGGCGGGTTGCCGCGCTTCCACGACGGTGGATCTGCTCGCCGTGGCCTTTGCGCGGAGGGAGACCGACGTCTCGGAAGAGGTCGGACGCCGGCTCCTCAAGCGGTACGAGCCTCTGGCGCGGCTCTCGGACGCGGGTGCCGACGAAGTCCGCGAGCTGACGGGCCTGGAGCCGTTCGAGTCCCTTCGCAACCAGGCGCTCCTTGAACTCGGCCGGCGGGCCGCGGGAGGTGGCCGGGGGATTCCGGACTCCGTTTCAAGACCCGAAGACGTGGTCGCGCGCCTCGAGCACCTCCGAAGCGAAAAGCGCGAGCACTTCGTCGCGGTGCTTCTCGACGCAAAAAACCGGATTCTCAAGATCTCCACGATCCACATCGGCACGCTCACGATGTCCGTGGTGGGGCCACGCGAAGTGTTCCGCGAGGCCGTGAGGGAGGGCGCTTCGAGCCTTGTGGTCGTCCACAACCACCCGAGCGGCGACCCGACGCCCTCTCCGGAGGACCTGGAGGTGACGGCGCGGCTCGTGGACGTCGGCAGCTCGCTCGACATCCCGGTCCACGACCACGTGATCTTGGGCGATCCCGATTGGGTGAGCCTTCGTTCGCGGGGCCTGATGTAGGCAGCCGAGCGTCCGATGGAGGGAACCGGAGATAATCAGCCATGGATTCCACCGGCTGGGAGCAGATCGTCGAGTCGCTGAGGGAGCACGCCCAAGGCATGCACGAGGCACGGGAGGCCGGGTTGACGCGGTGCCGCAAGCTGATTCAGCTCTCCTCCAAATGCATCCGCCACGTGCACCGGCACCAATTCGACGAGGCGGAGGCCCTGCTGGCCGAGGCCAAGGCCATGGCCGAGTCCGCCCGGGAGGCCCTGCGCCCGCATCAGGGGCTGTACCACGCGGGGTACTTGCCGGATGCGGAGAAGGAGATGGTCGAGGCGGCGGCCGTGTTGGCGATCGTCCACGGTCGCCCGTTTCCCAAGCCCGAGGATTTGGGCGCCACGCCGATGGCCTATCTGAACGGAATGGGGGAAGCCGCCAGCGAGGTGCGGCGCTACGCGCTCGACGAGATGCGGTCCGGCCACCACGCCGAGGCCGAGCGCATCCTGGGTCTCATGGAGGGGATTTACGACGAGCTGATCACGTTCGACTTCCCGGACTCAATGACGGGCGGGCTGCGAAGGACGTGCGATGCGCTCAGGGCGGTCATCGAAAGGACGCGGAGCGATCTGACGGCCACGGTGTCCCAGCAAGCGCTCGTCGAAGAGCTGCGAAAGACGCGCGAAGCCTTGGGGAAGTAGCTGCCGGGAGAAGGTGCGACGCCCGCTCGACGGGCGTGTCCGACCAGGCCTACTCGAAGGGGAGGTCCACCGGAGGTTTGGGGCGATCCACGGGCTGTCTGCGGCCCTTCGTGCCCTTGGGGACGTGCATGCTGGCCTCGGCGATCGAGGAGAGGTGGACGAGAACGGCCACCCCGACTCCGAGTAGGACCAGCACCGGAACGTCGGCTCCGCTGCGACCCATCAACATGCCGGGCAGGTTGCTGAAGGCGCGGTGGCCGGCGGCATCGGTGACCGTGAGCGCGGGGACCCACCCGAAAATCCACAGTGCCAGCATCGTGATTCCCAGACCGACGCGGTTCGTGACCATCTGGCCAAGGCCGGGGATCAAGACCGAGAGCAGCACGGCGACCTTCGCGCTGGCGACGCTGTCCGGAGCTCCCTCGGAGAGGCCGCTGCGGAGCTGCTCCTCCACCGTCAACGCTCCGGAGAGGCGCAGCGCGAGGTTCGCGTGCTTGCGTTCCAGGCCGATGTTCCCAGGGGACGCTTTGATGGCGCGCGCGTAGACCGCGATCGCCTGTTTCGTCTGCCCGCGTTCGGAGAGATCGTCTCCGAGCGCCTCGAGGACGGCGGGAGCGTGGGGGGCCACCGCCTCCGCCGCTTTGAACAGGGAAGTGGCCTCCTCCTTCTGGCCCCTTCTTTTGGCGACCATGGCACGTCGCACAAGATCCTCCGCCTCCGCGAGTTTCACCGGATCTTGCTCCGTTTCCGCCTCTTCAGATTCGGGTTCGTCGGGGTTCGGGGCGGAGGCGGCTTCCTGGGCGCCGAGCGCCTCTTTGAGCCTCTGCATCTCGGCCTCGAGTTGGCGGAGGCGCTCGGCCGGGTCGAGACCGGGCTCTAGACCCCCAGACTCGGGTCGCGTGGCATCATCTTCCATAGCGTCTCCAGGTCATAAAACTGTCGCTGCTCGTCGCGCATCACATGGAGGATGACGTCTCCGTAGTCTTGGAGAACCCACCCGCTGTTGTCTCCCTCGATGCGGAGCGGAGGCTCTTGGTGTTCCTTCTTCATGCGTTCCGCCACCCGCTCGGCGATCGAAGCGACGTGCCGGTCGCTCGTGCCGCTGCAAACGATGAACGTATCGGCCACCGACGTCTTCTCGTGGACATCCAACGTTTCGATCTGCTCACCCTTCATGTCTTCGACGAAATGGATGATGGATTTGGTTTTTTCTGCTGAGGTCATGGTGTTGATCTGGATCGCTTAGAAAGATCTAATCTCGATAAAGCTTGTGTTGTGCGATATACCTCGCAACGGCGGGATCGAGGTCGAGCGTGGGCTTTCCGGTGGCGATCAGGCGCCGGATGTCGGTGCTCGCGGCCGTGTTCGCAGCCAGCGTGACGAAGTCGATCTTGGAGTGGAACTCGGGATCGACGCGTGCAAGGACGTCCCCGCCCGTGAGAGGCGGGCGCATCGCGACGGCGAGGCGGCAAAGTTGCAGCAGGCGCTTGGGCTGCTTCCAGGTCGAAAGCTCGCGAACGGCGTCTGCCCCCACGAGGAACCAGTACTCGGCGGGTTGGGCGTGCATGAGCTCCGACAAGGTGTCCACCGCGTAGCTCGCTCCTCCCCGGGAGATCTCGAGGTCGCTGGCCGCCATCCCCTCGCACTTGCCGACGAGCAATCCGACCATCTCGAGGCGTTGCCGGGCCGGTGTTTGCTTGCGCCCCGCTTTGGCCGGATTCCGGTTGGCAGGCATCCAAAGGACCTCGTCGAGCTCCAACTGGTCCCGGGCCGCCATCGCGAAGGCGAGGTGCCCGGCGTGCGGAGGGTCGAACGTGCCGCCAAAGACGCCGATCCTCATCGCGTGTCCTCGGTGAACGCGAACTCGAAGTCGCCCACGCGAACAGTGTCGCCGTCCTCGGCGCCGGCATCCCGCAGCCGCCCGATCACCCCGATCCGCTGCAGCCGGCGGTGCAGGTAGCGCAAGGACTCGTCGTTGTCGAGCTTGGTCATTGCCACGAGTCGCTCGATGCGCTTGCCGACCACGGCGTATCCGTCGCCGCGAACCTCCACGTCCCAAGCCTCGTCGTCGTCGTTCGCGCCAGACGGGACCAGAACGGGGATGTTCGCCGGTTCCACGGATTCGTTGAGCAACCGCAGAACCTCGAAGAGCATCGGCTCCACGCCTTGCCCGGTGACCGCGGAGATCGGATAGACGTCCATGGCTTTTTCCCGCAGCGCATGGACAAGCTCGTCGACCGCGTCGGGGGGTAGGAGATCGATCTTGTTGAGCGCGACGATCCGAGTGCGTTCGAACAGATCCTTCGAGTACAGCTCGAGCTCGTGCTCGATCAGGTCGAAGTTCTCGAGGGGGTCGGTGCCGTCGATCGGATACGCGTCGACCACGTGCACGAGGACGCGCGTCCGTTCGACGTGCTTGAGAAACTGGTGGCCGAGCCCGTGGCCCTCGGAGGCGCCTTCGATCAGTCCAGGCATGTCCGCCACCACGAAGGTCTCGTCGCCGACGGAGACGACCCCGAGATTGGGCACGATGGTCGTAAACGGGTAGTCCGCGATCTTCGGCTTGGCCGCGCTGATCTGCGCGATCAGGGTGCTCTTGCCGGCGTTGGGCAGCCCGATCAGGCCGACGTCGGCCAGCAGTTTGAGCTCGAGACGCGCCACCACTTCCGCGCCCGGCGCGCCGTTTTGGGAAATGGTCGGCGCCTGACGGACGCTGGAGGTGTAGTGGAGGTTTCCGTACCCGCCTTTGCCACCCTTGGCGACCACGAAACGCATCCCGTCGGCGCTGAGGTCGGCCATCAGCTCGCCGGTCTCCTCGTTCGTGACGAGGGTGCCGACCGGCACGTGGATCTCGATGTCTTGGGCGTCCCGACCGGTCTTGTTGCCGCGCGCGGGCTCCCCGTCGTCGGCCCGAAAACGCCGCTTGAGCTTGAAGTCGTAAAGGGTGCGCTTCGCCCGATCCGCGATCAGCACCACATTGCCGCCGCGCCCGCCATCGGATCCGTTCGGCCCGCCGTAGGGCACGAACTTCTCACGATGAAAGGTCGCCGCTCCCGAGCCGCCTCGTCCCGAGACGAACTCCACCACGACCTCGTCGAGAAACATGAACTTCCAGTGTACCGGGAAGGGAAGGAGCCGTCCTTTGAATCCGAATCGATGCCCTTGACACGGATAGTAGACATGTGTATACTAGTGCTTGTTGGGGCCCGTCGGGGGCCCGGGAGATAGCCGTGGAACAAGTGCAGCAACCCTGGTTGGAAAGTCACCCCGTGGGCGCCGAGGCCTGTGCGGCCGCTTCGCGCGAACGAACGCTGTCGGTGTGGTGGGTTCCCATCGTGCTCGTCCTCTGCGTCTGGATGGCCGTCCAAAACAACGCGTTGGCCGAGCAGGTCGATCGGGAAGTCGCGGCGCAGACTTTTGCTTCCCGCTAGGCCCAAACCTTGCATGGTAGGGGAACTTGGAGGCCACGCCGGCCTTCTAACGGATACCCCTCGATGGTGCACTGGAAGGAACTTGTCGGAATTGGACCCGTCGATTTGCGGATCGCGGCGTTGGGGCCTGAGCCCGAGGTGGGACCCCTCTTGCAGATGTTCCGCGAAGGCGCGAGGTACGAGGGTCTGTCCTTGCATCTCGAGCACATCGAGGTTCCGAAGAACGAGTTTCGCGAGGCGCTAGGGCACCTGGCCTCAATCGGCGTGCGCGGCGTCAGCGTTTCGGGAGCTCTGAAGGTCGACGCCGCCATGGTCGCCGAACGGTTCTTTGTCTCCACTCAGGCTTTGGGCGTCGCGAACACGCTCCTGCTTGAGAACGGGATTTGGGCTCAGAACACCGAGGTGGCCGCGATCACCGAATTGATGCGGGATTTCGAAGCGGGTACGGCCTTGATCCTCGGAGCGGGCCCTGGTGCGCGCTCGGTCGTGGGTGCCCTGATGCAGACGGGTTGGAAGGTCCGCCTCTGGAACCGGAACGCCGTTCGGGCAAGGCCGCTTTTGACGATGATGCAGCGTTACGGGCAGGTGGAACTCATGCCGACGCCGGACCCCGCCGGTTGTCGCCTGATCGTGAATGCCACGCCTTTGGGCTCCAAGCCCGGCGAGCAGCCGCCGCTGGAGTGGGCCCACGTCGCCCGCGGGGCGACGGTTCTCGATCTCGTCTATCGGCGGGTGGCGACGGAGTTCCTCCGCCACGCCCGGATGCGGGGTCTCCGTGCGATCGACGGACGTCAGTTGCTCGCGGAGCAAGCCGCGATTTCGTTCGAGTGGTGGGTGGGGCATCCCGTCGCTCGGGAACCCATGCGCGAGGCGCTCGGGCTGCGGGCGGTCAGCCCCACCTTGCCAAACTAGTATTTGGCGGTTGCATCGCTGGCCGGGAACGAGTCTTCCAGGCGCTTGTCCAGCTTTTCTTCTCGCTTGGTCTTCCGGCAACTCTGCTTCCAGATGCCGAGCGCGCTCAGCGCGCCGAACAGGAAGAGCGAGAGGCCGGCAAACTTCAGGACTTTGTTTTCGGGGTTCATGGCCTTGTTAGCGTCGTGCTTTTTCGAGCTTCGCGCTCCACTCGTCGACCTTCTTCTCGGCCTCTTCCTGCGCCCAACCATAGTGCTCTTGCAGCTTCCCCACAAGCCGATCGCGCTTCCCGCCGATGATGTCGAGCTCGTCGTCGGTCAGCTTGCCCCAGGCCTCTTTGATTCGGCCGTTGAGTTGCTTCCAGTTGCCTTCGATCGTGTTCCAGTTCATTGAATGACCTCCTTGGTCGAGCCGCCGAGGGCCCGTGGTCCTTTCGGACGGGGAGCGGACGACCCGCGTTCCGATTCCTACGGGATCTTTGCAACTGCGGCTACTCGTCGTCGGCTTCGCCAGGCCGCATCCCCGGCACCAATGCGACGACGATCCTCTTCGCGACGAGATCGACGCTTTTGACGAAGGCCTTGACGGCGGGGATTTGGATCTGGCCCACGACCAGGACGTCCTGGGCGGGATAGCGCTCGACGGCGTCGAGGGGGCCAAGCTCTTCTCCCTCTTCGGTCACGACCAGCAGACCGATGAGGTCACGGGTGAGATACTCGTCCTCTTCCAGTTCAGGAGGCTGCTGCTCGGCTTCGAGGTAACGCCACTTCAAGGGCTCCGCGTCGTCGATCGAAATGATGCCGTCGAGGCGGAGAATCGGGCGCCCCTTGTGCCAGCGACAGGCCGCGATCGACGTCCACTGTTCGCCCACGCGCACGCGTGTACCGGGCGCAAATCGGGATGGGAAGTCGGTGAGGGGCTCGACTTTGAGTTCGCCGCGGAGGCCGAAGGCTCCGACAATCTGGCCGATGCGAACGAGCGGTTGCGGCATCAGCGGGTGGGGCGCTACTCCGTGACGATTTTCACGAACGCCTTCTCGCGCTCTTTGGCGGCGACGGCGCTCACGACGCAACGGATGGCGGAAACCACGCGCCCGTTCTTTCCGATGACCTTTCCGAAGTCGTCGGGAGACGTGTGGACGAAGAAGGTGCGCGTGCCCCGATCCTCTTGCTCTTCGATCTCCACGGAATCGGGCTGCTCGACCACGGACTTGACCAGGTGCTCGACGAGACGGGTGTAGCTCATTCGGATTTCTCTTCTTCCACGGGCGCTTCGGCCTCGGGTGTGGGCTCGGCTTCGGCTTCGGCCGCGGGCGGCTCGGGGGCGGCCTCTGCGACGGGCTCCGCGGCCTCGACCGGCTCGGCGACTTCAGGCGCGGGCTCGGCCACGGCCGGCTCCTCGACCTTGGCCTCGACGGGCGCCGGGGCCGCAGGCTCCTTCTTGGCCTCGGGTTCGATGGCGGATTTCACGGTCATGGCCGCGGTGCGCTTGTCGAGGAACGAGTAGTCCTTCTTGGCCTGGGGCCGCTGCTCGAAGAACCGGTCCAAAACGCCGATGCGGTTGAGGAGGAATGCGGTGGTCTCGGTCGGCTGGGCGCCGCTGAGCAGCCAATGCAGCGCTCGCTCCTCGTTGATCTCGACGTGGGTGGGCTTTCGAACGGGGTCGTAGGTGCCCAGGGTCTCCACGAACCGGCCGTTGCGGGCCGCGGTGCTCGGGGTGACCACCACACGGTAGAACGGCCGCGCCTTCGTGCCAATCCGTCGCAATCTAATCTTTACCACTTCGCTGTTTCGTCTCCTATCGCCCTTGCGGGCACACGCTCGCGATGCGACATGCGTCGCGAACCGCCCATTATATCCCCAACACACTCCGCTTCGCCTGACAATTAGCGTCGGCGGCGTCCGCGCTTCATCATCCGCTGCTGCATCTTGCCAAGCTGCTTCATGTTCTTGCGCATCTCGTAGAGCTGCTTGATCAGGGAGTTGACCTCCTCGACCGTCGTTCCCGAGCCCGCCGCGATGCGCTTGCGCCGCGACCCGTTGATGACATCGGGATTGCCCCTTTCGCGGGGAGTCATGCTCAGGATGATCGCCTCGATGCGGCTCAGGTGCCCCTCGTTGAGTTGGCTGAGCGCCTCCTCGGGAATCTGCGCCCCAAGCCCGGGGATCATCTTCAGAACGTTCTGGATCGGGCCCATCTTCCGCATGGTCTTGAACTGCGAGAGCATGTCGGTGAAGTCGAGGTGGCCCGATTTGATCTTGCCCTCGAGCGCCTTCGCGTCGTCCTTGTCGAGCGCGGTCTCGGCCTTCTCGATGATGCCCAGGATGTCGCCCATTCCCAAGATCCGCTGGGCCATGCGGTCCGGGTAGAAGACGTCCAACGCGTCCACTTGCTCCCCGAGACCGATGTAGCGGACGGGCACCCCGGTGGCGGCACGGACGCTGAGCACGGCACCACCCCTCGTGTCGCCGTCGAGCTTGGTGAAGATCGCGCCGGTCACATCGACGGCCTTGTGGAACGCCTCCGCGACGTTCACCGCCTCCTGGCCTGCGGTCGCGTCGAGGACGAGCAGGACCTCTGTGGGGTTCACGGCCCGGCGGATGGCCTTCAGCTCTTCCATCAGCGGCTCGTCGATGGTGAGACGTCCGGCCGTGTCCACGATCAGCACGTCCAACATCAAGTGGCGGCATCTGGCGAGAGCGTCTTGAGCGATCTTCGCCGGCTGGGTTCCCGCGTCCCCGGCATAGACGGGCACGTCGATGGACTCGCCGAGCACTTGGAGCTGCTTCACCGCCGCAGGGCGCTGCACATCGCACGCGGCGAGCATGGCCTTCTTGCCCTCGGAGGCCATCCACTTGGCGAGCTTGGCGGCCGTCGTCGTCTTTCCCGAACCTTGAAGGCCGCACATCAGCACCACGGTCGGCGGGGAAGGGGACCATCGGAACCGCTCGGCGCTGCCCCCGAGCATCTCGGTCAACTCGTCGCGCACCAGGCGAACGATCGTTTGATCGGCGGTCAAGCTTCCGAACACGTCTTCGCCCACCGCTTTCTCGCGTACGGTGGCGACAAACTGCTTCGCCACCTGGAAGTTGACGTCCGCCTCGAGCAGGGCGACGCGGACCTCTCTCAGCATGTCGGCGACGTCGGACTCGGTCAGCCTCCCCTTCGCGCGCAATCCGCCGAGAATGCCGGACAGTCGCCGGGTAAGGGTGTCGAGCATAGAATCGCAGTTTACCGGGCTCGCGTCCAGAACCCTGAATTCGCGAAGGGGAACCGCCGATGCTTTGATTAGCGTCGAAAAAGGTGACAACGATGTCCGAGCAATCTTCTCCTTCCTGCACCTGCCGTACTCGCGATCGGGGATCGGCCACTTCCTTGATGGCCGTTCTGGCGATCGCCGGCCTCACGACCGCCGCCCTGCTCATCGCTCGCCGCGTGCGGGAATCGTCCGTGGGCCAAACCGCGGAAGACCTCCTCGCTCGGTGCGACGAGGCGGCACAGAAGCTCGACAAGCGGATGTCCAACGGCTCCGGTTTGAGCCTCGCCGGATAACCTTTCTCACCGGCGGACGCTATGCTCCTTCCCATGGGAGGACGCCAGCGCTGGTGGAGTGGCACGCTCTTCGTGTGCCTCGGTGCCTTCATCGCCACCCTCTCCTGGCACCGGTTCGACGTCGCGGACTTCTTCTGGCAGCTCCGCACAGGCCAACTCGTCGCCGAATCGGGGATTCCAGCGCGCGACACGCTGACCTTCGGCAGCCCTGGAGCACCCTGGTTCGAGCTTCGATGGCTCTACTGCTGGGGCCTCTTCGCCGTTTGCCGCGCCGGAGGCTACGCGGCCGTCACGGCCCTGCAAACGCTCGCGATCCTCGCGACCTTCGGGATCTCGGGCTGGACCGCACGAGCTTGGAGGTCGCCGCTCCTTGGGACGGCGATTCTCGGGCTCGCAGCCGTCTCCTGCAGCGATCGTTTCGTCCCACGCCCTGAAATCGCCACGTACCTCTTCGTCGCGGTCTACCTGGCGGTTATCGTTCGTTGGCGGGAAGCGGGAGGGAAGTGGCTGTGGGCGCTTCCCGCCCTACAGGTGCTTTGGACGAACGTGCATCCCCTGTCCGCTCTGGGGCCTGCGATGGTGCTGCAGCTTGCCATCGTGGAGGGGGTCCGCGCGGTTCGACTCTTGGAACGGGGTCGCATTGTGACGGTGGGTTGGGTCCTCGCGCTGACGCTGGCGGCATGCCTTATGAACCCTTACGGCATCGCGGGCGCGCTGTTCCCCTTGCGCCTGTTCGTCCAGACCCAGGGCAGTTACGCCCAAGGCGTCATCGAGGAGCTGAAGAGCCCCTTCGCCCACTCCGATGCCACATCTGTGGTCGCCTTCTTCATGCTGGGCGCGGCGGTCGTCGGCATCGGGGTGCTCGATCGCAAGCGGAAGGATCCGTTCCTGGGGCTTCTCGTGCTCACCCACGGGTTTCTCGCCTTGTCGTCGGTTCGCAACCTGCCCTTGTTCGCGCTCGTCGCGATCCCGTTCGTCCTCCTCCGTCGGTCGGAGCCCGTCACGGGCGGGAGCGTCCGGCTGAGTTGGCCGATGGCCGTGAGCCTCCTGGCTTGCTTGGCCGCAGGTGCCTGGCTCGAGGTGTCGGACATGCTCAGCCTCTGGAGGTCCGACAAGCGGGTGTTCGGCGCGGGGTTGGCTCCCAACGCCTATCCGCTGAGCTGTGCGAGGTACCTGAAGGAGTTGGGAGGGTCGGGGCTCCGCGTCTTCAACACGATGTCGGAGGGGGGCGTGTTGGAATTCCATGGGCTCACGCCGTACTTTGATCCCCGCTTGGAGGTGCATTCGGAGCAAGTCCTACGGTCCGGCTTCGCGTCGGAATCCGACCCCGTGGCGTTTCGCGCTTTGATATCGCGCACGGGGTGCCAAGCGGCCCTGGTGTCCCTGGACTCCGCCTTTGCCGAGAAGGTTGCGCCCGCCGTGGGTTGGGAACTGGTGATGTTCGACGCCGCCGGCGCGGTGTTTGCCGCCCCGGATCTCGCGGGAAGGTGGCCTCGACTCGATATCGACCGCCAACTCCAAGTCCTCCAAAGCACGATGAGACGGTGGCCTGAGGCGTCGCGGGAAGTCACCTACGAAGAAGTCGAGCAGTTTCTCAGGGCGATCGGAGAAGACCGTAGGGCCGAGAACTGGTCGGCAGGAGCGTTCTGATAATCATTATTATGTCGCATAGAATAGAGCTTGCGCGAGGTGGGGGCTTCCCTACGGTTGCGGCCCGGTCACCTTAGAGCCAGTGCGCGGTTTCCCACTCGTCCCCGCCCGACTTCCACTTTTCGTAGAGCGGCTTCGCCTGCTCGAACGTCATCGTGGGGTTCGAGTGCTTCAGGCCCTTCGCGGCCAGGATGATGTCGAACATCGACGTGTTCTGCGTCAGTCCGGCGAACGCTTCGCGCCCGGGACCGATCGCGGTGACGAGCACGTGGTCCGACGTGTGGTTGGTGCTTGTCCATGTCACCTTGGTGTGGTTGCCGAGGATCACCGCGAGCGTCGCGTTGAGGCTCCTGTAGAAGATGGACTCCTTGAAGGGAGATGCGCCCCCGCCGGCGGCGACAACGGCGTCGGCTTCGGCGGCCGTCAACTCGATGCCGAGCCACTCTTTGACCGCGTCTTGCAACTGAGTTGCTGTAAATCGCTGTGGGATCTTCGCAAAGAGCTCCCCGTAGCTGGCCCTCATGTTGTTGACCAGCAGCAGTCCCGCGGTGGAGTCGATGTACTCGGCACCGGCGCCGTTGAGTCCCGGATTGCCGTTTCCGTGGTCCGAGGTCACCACGACGAGCGTCTGCCCGTCCTTCTGGGCGAAGTCGACCGCGATCTTCACGGCCTCCTCGAACTCCATCTGGTCGTAAAGGGCCGCCGCGAGGTCGTTGGAGTGGGCCCCATGGTCGATCCGCGCCCCTTCGACCTGCAGCACGAAGCCGTCCGAGCCCGAGCTCAGGCGGTCGATCGCGATGCCCGTCATTTCCGCAAGGGTCGGGACCGTCGCGTTGAGCTGCGGGCTGTTCTGGCGGTCAACCGTGTAAGGAACGTGTCCTGAGGCAAACAAGCCAAGGAGCCGTTGGTTGGTCGACGACAAGAGTTCGCCACGGCTCCTGCACACTTCGAACCCGAGGCGGGCAAACTCACCCGTGAGATCGCGTTTGTCCTTTCGCGAGGACGCGTCGAAGAAGCGCGCCCCGCCGCCCAGAAGGACGTCGACCGCCTCGTCTGCCAGATAGCGCTCCGCGATGGCGGCTTCATCGTCCCGCGACATGCAGTTGACGGCGAAACCGGCGGGCGTCGCATGGGTGATGGTCGCCGTGCTTGCCAGACCCACGCGCACGCCCTTGTCGTGCAGGAGCTGCGCCAGGGTGGCCAGCTTTGTGCCGTCCGGGAACATGTTCACCTGGCCGTTCCAGATGTGGCGCCCGCTTCCCCACGCGCTGCTGGCGGCCGAGGAGTCGGTGACGAGCGAGTTCAGCGAGCGCGTGTCCTGGAGGCCGTTGGTCGCGAACGGCTGCTGCATCAGCCAACCCCAGTACGAGTTGCGCCCGCGGTTGGTCAGCGAGAGGTGGTCGACCATGGTGGGGACACCTGCGCTCATGCCGTCGGAAACGCAGAAGATCACGTTGCGGGCGCGCTTTGGAGATCGTGCTTGGGCTAAGGAGAGTGGCGAGAGGGCGGCCGCGCCCCACGCGGTGGCTCCTCCCAGCAGGATTTCACGCCGAGTCACTTCCCTCTTGTCCATCCCAAGAAGATACCGCCGGCGGCCGGGACGGTAAAACGGGGGGTATGAAACGTGTCCTCCCACGTCTTGCCGCAGGAGTGGCCGTCCTCGCAGCCCTCGCGCCCGTCGCGTTCTCCCAAAAGAAGGCGGTCATTCTCTCTTGGGACGGCGCCGCAGATTGGGTCGTCGATCGGCTTCTCGAAGAGGGCAAGCTCCCAAACGTCGCGCGGATGATGGGCCAGGGTGCGCACGCGGAGTCGATGATCGCGGCCTTTCCCTCCAAGACGGCCGTGGGACACGCGGCCATCTTCACCGGCACTTGGGGCGATGTCAACGGCGTGACCGGCAACAGCGTGCCTCTGCTTCCCAAGTCGGAACACACGCAGCTCGAAACGCAATCGGGGTTCAGCTCGGCCGCGTTGCTTGCCGAGCCCATCTATCTCACGGCCGCCAAGGCTGGGAAGAAGGTGGTGGTTCTGTCGGCGACGCAGAGTTACCCCGAGGACCCGTACGTCGCCGAACTGAAGGCCGCGGGTGTGCCCGCGGGGAACTACGTGTCGTTTTCAGGGTTTGAACACCCGCTGTTTCCCGGCCAGATGCTCGATGCCTCGAAGCAAGTCGTTCCGCTCGAGTCGTGGCCCTCTCTTCCGAAGGGACAGGGGCCTTACCGGGAGATCAGCCTAAAGCTCGGGGCCGAGGAGTTCTTCTTCCTGTTCTTCGACGATCCCAAAGACCCGGTTCAGGGCTACGATTCGATCTTGGTCCGGCAGCACAACCGTTCGGGTCGCAGCAATCGGGGGGAGTGCATCCTCAAACCCGTTCCCGCGAGCACAAAGCTCGACGCTTGGAGTCCAGCCTTCCACGTCGTCGAGGACGGGATGTCGGCGAACGTCTATTTCCGGCTCTTCTCGATGGCCTCCGACCTTTCTAAGGTCGAGCTTTACCAGCGGAAGACCAGCGCGCTGCAAGGCGCGGCGACGACGGAGGAGATCGAGAGCTACACCGACGTTTACGGCGGATTCCACGACGACATGTTCCGCGACTATGCCAACGGGATGTTCGGAAAGCCCCTGTGGAACGGGGGAGACGGCGAGGCGGAACGGCGGGTCGTCGAGATGGTGCGGCTGGACTGCGAGTTCCTCAAGCGGGGCACCCGTTACGCGCTCAAGCGATGGAAGCCCGACCTGCTGACCCACTACACGCCGATGACGGACAGCGCCGGCCACACGTGGATGGGGATTCTGGACCCTGACAGCCCCTCCCACAACGCGGAGTTGGCGGCCAAGATCTGGCCCTTCTACGAGCAGGTGTACATGCTGCAGGACGATTGGCTGGGCGACGTGCTCGACGCGGTCGACCGCGACACGATGGTGGCCCTTGTGAGCGACCACGGCATGGTGGGAACGGGCCGCACCTTCAACGTGAACTTCGCCCTGGAGAAAGCGGGGCTGATGGTCCGAACGATCACCAACAACGTCGAGTTGGCCCAGACGCGCGTCTTCGCGCCGCCGTACGGCGACTTCTTCGTCGTCGTGAACGGAGAGGAGCGCAAGGGCGGCATCGTTCCCGCGGGAGAACGCACGGAGCTGCTCGACCAGGCGGCCAAGGCCCTGCTGGCAGCCCGGGACCCTGCGACGCAGGAGCCCATCGTCACGCACGTTTGGACGCGCGAGGAGGCGGCGCAATGGGGTGGCGGCGGCCCGCTCGGGGGAGACCTCTACCTCGAGTTCGCGCCCGGTTACTATCCCTCGTCGCGCGTTGCGGACGTCCTGGTTCAGAAGGGCTCGGCCATCGGTGCGGGGTCGCACGGCTTTTGGCCGATGAGGCCGAAGATGAAGGCGATTCTGTACCTGTCCGGCGGCGGGGTGCCGGCGGGCACGGTCTTGGCGGGAGCCAGACAGATCGACGTCGCCCCGACGTTGGCCAAGTGGATGGGGATTCCGCCGCCGCCGAAGTCGACCGGGAGGGACCTCCTCGCGGGCGGTGCGCCCAAAGGGCCGTGAGCGTCGCCGATCACCCCCTCGTCGGCGTGTTCCTGGATGCCGGAGAGGGCTATGGCCGCCATCGGGCGAACCGCATGGCGGCGGCTTTTACGTTCTACACGCTGCTCTCGATCTCGCCGCTTCTGCTGGTCGCCATCGGCGTGGGTTCGATGTTCATGGACGAGGCGACCGTGCGCAACGCGGTCCTCGAGATGGTGAGCGAGTCGTTCGGCAAGGCCCAGTCCGACTTCCTGCACACGCTGATCGTCCAAACCGCCTCTCAGCACACGGGTCTTGCCGCGACCCTGATCAGCCTGCCCGTGATGCTTTGGGGAGCCTCCGCCATGTTCGGCCACCTGCACGAAGCGACCAATGTGATCTGGGGATCGTTCGACCGGCGTGGCGGGCTCAAGGGGTTTGCCCTTCAACGCCTCGCTGCGATCGTCATCGTGCTGCTGATGGGCGTGATCCTGGTGGCTTGGATGAGCTTGGACGCGGCGCTTGCGGTGGCCGTCTCCCATGCCAGGACGTATCTCGATCCCTCCTTCCCCTTGTACCGGGGAGTGAGCTTCCTGGCGGGGTTGGCTTTCTGGGGAGTGGTGTTCGCGCTGTTCCTGAGGGCATTGCCTGCGCCGGCCCTTCGGTTCAAGGACGTGGCGCTTGGCGCCTCGGTGGTCTCCTTTGGGTTCGGAGTGGGGCGGCACCTTGTCTCCCTCTACTTCCAGTATTCGAACTTCTCCGCCGCATACGGGGCGGCCGGCGCCGTGGTGGCCCTGCTGTTGTGGACGTACTTCTCCGCTTCCCTCTTCTTCTTCGGGGTCGAGTTGTCGCGGGCCTACGCCTACCGGCACGGGAGCCTCAGGGAGGAAGAGGAGTCGGAGTGAGGCCGCTTCGTCCCGGTAGAATCAGCCGATGCGCGCACCGTTGACCGATGGAGAAGGCCGATGCGCGTGATCATGCTCTCTTGGGAGTACCCGCCCCGAATCGTTGGGGGGATCAGTCCGCACGTCTACGAATTGTCGCAACAGCTCCAGTCCCAAGGGGTTTCCGTGCACGTCGTCACCAAGGAGACGCCGCTCGCGCCGGACGAGGAGGTGGAACCCAGCGGGGTTCATGTGCATCGGGTGCACCTCGACGAGGAGCCGAACGATTTCATCCACGAGATCCAGTTGCTCAACGCGGCGACCGAGCGGCGCGTCCGGCGGCTTCTGGAAGATTTCCGCCCCGGTGGCGAGCCGACCCTTTTCCACGCGCACGATTGGCTCTCCCTCGACAGCGCCCGCGAGTTGAAGTACGAGTACAGCCTGCCGCTGGTCGCGACGGTCCATGCGACCGAGGAGGGCCGGAACCAGGGGGTGCACAACGATACCCAGCGGTACATCCACGAGCAGGAGTACTGGCTGACCTACGAGGCTTGGCGCGTGATCGTCTGCTCCCAGTTCATGCGGGGCGAGGTGGAGCGGCTCTTCTCCTGCCCCGCGGACAAGGTCGATGTGATCTTCAACGGCGTGGACGCCTCGAAGTTCGAGTTCGAGTGGACCGAGGCCGAGCGGGCCGCGTGGCGGGCGAAGTTCGCCCTTCCCGAGGAGCGCATCGTAGTGTACGTCGGCCGATTTGTTCGCGAGAAGGGGATTCAGAACCTCCTGAACGCCGCGGGCGCCGTGCTGGCGCGCGAACCGAACACCAAATTCCTGATCGTCGGCGGCGGTCATAGAGAGCGGTTCGAGCGCTTCGTCCGCTGGTACGGGCTCAAGGAGAAGGTGCTGTTCACCGGCTTCATGGCCAACCGGTCGCTGCACCAGGTGTATCGGATCGCGGACGTCGCGGCCTTCCCTTCCCTTTACGAGCCGTTTGGGATCGTGGCTCTCGAAGGGATGGCCGCCGGCGCGCCCGTCGTGACCTCGGACGCGGGCGGGTTGAGCGAGGTCGTCCTGCACGACGAGACCGGCACGTTAAGCTACGCCAACAACTCGGAATCCCTCGCTTGGGCGATTCTCCGGGTTTTGGAGGACCCCGTGCGGGCCGCCCGTCTTGCGAAGGCGGCCAAACTGCGGCTCCAAACGGATTTCAACTGGGAGCGGATAGCAAAGCAGACTGTGGGAACCTACGAGCGTGTCTGGGCGGAGTTCCTCCAGAGCTACTGGGCGGACCAGACCCTCTGGCCCGTCACGCCGGGCGCCGAGGAGCGCGCCGCCCGGCGCAACGTGCGCGAGAAGGCGAGCACCGGGCGGGCGACCCAGCGGCCACGGCCCCCGGTCAGCATGCCCCGACCTCCTGCAACGCTGGACCACGAAGAGAACCCCCCGAACTAGGCGGGGGGTAAGGCCAAGATTTCGGGCGGCTTACTCCTCGTCGCCCGAGAGGGGGCCGAGATCCTCGACACGGACGCTCGTGAGGAAGGTGTTTTCACCGACCGTCAGGGTGACCCGGTAGTCCCCCGCAGCCAATCCCCGCCTTCCGCGCCCCGTCCAGGACACGGCGTTGAGCCCCGCGGCTCCCGTGCCGGTAAGATCCGCGACCGAGTTGCCTGCGGCATCCGAGATGTTGATCTTGACCCCCGTGGCTTCGGCCTTCAGGTAGTAGCAGATCATCGTTCCCGGCTGCGTGTTGGTGGAGACGAACAGGCGGTCGCCGTCGAAGTCTCCTCCGCGCGACGTTCGCCCCATGAGGTAGACGTCGGCGGGCTTGCACAGCACGACGTCCTTCTCCCTGGCGGCGGTCGTCAGTTGCTCGAGGGCGCCCACGGGCACGATCCAGATGCTCCGTCCGTGCGTGCCGATCACAAGATCGAGCTCGCGCGGGTGGATCACGAGGTCGTGGACGGGAACGGTCGGCAAGCCGGCGTACTTCGTCCAGTTCTCCCCTCGGTCGAGGGACACGAACAACCCGGTCTCCGTTCCCACGAACAACAGGTCGGGGTTCTGCGTGCCCTCTTTGATCACGTAGGTCGAACCCACGGCGGGCAGCGTGCCCGCAAGGCTCTTCCACGTCTTGCCGAAATCCTCGGTCACGTACACATAGGGCTTGTAGTCGTTCGAGCGGTGTCCGTCGAACGTGGCGTAGGCGCGGCCCTCTTCGAAGGCGGACGCCGTCACGCGCGAGCACCAGGTGTTCGCCGGGAGGCCCGAAATGTTGCCGACCACGTTCTCCCAGCTCACGCCGTCGTTCCGCGAGATGTGGACCAGGCCGTCATCGGTCCCCACCCACAGAAGCCCCTGCTTGGCGGGCGACTCGCTGATCGTGATGATCGTGCAGTGCCGCTCCGCTCCCGTGTCTTCGGGGCTGACGCTTCCTTCCCCGGGTTTCTGCTTCTCGGGGTCGTTCGTGGTCAGGTCGTCGCTGATCGTGTTCCAGTTGTCGCCGCGGTCCACGGACTTGAACAGCTTGTTGCCGCCCAGATAGAGCGTCTTTGCGTTGTGAGGCGAGATGATGAATGGGGTGCTCCAGTTGAAGCGGTACTCGTTGCGCTGCCCTCGCGGCCGAATCGACCGTTGGAACCCGCCACGCAGGTCGATGCGCCCGACAGCGCCGCCCTGGCTCTCGGAGTAGACCGTGGCCCAGTCCTCGGGATCGACCTGGACGTGGAACCCATCGCCACCGCCGACGTTGATCCAGTCGAAGTAAGAGACCCCGCCGCGGGAAGTTTGGGTGGGCGCTCCCCAACTGCCGTTGTCCTGCAGCCCGCCGTACACCCAGTAGGGCTTGCGCATGTCGACCGCCACGGCGTAGAACTGCCCGATGTCGGGCATGTTGAGGTGTTCCCACGTGTCCCCGCGGTCGCGCGTCTGGGCAAGGCCGCCGTCTTCGCCGATCAGCATGTGGTTGCTGTCGTTGGGGTCGATCCACATCGCGTGATGGTCCACGTGAACGCTCGTTCTCATCGTGCGGAAGAGCTCCCCGCCGTTGTCGCTGGAGTAGAGCTGGACGGCGGCGACGTACACCCGGTTTTCGTCTTGCGGGTCTTGGCGCGGAACGCTGAAGTAGAACGGGCGGGGGTTCGTGTTGGACAGCCTCGCCCACGACTCCCCCTTGTCCTTGCTCTTGTAGAAGCCGCCTCCCTCCTTGCTCTCGACCGTGGCGACCACGATCTTGGGGTCCTTGCGGAAGAAGTCGAGCCCGATGCGGCCGAGCGTATCGGTCGGAAGGCCCTTGGTGACCTTCCGCCAGCTTTCGCCACCGTCGGTCGATTTCCAGATTGCGCTTCCCGGGCCGCCGCTGATGAAGTTCCAGGGGAATCGCAGCCGCTGCCACGTGGCCGCGATGAGGGTTTTGGAGTCGGACGGGTCGATCTTGACGTCGACGACGCCCGTGTTCGAGTCCACGGAGAGCACCTTCTTCCACGACTTCCCACCGTCGGTGGTCTTGTACAGGCCCCGCTCTTCGTTCGCGCCCCAAAGTTGACCGAGGGCTCCGATGAACACCGTATCGGGGTTCCGTGGATCGATCGCGATTCGGGAGATGTGGCGCGATTCCGGGAGCCCCATCATCTTCCAGGTCTTGCCTCCGTCCTCCGATTTGAAGACGCCAGCACCCCACGACGAGGAGTTTCGGCTGGTGGGTTCGCCGGTCCCGACCCAGACCAGATCCGGGTTGGTCTGGCACACGGCAACGGCCCCGATCGAAGCAACGACCTCCTTTTCAAACACGGGTTGAAGCGTGATGCCGCCGTTCACCGTCTTCCAAAGACCACCGGATGCGGAGCCTGCGTAGAAGATGCGCGGTTCCTTCTCGTACACCGAAATGTCTGTGATCCGGCCGCCCATCGTCGTGGGTCCCAGGTTCCGCGCGGGGAGGTTCGTCAGCACCGACGACCACTTGTCGGTCCCGCCAAGCAACGGGTTGTTCTGGCCAAAGGCGGCGAGGGGGAGGAGCGCTGCGAACAGCAAGAGTCGTTTCATCACGGTGTAGTACATGGCGTTATCCCGAGAAAGTTTCGACAGCGACTCCCACCCTCCTTCTCGTTTTCAGGGGAGGGGCTCCCGGTAGAATCCGAACATGGATTTCCAGCCCACCCCCGAGCACGAACTGGTGCGCGAAAGCGCGTTCAAGTTCGCGCGCCAAGAGATTCTGCCGGGACTTCGCGAACGAGACCGCAACCATTCGTCGGACCGATCCCAGCTTGAGAAGTTGGCGGAGGCGGGGCTCACGGGAATCTCGATTCCCGCCAAGTACGGCGGCTCCGACACGGACTACATCTCCCTTGGCATCGTGTGCGAGGAGCTGGAGCGCGGGGACACGAGCGCGCGTGTGTTCATGAGCGTCCACAGCGGACTGCACTGTCTGACGCTGATGCAGTGGGGCACGTCCGAGCAGAAACACCGATGGCTGCCGGCTCTGGCCAAGGGCGACCGATTCGGCGCGTTCGGCCTCACCGAACCCAACGTCGGCTCGGATGCGGTCAACATCCGAACCCGGGCCGTCCGCGATGGAGACAGCTACGTTCTGAACGGCGAGAAGACGTGGATCAGCCTTGCCGACTATGCCGATCAGTTCCTGGTGGTCGCGGTCACCGACCCCGAGGCCAAGTCCAAGGCAGCGGGTTTGACCGCGTTCGTCGTCGATCGAACGATGCCGGGCTTTCACAGCAAGCCGCTCGAGGGCAAGTTGGGCGTGCGGGCGGGCAACACGGGTCAGATCTTCTTCGAGGACGTGCGCGTCGGCGCGGAGAACCGAATCGGGGACGAGGGCGACGGCTTCAAGGTCGCGATGTCCGCGTTGGATCACGGGCGCTTCACGGTCGCCTCGGGGGCGGTCGGCATCGTGCAGGCGTGCCTCGACGCGTGCGTGCCCTACGCGCGCTCCCGCAAGGTCTCGGGTGAGGAGATCGGGCGCAAGCAGCTTGTGCAGCAGATGATCGCGAACATGGTGCAGTCGCGGGACATCGGCCGGCTCCTTTACGAGAAGGTTGGTTGGATGAAGAACCAGGGTCTTCGCCACACGCGCGAGGTCAGCCTCGCCAAGTGGGTGAACTGCGCCAACGCATTCCGCTCGGCGAACGACGCGGTCGAGATCCACGGGGCCTACGGCTACATCGACGAGTTCCCCGTCGAGCGGTACTTCAGGAATTCCCGCGGGGCGATGATCTACGAGGGCACCCACGAGATCCACACCGTGGTTCAGGCCGAGTACGAGCTTGGCTACCGGGAAGACCGCCCGCTGAAGCACCAACTGCCCACCTGGCCGTTCGGCGAAGACGTGTAGCGGCTCGACGGGCGTGCAGGTCGATGCCGGTGCCACGCCCGCTCAACGGGCGTGAATGCCCAGCCTTGGGTATGCAAAAGGCGCCCGTTCCTCGCAGAGATGGGGGCGCCTTTTCAAACCAAGCGGGTCAAGCGATTACCAGCGGCCACGACCGCCGCCACCGCCCCCGCGGTCGTTGTCGCGCGGACGCGCCTCGTTGACCGTGAGCGTGCGCCCGCCCAGTTGGGAACCGTGCATGGCGCCGATCGCGTCGTCCGCCTTTTCGGCGGGAACGTCGACGAATCCAAATCCACGGCCTTCGATCACGCGCGCCGTGCTCGCGTCGTAGGCACCGAACGCTTCCAAGAGGTCCGCCTCGGTGCACGAATAGGGCAAATTGCCCACGTATAGCGACTTGTTAGCCATTGAATCCTCCCGAGGCCGCCAAGCCCCGTTTGCTCGGTTTGCGGTTCGGCTTCAACTTCAGACAGCCGTGGCGGCGTACTCAGTCGGACCCTAACAGAAACCTGACGCCCCTATTATATCAATTAGTCCCCGGAAGGGGGAATGAGCGTGCGCTGCACCACGCCGAGCGTGTCGCGTCGGAGGCGGGCGTAAGCGAACTCGGCGAGCCGTTCCAGGTTCACCACGTCCGCCTTGTTGTAGGCGATCAGGGTCTCGAGCGCCCGTTCGCTTCCCCGCCACTGGTGTGCGCGCCAGAGTTTTACGGCGTCGAGACCCGTGAGGTGCTCGATCTCCGGCGCACGCGGAATGCCGAGCACGCGCTCGATGTTCTTGAGTCCGCCGCGGTAGCCGATCTTGCGCAGCGCCGGGCAGAGATCGAGGTGGATCTGGTCGAACACGAGGCCGGGAAATCGCTGCTCCAGCACCGGAAGATCGAAGCCGGCCCCGAAGAACGTCACGATCATCGAATAGTGGCTGATGCGGTCCCGAAACTCCTCCAGGTCGCGCCCCTTGATCAGACACTGGAACGCGCGCCCGTCCCACATGCCGATCGTCGTGACCGAATCGCCGCCCTTCGAGCCGTCGGTCTCGATGTCGAGGTAGACGCAACGATCGCGAAACTCGGGAAAGGCGCGCCACGCCTCCCCCAATCCCAGGGGTTGCCGGAAGTGCTGGTGCACGCCCTCCTCAAGGCATTGGCGCGAGCGTTCGATTTCTCGAACGACGTCGTTGCGCGCAGCCGTGCCGAAGGAGTACTGCTCGGGATGGGCGAGCAGACAATCCCAATCGTCGCAGCCCTGTTCCCACAGCGACCTCTCCATCTTGCGGCCGATGCCCGGCACGTGGAGGAAGGTCTGCCGAAGCACCTAGCCGCCGCCGCCGCCCGCCTGGTCGCGGGGAACCGGCTTGATCACGTTGGCCCCCTCGTTCGGGATCGCCAACGTGCGTCCGCCCTGGCCCCAGGGGAAGCGTTTGGGATTGCCGTCGTACCAGTACGTGCCCGTATCCAGGTTCTTGTCGAACTCGCCGTACATCAAGAAGATGCCTTTGCCGACGAAACGGGCCTGCATGTCCCGGCCAAACCACTGGAATTTGCGGAACTTCCCTTCGACGACGAGCTTGCCGGTTCCGAAGAACACCTTCCGGTCTCGGGCGTCGTACTCCTTGATCAGCCCCTCGGACGCGGTGACCGTGCCGTTGGGCTCGAGTTGGCTCACCAGGACCGAGCCGGTGAACTGGATTTCGAGACGACCCTCCGCGGGGTCCTTCGTTCCGGTGATGCGAAAGCTGCCGACGTTGGTCTGCAGGTTCAAAACGCCCCAATCGGGGCGGGTGGCCGCCGGTGCGGGCGTCCCCGCGCCGCCCTGGGCGAACACCAGATACGCGCAGACGCCCAAGAGGGCGGTGCCGGCGGTCATTCGAGATAAGGAGCGTGAGATCTGCATCGGGACGGTCCATTCTATCCGATTCGATTCCAATCAACGCCTGGCGAACCTGTGAATGTTCCCGAGAACGTAGCGCGGCGCCCCCGTCGTAGACTAAAATGAGGAGCCGATGAAAAACCGTACAGGAGCGATCGTTTCCGGTGTCGTCGCGTTGCTGGCCATCGTAGGTCTGGTCGCGGCCTTCGTCACCAATGCAAGTCCTTATGTGACCGTCGCCCAGGCAAAGTCCGCTTCGGGCGAGAGCCTCCATCTCGCCGGCGAGATCATTCCCGGATCCCTCGAGAACCAGATGGCTCAGGGCGTTCTGAAGTTCCGGGTGCGCGATGCCGAAGGCAACGAGGCACCGGTCGAGTATCGGGGCAGCGCCGTTTCGAACCTGAACGAGGCCAAGCAGGTCGTCGTGGTGGGTTCGATGAAGGAAGGCGTCTTCAAGGCGCACAAGATGCTGGTCAAGTGTCCGTCTCGCTACGAAGGCGAGAAAAAGGCCTAACGGGTGGGCGAGTTTGGGCACCTTGGGTGGCCGACCGCGCCCGCGTGGTCGGTTTTCGCAGGTGCCGCTGGTCGGGTTCTCGTCCTTGCCGGGCTGGCTCTCTTCGCCGCGTCGATTCTCTTTTGGCTCCTCGCCCCCAGACACGCGCGCTTCGGGCGTTTCGGGGGATGGGCGTTCACGCTGGGCGGCTTCACCGTCTTCGGCGCGATCCTCTGCCTCGGCTCGCTGTTTGCGGGCGATCAGTTCCAGTACCAGTACGTGTTTTCGCGCGGAGACGCAAGCACGGCGCTCAAGTACAAGATCGCGGGCATCTGGGCGGGCCAAGAGGGCAGCTTCCTGCTTTGGGCGACGACGTCGGCCCTCTTCGGAATCCTGGCCGCGCCCCGGACCGGGGAGCACCGTCGCTGGTTCACGATCCCCTTCGCCCTCTTTCTGGGCGCCCTCTGCGGCATCCTCGCCTATGAGACGCCGTTTCGCCTGATTCCGGAAGCGGGCAACCTCGTCCCGCCGACCGGCGCTGGGCTCACACCCTCCCTGCAGAATTACTGGGTCGTCATCCACCCCCCCACGATCTTCCTTGGGTTTGGGAGTTTGGCCGTGCCGTTTTGCTGGGCGGTCGCAGCGATGGTCGGCCCGCGCACCTCGACCTGGATCGCGGGCGTTCGGCCTTGGGCGATCGCGGGGGTGGGGCTGCTTGGTGTCGGCCTTTGCATGGGTGGCTTCTGGGCCTACGAGACGCTCGGCTGGGGCGGCTTTTGGATGTGGGATCCGGTCGAGAACGTGAGCTTTGTGCCGTGGCTCCTTCTGGTGGTGTTCATCCACGGCCTGATCGTGCAGGGCACCCGGTCCAGTTGGGGCGGGACGAATCTGCTGTTCGCGGGCCTTCCCTTCCTCGCGTTCGTCTACGGCACGTTCCTCACGAGGAGCGGGTTCCTGGCCGACGCGAGCGTGCACAGCTTCGCCCAGATGGATAGCACCGCCCACAAGGTGTTGCTGGGCTTCTTCTTCGTGTCGCTCCTCGGATACCTGGCCCTTTGGGTCGTGCGTGGCCGCACGGTGCGCAGCGAGGCCAAACCGCTCGCGGGCGACGGGGTTCATCGCGAGGCCGGTTACCGCTGGGGAGTCCTTCTGCTGAGCGCGATGGCTGCGTCGACCGCCATCGGGATGAGCGTGCCGCTGTTCATGGCCCTGACGGGACGCCAACCCCGCGTCGTGGAGGAGCACATCTACCACTTGGTGCTCTCCTGGTTCTTCGTGCCGATCCTCATGCTCATGGCGATCGGGCCGTTCCTGTCATGGCGTCCCAAACCCCTTCGCGCCACCTTGGGCGAGATGGTGAACGTCCTCAGCATCTCCATCGCGACGATCGGGTTGGCCATGCTGGCGATGAACCGCTCCGATTGGACCGCCGGCGCGTACAACGGAGACACCGTGGCGTTTCCCGCAGGCGTCCAGGTTCCGTTGAAGCCGTGGGTGCTGTTCCTCGCCTTCCTTTGCATCTTTGCCGCCGCGGCCAATTTGTGGCGCCTGGGGTCGCTCTGGAAGCGCGGACGCTCTTCGGCCGGTGGCTTTCTCGCGCACGTCGGCGTCGCCGTGCTCATGGCGGGGCTGGTCGTTTCCAGAGGCTTTGAGCAGAAGTCGCAGGTCGTGCTGGTCGAAAAGGACGGCGCGGGGTCGGCCTTGGGGTACGTGATCCGATACAAGGGCCGCTCCATCGAAAAGGGAGACCCGTCGGATTTCCTCTTCGACCGCAACAACAAGATGCTGTTCGATTTGCGCGGGCACGGCGAGGAGTTCGTCGCCGATCCAGGGCTCTTCTACTTCCGCAACACCGAGTCTCCCGAAGCGACGCCGAACCAGATGGTCTGGCCCTCGATCCACCAAACCCTCTCGCACGACATCTACTTCACGCTGCGGAGCGAGGAGTTCGACATCGGGGAGCCGCAGATGCTCAAACCAGGCGAGACCAAGCAGTTCTCGGGCCTGAGCGTCACGTACGAAGAGATGGTGACCACGGGCGCGCCCGGCGTCCCCGGAACGCGCTTTGGAGCCCGTATCAAGGTCGAGGCGCCGGGCGAGGGGCTCTCGGCCGAGGTGACTCCCGAACTCGAGCTCACCCAGAGCGGATTGGTTCCCCACTTCGCCTCGACGGGCCAGGGCGTTCTCGTTTCGATGCAGGCCATGGATGCGGCGAGCCGGAGCGCGTTGATCCAACTGCACCGCGAGCGCCCGGCCTACCCGGTGGAGCTCTTCTACAAGCCGATGACGATCCTTGTCTGGGTCGGGACGGGTATCTTGGCGATCGGCTGCGCGATCGCCGCCTGGTTCCGACGTCCTCGGAGGCACTCGGCATCCGAGGCGTCCGAACGTACCGAGCCGGCGATCGAACCGAGCGCGAAGGCGCCGGTGAACGTCTAAAGAACTGTCGATGCAACTCAAGCAACTCCTGAAGGCGAAGCTGCACCACGCACGGGTGACCTATGCGAACCCGGATTACGTGGGCAGCATCGAAATCGATGGCGACCTCCTCGCCCAGATTGGGATCGAGGACGGCGAACTGGTGCACGTCTGGGCCGTGGATCACACCAGCCGCATCCAAACGTACGCCTTTGCCGGGCCGAAAGGCGTAGTCGGCATGAACGGCGGCGCGGCGCACCACTTCTCGCCGGGCGACCGGGTGGTCATCGCCGCCTTCGTCCTGTCCGACGAGCCCGTGACGCCCAAGATGCTCCATCTCGGGGAGTCCAACGAAGTGCTGGGCGACATGACCCCGTTCAGCGTGCTCGGCTGAACGGGTCTCGCTTCTAAGGCACGATCTTCCAGACCGCGCGATCGATCCAGATGGACCACGATTGGGCGACGTCGGCCGCCACGTTCGTCCAACCGACGCGGGCGCGCACCGCGCGCGTTCCGGGTTCGACGAACCGGCTCTGACCACCGGGCGCCTGGACGGTGATCGTCTGGTCGCTCGTTCCGGCGAAGCGGACGTCCGCCTGGACCCACGTGCGGGACGAGAAGTCGAACAACTCGAGGACCTGTCGGAATCCACTTGCCTGCGCGCGGGCCTCGAGCACGAAGGCGACCGAGTTCGGATGCTCCGTCACAGCCCTACCCTCGACCTGGACCCAGATTTCGTGGCCGATCTCGTCGGCGGCGAGGTTGCGGCGCACCTGGAGGTACGAATCGTCGCTGGAGACCAGCGAGGCGAGGTTGCCCTGGACGGGAATGCCTCGAAGTACCCGATAGGACGTGGGCGCCTCGAACCGAGTGACGGCTTGCGTTGGGTCCACCACGAACAGGCCCCGGTTGATGTCGCTGATGATGACCGTGCCGCTCGGGAAGAAGGGGAAATTGCTCCACGCGCCGTCGAACCCGGTGCTGTTGTTCGGCGGATACGTGTCGAAGAAGCCGACTTGAACCGGGGCGGTGGGGTTGTCGTTGGCATCGAATATCCGCAGGCCGCTCCGGTAGTTGGCCTGGAAGATGAACCCGTCGCGCACATAGAGGTTGTGGTCGATCGCCGACTCACCCGAGGTGAAGGTCGTGACCAGGGACGCTTGCTCCAAATTGGAGACGTCGAAGACCATCGTCCGGGTCGTGAAACCCGAACCGGTCTCGTCCATCTCGTCGTCGAGGTAGAGGTAGTGCCGGTCCGCGGAAAGCCACGCCTGGTGCGTGTATCCGATGCTCGGGTAGGTCAGAGTGCGAACGACGCTCGGGTTGTTCTTGTCCGTCACGTCCACGATCACCGCGCCCAAGTTCGCCGCGCTCCCGAACAAAATCTGTCGTCCCGCATAGGGTCCACTCGTGTAGGTGACGATCTGCGCGTCGTGGATGTAGATGTTGGTCATCGAGTCCGAGCCGACCTGCACCGGGTTGGTAGGAACCGAGAGGTCCCAGCACGTGGTCGTTCCCGATCCGCCACGCGATCCGAGGGAATAGAGGAAGCCGCTGGTCGTATCGATGGCGAGGTTGTGGGATCGATCCGGGGCGGGCAACGTCCGAACGAGGTTGACCACGTGGTTGTCGATGTTCGACAGGTCGATCACCTGGATGCCGGTGCCGGAGGTCTCCGTCACGACGTAGGCGCAACTCTTGTAGACCTTGATGTCGCCCCACGTGCTGCTGGGGTGGGAAATGGACGCGAAGTAGTTGGGAGCGGACGGGTTGGTCACTTCGACGATCGCAAGCTTGTTGTTGCAGCCCATGAGCGCATACTCTCGGCCCGAAGGCGAAACGTAGCCCCAGCAGTCGTTGCCCGACTGGGCGCCGAACGTGTTGAGCGAAACTTGGCTCCTCAGAACGACGTTGTTCGCCGGATACTGCGCGTCCGCCGCCCCAAACAGCCCGACCACGGCCACCAGGGCCCCAAAGCGTTTGCTTCTCAAAATGGACATTTCTCCCCCACGAACTCCCTTCATTGTCACACAACTTTCCAACGAAGCGACCAGTGGCAGAACGAGACGACCCCCCGAAAAGTTCGCCATACCGAACGATCTGGGGTTATCATGCTGTCATCCGCACCGGGAGCCCTGATGTTGAAAAAGCTTGCACTGTTGTCCGCAGCCGGCGTCGTCGCCGCCGCCGTTTGGGCTGCGGGACCCCCGCAGGTGGAGGGTCGCGGGAAGCTGGAGTTCGAGGGACATCACGGCGCGGGAGCCGCGAGCTTTGAGGTGTCCGCCAATCCCGACGGCCGCGGGGTCGCCGGTCGGTTTTTGTTCTCCGCGGAGGGCATCGACCTCGATGGCTATGCCCCCCTTTCCCCGGGGGACGGGGGCTATCCGGACGTGGTGGTCAGCGCCGAAAGACTGGGGAGCCTGTCCGTCCAGGGGAATGTAGCCACGATTCGAACCAAGGGCCAGCTTCATTTCACCCCGGTCGTCCTCACCCTGACCTTGACGGACAGCCACAGTCGCACGGTCGCCGATCACTTCTTCCTGCGCTGCGACTTGCCCACGGGCGAGCATGTGTTCCACGTCGATGGGGATCTGGTGCTCGGAAACATCGTGATTCGCTAGCGCCGGGGCGGCCGGTAGACTGCGCCACGTGAGCGCTCAGACCTCTCTCCTCGAACGGCACGCCACCCTCAACGCACTCCAAAAAGCGGCCGCTGTCCTGAATTGGGACCGCCAAGTCGGAATGCCTCCCGGCGGCGCTGCGGCGCGCACGGCGCACGTCGGCCAGCTCGCCCGGCTCGCCCACGAACTGGCCACCTCGGATGAGCTTGCCGCGCTCCTCGAACGTGCCGCGTCCGAGGCAGAGCCGGGGTCCGACGATGCGGCCACCGTTCGCGTGCTGCAGCGCGAAGCCGAACTCCAGAGGAAGATGCCCCGGGCTCTGGTCGTCGAGAAGGCGGCGGTCTCCTCCGAGGCGTACGAGGTATGGAAAGCCGCTCGAGAAGCGGCCGATTTCGCTCCGATGGAGCCCTACTACGCCCGCCTGTTCGACATCGCCGGGCGTACGGCCGAAGCGCTTGGTTACGAGGAGCACGTCTACGATCCGTTGCTGGACCTCTTCGAAGAGGGGGCGAAGACCTCGGATGCCCGGAAGATGTTTGAAACGATCCAGCCTCCGATCACGGCGATGGTGCGGCGCATTCAGGAGGCCGGACCGAACGTGGACGACTCGTTCCTCGAGGGACCTTGGGACGACCAGGTCCTCCGTGGCGCGATGGAGCGGATTCTTCAGGGCATCGGCTTTGACTTCCAATCCGGACGGCTCGACGTCGCTCCCAACGCCTTCTGCTCCAACTTCTCCGTCTCCGACGTCCGCATGACCACGCGCCCGGCGTCCCACCTCAAGGGCATTGTGTTCAGCTCGCTGCACGAGATGGGACACGCTCTCTACGAGCAGAATTCGCCCAAGGAGTGGGATCGACAACCGTTGTGCGGCGGCATCTCGCTTGGCATCCACGAGAGCCAATCGCGTCTTTGGGAGAATATCGTCGGACGCAGCCCCTTCTTCTGGAATTGGGCTCTTCCCTTCCTTCAGGAGGCGTTTCCGGGGCGGCTCGATGTCGGACCGGAGCGGTTTGCCGCCGCGGTGAACAAGGTGGAGCCCGGACCGGTGCGCATCGGCTCCGACGAGCTGACCTACAACCTTCACATCCAGGTGCGGTTCGAACTGGAGTGCGACGTGCTGACCGGGCAAGTCCGGGTGCGTGACCTACCCGACGCCTGGAACGCGAAAATGGAGCGGTATCTCGGGATCACGCCTCCCCACGACGGGCTCGGCGTGCTCCAGGACGTGCACTGGTCGCGTGGTTCGATCGGCTACTTCCCGACCTACGCCATGGGGAACCTGATCGGCGGCCAGGTGTGGCAAGCCCTGAAGCAGGACCTTCCTCAGGCCGAAGAGGGGATGGCGCAGGGCGACTTCAAGCCGATTCTGGGTTGGCTCACGGAGAAGATCTACCGCCAAGGCAAGCGCTTCACCCCCAAGGAGCTCCTGGTCCGTGTTGCTGGATCGGAAATGCGCGCCGATGCGTGGCTCGGGTACGCGCAGGCCAAATTCGGGTGCTAACGCCCCTTGTACACGGCCGCGTCGATCACTGCCCAGAGATGGAACACCCATCCGAGCAGGAAGAACCACCCGATTCCCGCAAGCACGAAGAATGCGATCGCGGGAAGCACCCGGCCCTGGATCAGCTGACCCAGGCCTGGAATGAAGAAACTCGCCAAGGCGGCGATCACGTTGCCCGTCGAACCCTGTCCTGACATTTGGTAACCCCGCTACTAGGGTAGCAAAAACCCGCGTCGAGCGACAGGGCTTTCGGACCATCGACACGCCCGCAACGGGCGCACCCTACGTCGTTGCGGGTGCTTTAAACTGTTCGACGTACCGGAGGCAGCACGCCCGAACCCGCGCGCGAACACGGTTGATGTAGGCCGCACGCTCGGTCGCGGAGACCGCGCCGCGGGCGTCGAGCAGGTTGAACGCGTGGGAGCACTTCAGGGCCAACTCGAACGCGGGATAGACGAGCGCGTGGGCTCCTTCTTCCTGAGTCTCCGGTTCCTGCGAAGTGAGAATCCTCTTGGCGTCGTCCCAAAAGACCTTCGTTTCGATCACGCGCTTCGACTCCGCCTCGTACATGTCGAACAGTTGGAACAGGAGGTCGGTGGAGGCCACCTCGAAGTTGTAGACGTTCTCCTGCATCTCGAGCTGGTAGTTGACGTCGCGGTAGGAGAGCGTCTCGTTCCACATCAGGTCGTCCCAGAACGAGTTCTGCTTGTTGACCATCAGGCAAAGCCGCTCCGGGCCGTAGGTGATCTCGGCGCACACGGGGTTGCAGTCGATTCCGCCCATCTGTTGGAAGAACGTGAACTGGGTGATCTCGGTGCCGTCGAGCCACACTTCCCAACCCACGCCGCTTGCGCCCAGCGAGGGGGACTCCCAGTCGTCCTCGACCAGCCGTACGTCGTTTCGCTTCACGTTGAATCCCAGGGCGTCGAGTGACCCCATGTACAGGTCCACCACGTTGTCGGGGCTGGGCTTGAGGATCACCTGATACTGGTAGTAGCGCTGCGAACGCATGGGGTTCAGCGTGTACCGCCCGTCCGCGGGTCTGCGGGACGGTTGGACGAACGCCACGTTCCATGGATGCGGACCCAACGAGTTCAGCGTCGTTGCCGGGTGCATCGTGCCGGCGCCCACCTCGGTATCGAACGGCTGAAGCAAGGCACACCCTTGGGCGGCCCAGTAATCGTCGAGTCGGCGGATCAGCTCTTGGAACGTCACGCGCAAGAGTGTACTTCCCCGCGGTTCCGCAAATCCGATGGGTCCTTTGGCGGGCGGATGCCATCAGTGTGATATCATATCGATAGGTGAGGAGCCTACTAGAAAGATGAAACACGAGTATGAGGTTCGGGGTCTTCCGGGATGGCTGATGCTGTTGGTGAGCATCGGCTTGTTCGCTGGAGGTGTTTGGTCCATTGTCTCGATGGCACAGATGGCGGATCAGGGAGGGCAGGTAGGCGGGATGGAGGTCGGACGACTGATCGGCTTCTGGCTGCTTTGGAGCCTAACCCTCCCGGGATTCTTCATCGTCGAACCGAACGGAAGCAAGGTGCTGCTGCTCTTTGGAAGCTACAAAGGGACGGTGAAGGCCGCCGGATTCCACTGGACGAACCCCTTCATGACCAAGCGCTCTCTTTCCCTGCGCGTGCGTACGCTGAACGGGGAGAAGCTCAAGGTCAACGACCTATCGGGCAATCCGGTGGAGATCGCGGCGATCGTTGTGTGGAAGGTTCGCGACACCTTCGAGGCCGCCTTCGAGGTGGACAACTACGACGACTACGTGATGATGCAGTCCGAAACGGCCGTCCGGCACTCGGCCTCGACCTATCCTTACGACGCGGAAGACGACACGGTCTCGCTTCGCCGCAACACCTCGGAAGTCTCCGAGCACCTGACGCAGGAGCTGAGCGAGCGGCTTTCGCGAGCGGGCGTGGAGGTCCTCGAGGCCCGGTTGTCCCACCTGGCCTACGCGCCGGAAATCGCAAGCGCCATGCTTCGCCGACAGCAGGCGGCCGCGATCATCGCCGCGCGGCAGAAGATCGTCGAGGGCGCGGTGACCATGGTGGACATGGCCCTCAAGCACATCGAGAAGGACGAGATCGTCAAACTCGACGAGGAGCGCAAGGCGCAGATGGTCTCGAACCTGATGGTCGTGCTCTGCAGCGACCATTCGGCGCAGCCCGTGTTGAACACAGGGTCGCTGTACTAGGGGAACCATGGCCGAGCGCAAATCCGTCCTGCTCCGAATTCCCGAGCCGCTTTGGCGACAGCTGAAGCGGCTCGCGGAGCAGGATCTGCGCAGCGTCAACGGCGAGATCGAGTTTCTCCTGCGCGACGCGCTCAAGCGGCGCGGGCACCGGTTGCCTCCGGAGTCGGACGAAGAACCTCCCGAGTGATCTCCGGGACTTTGGGACCGCCGGGATTGCGAATCTCGCCGCGATGCAGTTAACTTCCAAGAGCGGGCCGGTTGTGTCTGCGGGAGTTTTCAATGATCAAGAGTTTGGTTGCGCTGGCAGCGGTTGCGACGATGGCAGGAGGATGCGGCGTGGTGCACGTCATCGACCGGATCTCCGACGGGGGACCTCGAATCGAAGGCTCCGGCAAGGCCGCGAGCGAAGTGCGGCAGGTGTCCGACTTCAAGGGGATCGTCGTCGAAGGGGCGACCGATGTGGTCGCCAAGGTCGGTCCCAAGGTTTCGGTCAAGGTCGAAGGGGACGACAACATCGTCCCGAAGATCATCACCAAGGTCGAAGACGGCAAGCTCGTCATAACGTGCGAAGAGTCCTACTCGTCCCGCACGCCTCTGAAGGTGACCGTCACCGCCCCGTCGCTGGAGGAGATCTCCGTGAAGGGTTCGGCGAACGCGGTGATCGACGGAGTGAAGTGCTCGAGCTTCTCGGCGAGCATCGCCGGTTCTGGGGACGTCACCGTACGCGGCACCGCGGACAGCGTGGACGCCTCCATTGCGGGCTCGGGCGACATGGACCTCTCGGGTCTCAAGGCGAAGAACGCCGACGTTTCGATCAGCGGCTCGGGAGACGTCTCGGTGTTCGCGACCGAATCGCTGGAGGGGGCGATCGCAGGCAGCGGCGACATCGCCTACAGCGGGAATCCGGGCAAGGTCGAGCGATCGATCGTGGGCTCGGGCGAGATCCACGCGGCCGGCTGAGACACTGGGGAGGTGCCACGCCCGTCTGGCGGGCGTGGCATCTCCTGCCGCGGCCGGCTGAACCCACCTAGGCTGGGTCTGCTGGCTGAACCAGGGGTTGGATTTTGCGGAAGGCATCCAAAACCACCGGGTCGAACTGCTTGCCGCTGCATCGCTCCAACTCCTCCAAAGCAAGGGTTTCATCGAGCCGGTTCCGCCAAGGCACATCCGAAACCAGGACGTCGTAGGCTTCGGCCAGTCCAATGATCCGAGCGCCCAAGGGGATCGCCTCGCCAGAGAGGCCATCGGGATAGCCTTCCCCGTTCCACCACTCGTGGTGGTGTCGGATCATGGGCGCCGCGGGCACGAGCCACAGAGTTCCTTCGATCACCGATTCCGCGGCGCTCGCGTGCTCTCGGAGGGCCGCGAGTTCGATTTCGTCGAGCTTCCCGAGCTTCTGCATCAGACGGGCATCGACGCTCACTTTCCCGACGTCGTGGAGCAAGGCCGCCCACTTGAGGTGGATCAGATCGTCTTCGCGGACACCGAGCCGATCGGCCGTGGCGACCGCGTACACGCTGACCCGATGCGCATGGGCGGCCTCGCCGGGGTTGTGCGCGTCCAAGGTCGTGAGGAACTCCCGCACCCGGTCGTTGAGCTGCGCCAGTTGGTTCATTGGGCGATCACCAGGCCGGCCAGCGTGCGCCCCGCGAGCCTGACTTCATCGTCGTCCAAGGTGCGGGGATCCAGCCACACGAGCCCGTCCTCGATGCGGGCCACGATCGGAGGGTTGGCTTCGCGCAACGTCTTGGCGAGCAGGACGGGGTCTTGGCAACGGAGCCCGACGCGGACGGTGGGCACTCCGATCCCGGGAGCGCAGCCGCCACCCACCTCGGTAAGGCCCTCGGACACCTGGGTCGCGCCGGGATACGCCCTGGCAAGTCGCCTCGCCGCGCGGCGAACCTCGTCCAAGGGTCGGGCCAGCGAGCGCAGGGTCGGAATCTCCTGTTGGCGGCCCTGCTGGTAGAGGCGCAACGTCGCCTCCAGCCCGGCCAAAGTGAGTTTGTCGACGCGGACGGCGCGCGCCAAGGGGTGGCGCCTGGCGCGCTCGACCCACTCTCTGCGTCCGAGGATCAGGCCCGCCTGCGGCCCACCGAGAAGCTTGTCGCCGCTCGCAGTAACCAGGTGCGCCTTCGATCCCACGGCTTCCTGCAGCGTCGGCTGATGGGGAAGCCCGTAGGGCCGGGTGTCCACGAGGCAACCCGATCCCATGTCGTCGATGAGGGGCACGGCAGCCTCGTCGGCGAGGGCGACCAGCTCACCGAGCGAAGGTTCTTCGACGAAGCCAACGATGCGGAAGTTGCTCGGATGGCAGCGGAGAATGGCGCCCGTCTCCTCGCCTAGCGCTTCGCGGTAGTCCGACAGTCGCGTCTTGTTGGTGCAGCCCACTTCGACGAGGCGGCATCCGCTGTTTCGCACGATGTCGGGCATCCGGAAGGAGCCTCCGATCTCCACCATCTGGCCGCGGGAGAGCACCACTTCCCTCCCCGAGGCCACCGAGGCCAAGGAGAGGAACACCGCAGCGGCGGCGTTGTTGACCACATGGGCGGCCTCTGCTCCCGTGAGCGAGCACAACATCGTTTCGACGTGGGCTTGGCGGTCGCCCCGAGTCCCCTCCGCCAGGTCGAACTCCACCGCCGCGTGCGAAGCGCTGGCCGCTCGGATCTGCTCGACGGCCTCTGCTGCGAGCCGCGCCCTGCCCAGCCCCGTATGGAGAATCACGCCGGAGGCGTTGATGACGGGCCTGAGAGACGCCTGGGCGGCGCGCCCCGCCTCGGCCTCCGCCCGCGCCTCGATCGCCTCGCGCGCGACTTCGCGTCCTGCCTTGAGTTCTGTCCTGGCCCAAGCGATGGCCTTGCGGGCCGACTCGGCACGCAGGGCGGGTGCGTAGGACGACAACGCGGGGTGTTGTGCGAGAACATCGACCTTGGGGAGCGATCGTAATCCGGTCATCAGAAGTTAGTTTAGCGGGTGGCGCTGGTCCCGCATGGCGGGGATTTCGCTTTCGGCGGGATCAGCCCTGGGGGCCGGAGGGTCCAGAAGCCCCACCCCGAGTGGGGTTCGACGACCTGCAAGTGTACAATTGGACGGTGAGCCAACCTCCTCCTTTCGCCCAGCCGGGACCCGTTCCCGGGAAGAAGAACAACACGCCGTTGATCCTCGTGATCATCTTTGTGGCTTTTGCCTGCGTTTGCGTCCTTCCCGCGGTGCTGCTCTACAACGTGGGCAAGTTCGCACTCAAAGAGGGCTTGCCGATGGCCCAGTGCGGGATCGCTTTCGAGCACGTGCGGGAGGCCCTCGAAGAGTACGCGAAGGAGCACGATGGAACCCTGCCCAAAGCCGCGACTTGGCAGGACGACGTGAGGCCCTACTACCGGAAGATCGCCGAGAAGGCCAAGGATGAACTCGGTCCCATCGAACCGATGGGGGCCGACGAACCCTGGGGTTGCACCCAGGAGAGCGGCATGACCGGGATTGCGTTCAACGAAGCGCTCGGCGGAAAGAAGTTGGCCGACATCAAGGACCCCGAGGGCACGCCGCTGATCTTTGAAGTCGAAAAACCGTCGCCCAACGCCCACGAGGCGTTCAAACGGCGTGACCGCGCGACCGGCCCCATGATCATGAACGAGCACCGCGATTGGATCGTTGTGAACGTGAAGGGCTCGCAGTCGATCAAGGCCGGTCGTGGCGGATCGGCGAAGATTTCCATCGACTGATGGGCTTTACGATTGAACTCGGGAACGCGATGGTGCGTCATCGCGTGACGTATACTGAATCGCTACCCAGCGGCAAGGAGCCAACATGTTCGGATTAGGCGGCCAGGAACTTCTCATCGTCCTCGTAATCGTTCTTGTACTCTTCGGAGGCAAGAAGATTCCCGAGTTGCTTCGCGGCGTCGGAAAGGGTGTCGGCGAGCTTCAAAAGGGCCTTCACGAAGGGCGGAACGTCATCGAGAAGTCCTACCAGGAAGAACTCCACGCAAAGGAGAACGAGGCCGAAAGGGCCAAGCCGGCCGACACGGCGGACACGTCCAACCAACCGGGTTAAGCCCCGCGCGGTTCGATCACCCTGCTAGAGCGGTTTGCGACGCATTTCCGCCCACGGGCGCGGGTAGGTTTGTGCCGTCGCCTCCACCTTCCTGTACACCGGCAGCAACCGAGTCACGTCGGTCCCCGGGACGGCGCGCTCCTCCAGGGACTCGAGGGTGAGCCCGAGCCTCTTGACGGGAACGCGCTCGGCCTCTTCCCTTTCGGCCGGAGTCCGCATCGGAAGGACGATCCCGCCCACCCGGCAAGGCGCCGCGCTCAGTTCGAGTTGGAGGGCGAGAGGAGCGACCGCTCGGCCGGTGACGAGGTCGAATCGGTCGCGCACTCCCCACGCTTCGGCCCGTGCGTTCACCACGGTCAGATTGGGTAGCGGAAGCTGTTCCAGGAACCGCGTGGCCTTCCCCGACGAGTCGAGCGCGGTGACCTGAAGGTCCGGACGCACCGCCGCCAAGGGCCAAGCGGGGAAACCCGCCCCCGTTCCGATGTCGAGCACCGAGGCCCCGCGATCCGCGAACTCGGCGACGAGCAGCGAATCTGCGACGTGGCGGGTCATGAACTCCCCGCGAGGCACCCGGGTGAGGTTCATGACCTCGTTGGCTCGGTAAAGGGCCTCCTCGAACCGCGCCAGGGCCTCGACGACCTCGGGGGCGCGGATCAAGGGGACCCCTCGGACGGAGGGCCCTGAGGCAGTTGAATCAGATCGAGATCGAAGGTCTTCACCTGGATCCCGTCGAGAAAGATGTTGAAGCGGTAGGTGCCGGGTTCGATGAAGTGCAGGTCGTGAAACACATGCACCTGGTTGAGGACCCGATCCCCGTGTCCGAGGCGCATCTTTCCGTGAAGGTCCGCGAGCGTGCGCGCGTCGCCGTCGATCAGTTGGACGTGCACTTCACGCTCCTGCCCATCGTCCTCGGGCTCGATCTCCATGGACACCACCAGATACAGGGTGCGGTGAACCGCCGGAAAATGGGGCGCGTAGAGACGGTCGATGACCCCCGAGATGTTGAGACGGCCGTCGTTGGTCACGTTGGCGTAGTCGCACGCAAGCGCATAGCGCAACTGCATGCCGGAAGGTTACTCCGTGCCGACGTCGAACGAACGGGTTATGGAGTCTCGCATGTCGCGCCGTCGCTTTGGGAAGGTGGCCCTCACGGCAGGGCTGGCGTCGGTCGCCGGGGCCGCCGCCGCGGTTCCCGCCGCCCAATCGGGGGAGGTCGAAGAGTTGGAGAAGCAGCTCGCAACCCCGTTCTCGCCGGAATCCAAACCCCTCGTCGGTGGGGCGCTCAAGGCCGTACGCGACGCATCGAAGGAGCGGATGAAGCACGCCCTTCCGGAGAACAGCGAACCTTGCACGCGCTACGTTCCAAGCACGGAGGAGGCGCGTTGATGTTTGGCCCCTACTCGACGATCGCCGCACTGCAGCAGGCGCTCGAACGCAAGCAGGTCTCCTCGGTGGAGATGACGCGGGACTATCTGCGGCGACTCGAGACCCTCGGCCGCGCCCACAACGCCGTGGCGGAGATCACGGAAGAGCGCGCGATCGCTCAGGCCAAGGCAGCCGACGCCCGCCGGGCGGGAGGAGAGCGCGGGCCCTTGTTGGGAATCCCGTTCGGCGTCAAGGATCTCCTAGCCACCAAGGGAATCCCGACGAGGTGGGGATCGCCGGGGCACGACGACCAGGTGTTCGATTTCGACGCAACGCCGGTCGCGAAGCTGCAGGAGGCGGGGGGCGTGCTCGTGGCCAAGTTGTCGATGGTCGAGCTTGCGGGTGGCGGCAACTACATGGTTCCCGATGCGAGCGCCTCCGGCCCCGGCATCTGCGCCTGGGACCGAAGCCGCTGGGCCGGTGGATCCTCGACCGGCTCGGGCGCCGCGACCGCCCTGGGCTGCGTGGGCTACAGCCTTGGGAGCGAGACCAGCGGGAGCATCACCTGTCCCAGCGCGTTCAATGGGGTCACCGGCCTCCGGCCCACGTATGGCCGTGTCAGCCGCTATGGAGCGATGGCGCTCTGCTGGACGCTCGACAAGATCGGACCGCTGGCCCGTTCGGCGGAGGATTGCGCGACCGTTCTGCAGGCCATTGCGGGCCCCGACCCGCACGATCCCAGCACCCTGAGCCAGAAGTTGGCCCTCGGCATGCGGGGACGACGTCCCCGGATCGGCCTGTTGAAAGAGTCATTCGAAGCCAACGACGCCCAGGCGTGCGAGAAGGCCTATGCCGACGCGCTGTCCGTGTTCAGGAGCCTGGGATACGAGACGGTCGACGTCGCTTACCCCGACCTGCCCTATGGCCTCGCGGTCGGCCTCATCGTCGATGCGGAGGGAGCGAGCGCCCACGAGCATTTCATCCGCGGCCCGAGGCTCAACCAGTTGAGGGACCCCCACCAGGTGGCAGGATTCGCGGCCTCGCTGGAGACCAAGGCCGTGGACTACCTTTGGGCCATGCGCCTTCGGACGGAGGCTTTGAAGGCGAACACCGTGTGGGACCAGTGCGACTGCATCTTCACGCCGGTCTTTTACCACGCGGCGGTGCCGCTCTCGGAGGGCTTCGAGAAATCCTTCGAGAAGATGGGCGGCGACGGCGGTCCGGCGAACCTCTTGGGTTGGCCTGCGGCCGCGTTTCCGATCGGTTTTGAGGATGGCGCGCCTCTGGGGGGGCAGATCATCGCCCCCGCAATGAGGGAGAATGTCTGCATCCGAGTCGCACGGGACTTCCAACGCGCGACCGACTGGCACACACGGCGCCCTCCCGAAATGGGCCCAACCTAGGAGAACAACACCGCATGAAGCAGACCACCCTCGCGATCGTCTTGGCCGCCCTCGCATCGGCCCCCGCTTCCGCCCAGGTTTTCGGCGGCAACCAAATGGCGAAGGCGTTGCCCTTCCGGGTCACGCTCGGTTACGGCCGCACGGAGACCTTCCGCAACAACGCGTCGCAACGGGTCCATCTCGAAGGCCCCGAAATCGGCCTGGAAATTCCTCTCGCACGGCCCGCGCCGGGAGCGCCGGTCATCATGCTGATGCCGTCGGTGCTGCTCGGGGGGCAGTTGACGCACGGGGGCGATACGGACGGCTACGTGTACCGAGGCCAGATCGGCGTGAACGCACCCATCGGCGCGAAGGGCTTTTACACGCGCTTCGCCATCGGCTACAGCGCTTCCCAGGCTCGGAACAACGAGTTCGAGGACCAGTCCGGGTTCACCCAGCGCTACACGGTTGGCTACGGGCTGAACACCTACGGGGCGGCGGACAAGGCCTCTCTGGAGGTCTCGTACCACACCGGCTCCGACGGCGCGCTCCGAGGTTGGACCTTCGGCGCGAACATTCGATTCTAAACTAGAACAGTCGTCCCAGTTGGTGGATGCCCACCGCCGACAGGTAGGCGAGCACGGTCATGTACGTGAACATGAACGCGGCCCACTTCCAACTGTTCGTCTCCCGCTTGACGGTGGCGAGGGTGGCCATACATTGGCAGCATAGGGCGAAGAACACCATCAGTCCGACGGCCGTCCAGGGCGTGACGAGCGGACGGCCGTCGGGCCACCTGGCGGACTGAAGCGCCGAGCGGAGATCGCCGGACGCCTCATCGACGTCGCCTCCGAGATTGAAGAGGATTCCCAGAGAGGCGACGACCACTTCCCTGGCCGGAAACGCCGCCAGGATGGCGGTGGAAATGCGCCAATCGAAACCTGCCGGCTCGAACACGGGCTCGATCGTCTTGCCGAACCGCCCGAGGAACGAGTGGGCGAGGGCATACTCGTCCACCGAATGCTGGATGCCTTGCGGCGTCGCCTCCGGATGCTCCGCCGTGAGCCTCGCTTCGTACGCCTTCAGGTCGGTTTCGGACCGGGGAAAGTACGACAGGGCCCAGATGACCACGCTGAGGACGACGATGATGGTGCCGGCCGTTTGGACGAACGCCTTGCCGCGGAAGTAGACGCTCAGCCACACGTCTCGCCACTTCGGCCACTGATACGGGGGCAGCTCAAGCAGGAATGGAAGGCGCTTCCCGCGCAAGACGCCTCGATTCAGCACGAACACGACGGGGATGGCGACCACCAGGCCCACCAGGTGCATGCCGAAGAGGGCGATGCCCGCCCATATTGGACCGAACTGCGGTTCGATGAACGCCCCGATCAGCAGGAGATAGATCGGGAGCCTTGCCGAACAGCTCATCAGCGGCGCCACGAGAATGGTCGCCAAACGGCTCTTGGGATCGGGCATGACGCGCGCGGACATGATGCCGGGAATGGCGCATGCGAAGCTGGACAGCAGCGGAATGAACGCCCGTCCGTTCAACCCGCACCAGCCGAGGAGCCGGTCCATCAAGAAGGCCGCACGGGCGAGATAGCCGGTGCCTTCGAGCGCGGCGATGAAGAAGAAAAGGATGCAGATCTGGGGCAGGAACGTCAGCATCGTGCCCACGCCGCCGATGAGCCCGTCGGCGAGCAGGGATTGAACGACCGGCGCGCCTTCGAGGGGTGGACGGATCCAGGCGGCCAACTGGTCGAAGGCGGCGGTCATCACGTCCATCAGCGGCGCGGCCAAGGTGTAGATGGACAAGAAGACCACGCACATGATGCAGGCGAAGGCGGCCAGGCCGAAGACGCGGTGCGTGAGAAACCAGTCCAGACGGTGCGAGGTCGATGGGCGCGCAGGCGAAGATTGGGTGACCACCGCGCGCTGGACCATCTGGGCCCAGCCGTAGCGACTCGACGATTCGATCTTCGGCGGCAAGAGTCCCTCGGCCTCCAGCTCCTCGCGCGCCTCCGCGAACGCGGACCGGAGTTCCAGGGGATATCCCTCCTCGTCGGATTCCGGTTGAGGGGCCAGCAACGCCTTCCTCACGGCCGCCTTGGGGGCGTCCATGCCGGCTCGCGCGAGGCGTTCGCAAAGTGCCGCGACCTTCGTTTCGATGCCGATCGGGTACTCGAATTCGACGTTTGCCCGGCGGGGGGTGTCCAGACCGCGCTCGATCGCCTCCCGAAGTTCGACCAGGCCGATTCCCTTATGGCTGATTACGGGAACCACCTCGACCCCAAGGAGATTCGCCAGCTTGGCCGTATCGATCGCTTGACCCCGACGCGCCAGGATGTCGGTCATCGTGAGGGCGACCACCATCGGGTAACCGGCCTCAGCCAATTGCCCGAAGAAGAACAGATTGCGCTCGAGATTGCCCGCATCGAGCACGCAAAGGAGCAGATCGGGTGCCGGAGTGCCTGGCGAGAGGCCTTTGAGGACCGCCACGGCAACCTCTTCGTCCTGGGAAACGGGTTCCAGGCTGTAGAGGCCGGGAACGTCGATGCACTCGACTGACCGGTCGCCCAGGCGCAGAGAGCCCACGACCTTCTCGACGGTCACACCCGGGTAGTTCCCCACCTTCTGGAAGGAACCCGTCAGGCCGTTGAAGAGGCTGGTCTTTCCCGCGTTGGGATTGCCAACGATTGCCACGAGCGGCCGAGCCGCTTCCAGATGAGGGGCGTTGGAGGGCAACGAGCTACTCCACGAGCTCGATCTCGAAGTCGGCCGATTCCCTGCGCCGCAGACAGAGTCGGTACCCGCGGAGGTCGATTTCGACAGGATCGCCGAAGGGGGCGACCTTGACCACGGTGAATTCGGTGCCAACGGTCAAGCCCATCTCTTCAAGACGCCGCACTTCGGGCGAACTCGAATGGACTCTCACGACCCGTGCGCGCATCCCCTGTCGAACCTCTGAAAAGCGCATGCCTTTGGCGACCCCGATCATGAGGGGATTATAGCCACTCCAAAGAAAAGTTTTGACGTGTCCAAACTATTGGGGTTGGCGGACGACCTTGAACAGGGCCGGATCCACCTTGCCGTCGATCTTCAGATTCACGTCCCAGACGCTGCGGACTTCGATGACCGTGGGGTTCTCGGGGCCCGCGCCGACCGTTTCGACGACCACGTAACGGCGGAGTTCGCCGGACGGGGTGAGATACATCTCGTAGGTCCCGTGAGCCGGGGCCGTCCCATAGGGCCGCCAACGCCCGGCGATCAGGTCCAGCCTCTCGTCTCCGACCAGGACTTGGCCGCGGTACTCGAGGGTTGCCCACTGAAACGTAAGACCCTTGAGGTCGTCCGGATCGCCGATGACGATGTCGAGGGGCGCGGACCGGTCGCCGATGCTCGATGCGGCGGCTTTGTAGATGCCGCGGGTGTCGAGCGTGACGTCGTTCTGTTTGACCTGCTCCACCAAGCGCGGCAGGTTCGCGGCCCCGGGGAGGTTCTCGGGCGTGTTGTAGGAGAACTGGGTTCCGTCGCTCACGACGAGCCACGTCATGGGCTCGCTCGACCGAAGCTGCTGGCGTATGTACAGCTTGCTGGGCTTCTCGTACTGGAGCGTGGTCTCGATCGTGACCGAGTTGCGCTGGGCGGACTGGGTGAACCGGATCGTGCCCGTCATGCTGGAGGCGGCCGAGTAGCGGCCGAGCATGCGCGAGACCAGCCCGCTGGCGCTGACCTTCGCGCTCTCTTGGGCTCCGACCGATACGGTCAGCAGGGCGATCATGATGACGAGCGGTGTTTTCCGGTCCATTTGATATCCTCGACGTTCGCTTCGCGGTTTGCGGTGCGGGCTGCGACGAATGCCCAATCAGAAAGACGGTTCAGGAAGATCAGCGAATCGTCGTGCACTTCGGATTCGCGCGCGAGATTCAACACCGCGCGCTCGGCTCGACGGATCAAGGTGCGCGCCAGGTGGAGGTGCGATGCGAACGGGCTGCCGCCGGGAAGGATGAACTGGCGCAGCGGAGCCAGCTCCTCCTCCTGTCGGTCGATCGACGATTCGAGCGAAGCCGCGGGAGCGACCAGGGCCCTGTCGTCCGGCGGATTGGGGTTGGCCAGGCGCGCGCCCAGGTCGAAGAGCCACTCCTGGATCGACTCGATCTCGGCGCGGAGCGAGGAGTCGCCCGCCGACGAACGGCACAGACCCAACGCCGCGTTCGCCTCGTCGACGCTTCCAATCGCGTCGATCCGGGCGCTGCTCTTCGGAATCCTCCCCCCGCCGAGCAATCCGGTCTCGCCGGCATCTCCTCCCTTGGTGTAGATCTTCATCGGTCGCGCAACACCATCCAAACGAATCGGGGAAGGCTCAACACCTTCTGGTACTTGCGCGGGTTGAGCATGAGCCTCCACAGCCATTCGAGTCGCAGCGTCTGAAACAATTTCGGCGCACGGCGAACGCGCCCGCTGAAGACGTCGAGCGAACCACCAACCCCCATTGCCACCCGCGCACCCATCAGGTGGAGGGTGGAGGCGATGAACTTCTCCTGCCGCGGGATGCCCATGGCAACGAACACGAGATCGGGTTGTGATTGGGCGACTTCGCGCGCCACGACCTCATCGCTCTCAGGTGGAAAATAGCCGTGCCGGGTCCCCACGATCAGGCAGCCTGGATGGCGCAGGCGCAGGCGCTCGGCCGCCATCTCGGCGACTCCCGGAGACGAGCCGAGCAGGAAGACGCGATACCCCCGGTCCGCACTGCGCCCGCACAACGAGTCCAGCAGATCAACGCCGCTGACGCGTCCCGCGATCGGCGCGCCAGAGCGCTTCGCCGCCCAGAGGATGCCGACGCTGTCGGGTGTGACCAGATCGGCTCTTAGGAGGATCTCGCGGAACTCCACGTCGGACTGGGCCGCCACGATGCCGCTGGAATCGGCGGTCACCACCATGTGGGGCCGATCGACGGCCAGATAGCCCTCGATGCGCGCCACGGCCTCGTCCATCGTGACGCGGTCCACTGGTATGCCAAGGATGGAAACGCGCGGGGCCTCGCCACGCTTCGACTGGATCAACATGGCCTTGTACGTGCTGGAGATAATACTATGCTTGCGAAGATTCCCGCAATTTGCAAGCCCTGAGCGTTCAGACCATGCGCTATCATGAGGTTTGCGTTGCGTGCGAGGCCAACCAGGGGTTGGGCCCTTGCCGATGCGACGCACCGGAGGATTCCCAGTCACATGTATTCCAAGCGTGCGTTCACTCTCATCGAACTCTTGGTCGTCATCGCGATCATCGCGATCCTTGCGGCCATCCTCTTCCCCGTCTTCGCGCAGGCAAAGGAAGCTGCCAAGAAGATCTCCTGCCTCAGCAACCTGAAGCAGAACGGCACGGCCGTCGCGATGTACACGACCGATTACGACGGCGTCTACCCCCAGAGCGCCTACTCTTTGGACCAGATTCAGGGGATCATCGTCCCTGGAACCGGGGCGCGCGTTTTCGCCATGTACGACGCGATCATGCCCTACACCAAGAACATCGACATCTACAAGTGTCCCTCGGACCCGGAAGCGATCAAGTGGAAGCAGATTCTTGCCTCAATCGGACTTCAGAACGCGGGTGCGGCCGGAGGGAACATCACCATCGCGAGCCTCGCCCCGAACTTCGCGCTCTTTGAGGATCCGGGCGTTCCGCCGAACCTGTTCGGGGCCGACCCGACGATCAGCGAGGGGCAACTCGAATTCCCCGTCGACACGGTCATGTTCTACGACTCCCATTACGTGGGCGCGGGCGTGCTGAATCCGGATGCTCCGGCCGGCAGCCCCTATCGCACCCCCGCGGGGCCGTTCGACCGCACGAACTTCCCCGGTTTCGCCCGCCACTCCGAGGTGCTCAACGCCAACTTCACGGACACCCATGCGAAGTCGCTCAAGCGAAACGCGGTCATTCCGGGCACGGCCCCCGATCCGTACTACAGCGGCGCCTCCGCGGTCCAGGTCTACAACCTCCCGTACGACCTGAACGGCATTCCGAGTCTGATCGCCGAGCCGAGGGCCTAAGGGACGGGAATCGGGAGTCGGGAATCGGGAGACGGTCAAGATTCCCGATTCCCGATTCCCGATTCCCGTCTCCCGATTCCCGTCCCCAGCGGTATCATGGGAACGCGCATGGCGAACACGATCCGACTGAAAATCCAGCGCCGAAAGGACGCTGACGCCGCCCCTTATTGGGAGTCGTTCGAGATTCCCTACCGCGAGAACCTCAACGTGATCTCCGCGTTGATGGAAGTCCGCAAGAATCCCGTCAACACCGAGGGACAACTCGTCGAACCGGTCACGTGGGAAGCGGCATGCCTCGAAGAGGTGTGTGGGGCCTGCTCGATGAACATCAACGGCGGTGTGCGCCAGGCGTGCACGGCGTTGATCGACGACGTCGGTTTGGTAGAGGGAGACGCCTTGGTCGTCGAGCTCCGGCCGATGACCAAGTTTCCGCTCGTGCGCGACTTGCTGGTGGATCGATCCCGGATGTTCGAGGGGCTGAAGAAGGTCAAAGGCTGGGTCCCCATCGACGGTTCTTTCGACCGCGGCATGGCGCCGCCGCAAGACGACCACGTGCGCCACATTCGCTACGCTTTGTCGCGTTGCATGTCCTGTGGTTGCTGTTTGGAGGCTTGTCCGCAGGTCAACGAACGCTCCTCGTTCGTCGGCCCGGCGGCGATCGGATCGACGCTTCTTTTCAACCTCCATCCCGTGGGCCAGACCCTCGAGGACGAGCGCTTGGAATTCATGACGGGCGAAGAGGGCATCACCAACTGCGGCAACGCCCAGAACTGCGTGAAGGTCTGTCCCAAGGAAGTTCCCCTGACCTACGCGATCGCCCGGATCAACCGAGACACGACGAAGTACAAGCTCCGCAAGTGGTTCGGGATGATGGGTTGACCGCGTTGCTTGGGAACTCTCCGAGCATCCCCTCCGCTTAGAAGATTGGAACCTGTGACCCGCCATGCTTTGGAATAGCCTTCGCACCCACCTCGCCCTTCTTGCGCTCGTCCTGGTGCCCGCGCTCGCTGGCGCGCAGGACGCGCCCAAGGTCGAACTCAAGCTCTCCAAGGCCAAAGCCGCACCCGGTGCGGAGGTCAAAGGCACGGTCGTCATCACGTTCGCGCCTGGGCTCCACGGGTATCAGAACCCCCCGTCGCAGGACTACCAACTGCCCGTCGTGGTGAAAGGCGACGCCGGAACCGTCTTCTCCTCGGTCAAGTACCCCGCGGGCCACGACGAGGAGGTGGGAGGCGAAAGGGCCAAGGTCTACTCGGGCCGAACCGAGGTCCAGGTCGTGTTCAAGGCGCCGGCCAAGGTGGGCGCGGCAAAGGTTTCGGTCGCCGTGGACTACCAGCAGTGCGACGCGAACAACTGCTTTGCGCCCGGCACCGTGAAGGCGTCGGCGCCGTTCACGGTCGAGGTGACCGAGGTGGCAGCTCCGCCAAAAGGCGGGGACACCCCTCCCAAGGGTTCCAGTCTTGGCCAACCTGACAAACCGCCCGTCTCCGACACGGCCCCGGTCAAAACCGATCCCGACACTGCGACGGTCGGAAGCGCTCCGACGCCTCCCCCGGTTCAGCCTGCCGACCCGGACCAAACGTCGGGAAATGACCCGGTGGCGCCTCCCGCGGGTTCGGTCACGGCCCCTCAACCCAGCCCCCCGCAGGAAGATCTGGCGGCAGCGCAGGCACCGGAGCCGGTGACCGAGGGCGGCCTCGCCGGTCTTCTCCAGCAGAGTTTCCGGAACAAGAACTACGTGATCTTGTTCGGCCTCCTGCTCCTGATCGGGTTGGCCGTCAACCTCACCCCGTGCGTCTACCCGCTGATCCCCGTCACGATCGGTTTCTTCTCGAACCAGGCGGGCGACAGCAAGGCTGCGCGCCTGCAACTGGGGCTGATGTACATGCTGGGTATCGCGCTGACCTACGGCCTGACCGGCGGCATCGCCGCCGCGGCGGGCGCCAGCTTTGGAGCGCTGTTCACGCAAACGTGGTTCCTGGTCTTCTTGGGCGCACTCATGATCGTGCTGGCCCTCTCGATGTTCGATCTCTATCAGCTGACCCTGCCTCCGTTCGTCACCAAACACCTCCGAGGGAGGAGCGGACCGGTGGGCGCGTTGATCATGGGGCTGCTGGTCGGCGTGGCCGCGGCACCGTGCGCCGGTCCCCTGATCGCGGCGGTCTTCACCGAGGCCGCGAAACTGCGCGACACCACGTTGGCGGTGCTCATGTTCACGACCGTGGGCCTCGGCATTGGCATTCCCTATCTCGTGCTCGGCACGGCGACCAGCGGCGCGAAGGCCCTTCCCAAGGCGGGCGGGTGGATGAAGACCGTCAAGGTGCTGCTCGGACTGATCGTCATCGGCGTGGGTCTCAACTACCTGATGCAGGCGTTTGAGAGGAACTTGCAGCCGGAGGCCGTCACCTGGATTTGGGTCGCATTCTACGTCGGGTCGGCGGTTTACCTGTTCGCCTTCGACAGGGAGAGCCCCACCCGCTTCATCCTGGGCCTCAAAGGGGCGGCGATTCTGGGGTTCGGACTCTTGGGCGGCATGGCGTGGCAGGAGGGCGTCCACTCGGCCATGCAGGCGGAGCTCTCGAGGTTGGGAGGCGGCGGCTCGCTGTCCGAGATCCAGTGGCAGCCCTTCACGTTCGAGGCGTTCGAGCAAGCCAAGAAGCAAAACAAGGTCATCGTCGTGGATGGCAGCGCCAACTGGTGCGCGGAGTGCAAGGTGATCGAGAAGAACGTCTTCGAGAAACCCGAGGCGATCCAAGCCATGAAGGACGTCATCGCCCTCCGCATCGATTGGTCCACCGGCGTCGATCCCGAGTATCAGAAACAGACGCAAAAGATGTTCGACATCGTCGGGCTTCCGCACATCGTGTTCCACAAACCGGGAGGCGAGCGCTCGGAGATCAAAACCCACCTTTCCAACGCGCAGGAGCTGAAGGACGCGCTCAGGCGGGCGGGCGCGGGGATTTGAAGACGTTCTTTGCGGGGCCGGTCGAACTGGGCGCCGGAAGGCTCGTCCTGATCGCCGGGCCGTGCATGGCGGAGTCCCAGGGCCTGTGCGACGAGGTCGCGGGACAGATGGCGGAACTCTGCCGAGAACTGGATTTCGGCTACGTGTTCAAGGCGTCCTTCGACAAGGCGAACCGTACGTCCGAGAGCTCGGAGCGCGGCCTTGGCATCGACGCGGGTCTTGCGATCCTCCGAAAGGTGGGCGCCGATCTCCGTGTGCCCACGACCACGGACCTCCACCTTCCGAACCAGGCCGCGCTCGTGGCCGAAAGCGTGGATCTTCTGCAGATCCCCGCCTTCCTCTGCCGCCAAAGCGACCTGCTCCGGGCCGCTGCCGACACGGGCAAACCGGTGAACGTGAAGAAGGGCCAGTTTTTGGCGCCCTGGGACACCAAGAACATCGTCGAAAAGCTGCGCGGCTACGGAGCCAAGGGAACGATGCTGACCGAGCGCGGAACCAGCTTTGGCTACAACACCCTCGTGGTGGACATGCCCGGACTCGAGACGATGCGCGGGTTCGGCGTTCCCGTGTGCTTCGACGCCTCGCACTCGGCCCAACGGCCTGGTGGAGCGGGAACGGCCACGGGCGGGGTGCGCGAGTCGATTCCCGCGATGGCCCGCGCCGCCGTGGCGGTGGGCATCGACGCGCTCTTCCTCGAGGTGCACCCCGACCCCGACCGCGCCCTGTCCGACGCGGCCACCCAGTGGCCGTTGGGACGTGCCCGTGAACTGCTGGAGCAGGTCAAGGCGATCGCGGACGCTCGGTCAGCGTTCTAGGTTCGCGAAATAGACCCTCTCGATCCGCTCCGCCATGTGGCCGAGCTCGTACGTGGCGCGGTGCGAAGCCAGACCCGCCGCACCGAGTCGGGCGACGAGGTCCGCATCCCCGGCCAGACGCGTCAGACACGAGGCGAGCATCGGCGAGGATCCGGGGTCGAACAAGAGCCCCGTCTCCCCGTCGACCACCACTTCGGGAAGCCCCCCGATCCTGGACGCCACCAAGGCGCGTCCCAACGACATCGCTTCGAGCGCGGCATAGGGGAACGCCTCTTCCCAGACGCTCGGCAGGACGATCGCATCCATCGCGTTCATCGCGTCGGCCACGTCGGGAACAAAGCCCCGAAAGGTCGTGCGCGGGCCTGCCTCCCGGCGCAGCGAATCCAGCTCGGGGCCCTCCCCGAACACCTCGTAGCGGACATGGTCGGGAACGCTCTGCGCTCGCAACAGCACGTCAACGCCCTTTTCTTTGACCAGCCGTCCGAACACCCCGGCGGCAAAATCTCCCTCGGCAATCCCCAGCGCCTCGCGCGCCGCCTCGCGCCCGACTTTGGGTCGAAGGGGTTCGCAGCCGGCTTTGGCCACGGTCATGCGCGACGCTGGGACCCCTGATTCGTGCAGACGCCTCTCGACGGCGTCGGAAACGGGGATGATGTGGTCGAAGAGCCTGAGGTAGCGCCGCACCTTGGACGGGCTCCACGGCAAGGCGACGTGCCGGGTCATGACCACCAGGGGAACTCGCTGCAGTCTCGCCGCGAGCGCGGGCACGATGAAGTCGGGACTGAAATGGATGTGCGCGACGTCGTACCGCCCCTTCCGAAACAGGCGGACAAAGCCCCCGATTCGGTCGAATCGGAATTGTCCCCGGAGCGCGGAGGGCCGCACCGCGACGGTCGCGCGTTGCGCCAAAGGCGATTCCGCAGGGCACCAGACGTCGACGTCGTGTCCCCGCGCGGCCAGGCCCTGCGAGAGGTACGCCACATACCGCTCGATCCCTCCCCAATCGAAGAGCGAGCTTCCCACTTGGGCGATCTTCAAACGGTCGGAAGGTGCCGGTCGAGCCAACGCCGCCCTCCTTCGACCATGCGGGGGTCCCAGTCGTGGCCGATGTCCAGCCGGACCAGCTCCTTCTCGCCTGGGAGCGCGTGGTAGATCGCCTCGACGTTCTCCGGCCGCGCCGCGGGGTCCTTCTCACCCAGGGTGACGCGGGTTGGGACACGGCACCTCGTGGCTTGGTTCATCGTATCGAAGTAGCTCAACGTGTTCAGCACGCGTTCGGCACCGAGCGGGACCGACTCGCCATAGTCCACCAGCTCCTTCATTGGATACCGGTGGGCGTTGCGGGTCAAAGCGGCCCCCATCGCCCCAAGGAAGGGCATGTCGGCCACCACAGCCTTGACGAAGGGCAACCACGCCCCAAGCCAAATCGCCATGCCGCCGCCTTGGCTCATCCCCATCGCCCCGATGCGATCCTCGTCCACCTCGATTTGGGCTTGCAGCACGCGGGCCGCGATCATCGCATCCTGGGCCATGCTCCGGAAAACGAAGGACTCGGGGTCGTCCGCGCCCTCTGCGAAATAGCCGCGGGACGGGATGTAGGCCTCCTGGTGGAACGCGCTGTGCCCGAAGAAGTTGAAGCTGAGGCTCGCGTAGCCTGGCCGTGTTCCATAGCTGTTCGGCAAGAGCGATTCCCGCCCGTAGGGGGGAATCCACAGGAATGCCGGAGCGCGGCGCACGTGCTCGGGATACGCGAACCAGCCATGCAGTCGCGATCCTGCGATGCCTCGGAAGTCGAAGGGCTCCACCAGCAGACCGGGGGCGGGGGATTCCGGTTGCAGACTGCGGTGGAAGTCGAGCGGGGCGGCGCGCGCCGCGTCGGCCACTTCCTGCCAGAACCCGTCGAAATCCTCGGGGACGTACGGTTCGAAGAGGCTCATGCCCCGACGGCGCGTTGCTGGGCCTCCACGTGCAAGCCCGTCGTCATCAGCCAGGAGGTGGCGCGTTGAATCTCCTCGACCGGCCCCTCCAGCTCGATTTGCGCCCAGCCATAGTCGGCGTCGATGTTGGCCTTCTTGATCGTGACTCGGACCTCGAACTCTCGTGAGAGCCGCCACATCCAGGGTTCCCCAACCGTTTCTTTTCCAGCCGTGATGTTCACATCGACAATCGCCATGCTTGCGCTTCCTCTCCCTGCCTCGTCGGTTCGATTCTACCTTCGCCGAACACGCTCCTCCCCACAGGGCTTCCAACCTCGGGTTGCGGTCCCGGTACCATGGACTCTGTGGAGCCGTTCTGGTTGGTCGACGCGTTCGCGGAGGCCCCCTTCGAGGGCAACTGCGCCGGTGTGTGCGTCTTGCGCAAAGGGCGGGACGCTTCATGGATGCAGCACGTCGCCAACGAGCTGAACCAAGCGGAAACCGCGTTCCTGAGGCCGCGTCGGGACAAACAGTGGAACCTTCGCTGGTTCACGCCCACGGTCGAGGTGGATCTGTGCGGCCATGCGACCCTCGCAGCCGCCCACGTCCTTTCGGTTGCCGGACACGTGCCGTGGGGCGAGGAGATCGTGTTCCACACGCTCAGCGGCAAGCACAAAGCGTGGTCGGAGAAGAAGGGCGCCACGCTGGACTTCCCTGCCGAGCCGCCCCGTTCTTACCGGCTGCCGAACGCAGAGACGTTGGTCCACGCCAAGCCGACCTGGATTGGGAAGAACCGGCTGGATGTGCTCATTCAGTTGGAGAGCGAAGACGCCGTGCGACGGATGGACCCCGATTTGCCAGAGATCGCGAAGCTCGACGCCAGAGGGCTCATCGTCACCGCAAAATCCTCCGACCCGACGATCGACTTCGTCTCACGCTACTTCGCCCCTGCGTGCGGTGTGGATGAAGACCAGGTGACCGGCTCCGCTCACTGCGCGCTCGCCCCCTTCTGGGGAGAGCGGCTCGGTCGGACCGAGCTCCACGGCTACCAAGCTTCGCGCCGGGGAGGGCTCGTGAAGATGCGTCTGGAAGGGCCGCGCGTCTTCTTGCGCGGCGGAGTCGTGGTCGTTGCGACCGGGAAGCTGCAGACATGAGCACGATCGTCTATCGGGAAGCGAGGTTCCCCGACGACCTGCGAGCCGTTCGAGACCTTTTCAACGAGTACGCGGCCGCGATTGGCTTGAACTTCTGCTTCCAGGGGTTTGACGAGGAGTTGGCGGGTCTGCCCGGCAAGTACGCCCCGCCGGACGGCTCGCTCTGGCTAGCCGCGACGACCGATGCGTTCGCGGGCTGTGTCGCGATGAGGCCCCTCGAGCCCGGAGTCTGCGAATTGAAGCGCCTCTATGTCCGGACAGAGGCCCGCGGCTCCGGGATCGGACGCGTTCTGGCGAACCGGGTCATCGAGGATGCGCGCTCTGCGGGCTATCGCGTGATGCGCCTGGACACGCTCGCCTCCATGGACGCTGCACGGTCGCTGTACCGAAGTCTCGAGTTCGTCGAGCGGACGCCTTACTACGACAACCCCATTCCCAACGTGGTCTTCATGGAGCGCGACCTCTAAGCCCGTGCGGCGGCTACTTGAAGAAGTCGAAGCTCTGCAGCTTGTCTCGAACCGACTGCAGGAATCTGCCCGCAAGGAGCCCGTCCACGATGCGGTGGTCGTACGTGAGGACGAGGTACATCATGGGGCGGATGCCGATCATCCCGTCCCGCACGACCACTTCCTGGCGGATCGCATAGGTGCCCAGGATCCCCGCCTGCGGCGCGTTGATCATCGGCGTCCCGAACAGCGCGCCGTAACTGCCGGGGTTGGTGAGGGTGAACGTCCCGCCTTGAACGTCGTCGGGTTTCAACCCGTTGTTGCGCGCCTTGTCGGCGATGCTGTCCAACTCCTTTGCGATTTCGACCAGCGACTTCTTGTGCGTGTCTCGAAGCACGGGCACGATCAGTCCCTGGTCGCCCTTTTGGCCCAACGAAACGGCGACTCCCATCGTCACGCCGCGGTGCATCACGATCTTGTCGTCTTCCTGGAGGGACGCGTTGACCAGCGGGAACTCTTGCAGAGCCTCGGTGACGGCCTTGATGAAGAACGGGGTGTACGTGAGCTTCAGGCCGTATTGGTTGAGGAATGACTCCTTGTTGTGAGCCCGAAACTCGACCATCCGGCTCACGTCGACATCGATCGTCGTGCTCACGGTGGGCACTTGGGAACTGCGGGTCAACGCGTCGGCGATCATCTTTCGCATTCCCGCGAGCTTCACAACCTCCTGGTCCGGCCCGACCGCCGCCGGCTGCGGGCCGGCGGGAGCAGGAGCGCCCTCTCGCGACTCGAGGTAGGCCTCGACGTCCCGACGGGTGACGCGGCCTCCCGCACCAGATCCGGAAATGGTGGAGAGAGTGGCGTCGTCGAGGCCATGCTCCTTCGCAATCGAGCGAACCACCGGCGTGAACCAGGTGCGTTCGCTCTCGGCCGCCGCCGGCTCGGCCCTGGGTTCCGCCTTCGGCGCCTCCGCAGGCTTCTCCTTGGTCTTGCCTGCCGTTTCCTTCGCCGGGGCCGTCTTCGCCGCCGAGCCTGTCTCGTCGATGATCCCCATCGCCGCGAAGACCTTGACCAGCTCACCCTCTTGAATGAGGATCTTGGAAAGCACTCCGCTGGCGGGCGCGGGCAGCTCCGTGTTGACTTTGTCGGTCATGATCTCCACGACCGGCTCGTCTTCCTTGACCGCCTCCCCCTCCTTCTTGAGCCACCGGCTCACGGTCCCTTCGTGCACGGACTCGCCCAGTTCGGGCATGAGGATCTCCACAGGCATGGGGGGATTCTACCGAACCTGGGAGGGCCTCAAGAAGCCTCCCGCTCCGCCGCCTGGGCCACGTCGAGGGCCAGGATCGCGAGCGTATCGTCGGCCCTCAGGCGTCTCGTGAAGACGCTGAGCGGCATGCGGACCCGGATCCCGATCCGAATCTCCTCCTCCATGCGTTGCAGCGCCTGGTCCGAGTGGGCGAAGAACCGGGCGAGCGACCATCCGCCAAAGAGGCTGAGCTGGACGGTGGCGTCGTGTTCGTCCCTCAGGAACGCGCGAAGGGCCTTCGCTCCTTGACCCGTCCCGGTCGTTCCCGAGGCGTCCACCACGCTCCTTGCGACCGCCCACAGAGCATGCCGAAAGTGCTCCATAGGTGGATCATGGCCGAGCGGAGCGCTTCTGGGCAACCCAGCAGGCTTTCATAATGCCTGGCATGGGGGATTCGAGGAAGGTCGTGATCGTGGGGGCAGGCTTCGGAGGCCTCACGTTGGCGAAGGCGCTTTGCGGCGAGGCTTTCGAGGTCACGGTCGTGGACCGGACGAACCACCATCTCTTCCAGCCCTTGCTCTACCAGGTCGCCACCGCGGGCCTCTCGCCCGCGAGCATCGCGGCTCCCATTCGCTCGATCCTGAGGCGATGCAAGAACACGAGGGTTCTCATGGCCGAGGTGGTCGACGTGGACGTCCCAGGCCGACGCGTACTCCTCGCCGATGGTTCGCACCTTCCCTACGACTCCCTCGTCCTTGCCACAGGCGCGTCCCACAGCTACTTCGGCCATCCCGAATGGGAGCGCGACGCCCCGGGCTTGAAGACCGTCGAGGACGCAACGGAGATGCGGCGCCGGATCCTCACGGCGTTCGAACGCGCCGAGCGGTGCGAGGATCCTGCACAAAGAGAGGCCCTGCTGACCTTCGCGATCGTCGGCGGGGGGCCAACGGGAGTCGAGTTGGCCGGTTCGATCGGAGAACTCGCCAAGCGGGTCCTCGCACGAGATTTCCGGCGCATCGACCCCACCCGGGCGAAGATCCTCTTGCTGGAAGGCGGCGATCGCATTCTGGCGACGTTTTCGAAGGACCTGGCCGAGCGAGCGGTGCGGGATCTGAGAAGACTCGGGGTCGAGGTCCGCACCTCGACAAGGGTGGAGAAAGTGACGCCAGAAGGGGTCGAGACCACCCAGGGGCCCGTGGCCGCAGCCACCGTCCTCTGGGCTGCGGGAGTCGAGGCGTCGCCAGCAGCGCGATGGCTTTGCGTCGAACCCGATCGGGCCGGCCGCGTGCCGGTCGGTCCGACGTTGGAGCCCGCGGCGGACACCGACCTGTTCGTGATCGGCGACACGGCAAGGTGCGAGGGCGAAGACGGCGTCCCGCTCCCCGGCGTGGCGCCGGTCGCCATGCAGCAGGCGAGGCACGTCGCGAAGTTGTTGCGCAGCCGCGCAGGCCTTGGGAGGGACCCAGGCCCGTTCCATTACGTCGACAAGGGCAACTTGGCGACGGTGGGACGCTCCTCCGCCGTTCTGGAGTGGGGGCGCTGGAAGCTCGGCGGGGCGCTGGCATGGCTCCTCTGGCTGGCGATCCACATCGTCTATCTGATCGGTTTCCGGAACCGAATCGTGGTGTTGGTGGAGTGGGCCTGGGCGTACGCGACCTACGAACGGGGCGCCCGCCTCATCACGCGTCCCGGTCAGTAATCCACAGGGCGCAGATAGTAGTCCCCGATCGAGCTGGTACTGAGCATCGCGACGGTCGGGAGTCGGCGTTTCCAGTGGGTCGCGTCCACTTTGGACCGCACCAGTTCGACTTCGCGCGGGTCGAATCCCTGGCGCACGAGCGCCGCCGGCTTCCTTCCCTGCACGAGCTGCACGAGAATGCGGTCGGCGCGCGGGTAGGAGATGCCGAAATCGCCCTCGTCGGTCTGTCCCTGGATCAGGTCGGCGGTTGCCGGCTTCTCAACGATGATTTCCGGGACGCCGGCGGCGCGTGCAAGCGCCCACACCTGCGTCTTGAAGAGATCGCCCAGCGGGTTGATGGGAGGCGCGTCGTCCGCATGCCACGTGTAGTAGCCAAAGAGGCGCTCGGTCTTGTTTCCGGTTCCGATGGGAAGCGCACCCATCTCGGCGGACTGGTCGAACAGGACGATCATCCGGGCCCGCGCGCACACGTTGCCGAGCCTGGCCGGCGTGAGGTCGGGCTGCGTGGCGGCGTAACCGTCGACCATCGGGCTGATGTCGATCGTTCGCTCGTGGATTCCCAAGGCCTTCACGACGAGCCGGGCGTGCTCGAGACTCTCGCCCGACGAGAGTTTGTAGGGCATCCGATACGCCCAGACGTTCTCGGGTCCGAAGGCGCGGGCGCAGAGGGTGGCCGCGAGCGCGGAGTCCACCCCGCCCGAGAGCCCGAGGACGGCGCGCGGGACGCCGCGGCGGACGATGCACTCGTGCCGCAGGAAGCGCACGAGCCAGTCGAGCGTGAGCGACTCGTTGAGCTGCAGCAACGCATCGGATTCGGGATCGGGCGCCGAGGCTCGGAACACCGGGACCTGCATGGTCGAATCTTACTTGGGGGCCAACCGGGTTTGCCGGGCCCAAAGTCCCCGAGTTGGAGCCAGGCGCGACATCGCGCCGACAATTGCTGTAGATTAGCCTTAAGGTCGCCGCAGAAGACTGTCCGCGGAAACCTTGGAGCAACCATGTCGGGAAGCATCAAACTGGGTCTGTACATCATCGCAGGCGTCTTTGCGGCGTTCTTCGCGGTCAAGATCGTTCTTGGACTTCTCGCCGGGCTCTTGCAGATCTTGATTCCCATCGCGATCATCGGTGGAATCGGCCTGATCCTCTACGGCTTGATCACGCGCAAAAGCCTCGGTGGCGGAAGCGGCCGCAGCCTTCCCTAACCCACGCCCCGCGGCGCGTGAAACGCTAAACTGGCGGCATGTGGTTCGTCGCCCTCGCCCTGTTTCTGCACCAGCCGTCCTACACCGTGACGAGGGACGACTACGGCGTCCCGCACGTGCGGGCCTCGACGTGGGAGCAGGCGTTTGAGGGCGCGGGCTACGCGACCGCCGAGGATCGCCTCTGGCAGATGGAGAACAGCCGCCGCCTGGCGCGCGGGACTCTGGCGGAGGTATTCGGGCCCGAAGTGGCCGCCTCGGACCGCGAGGTCCTCCGGACGGGCTACACCGTTGCCCAAATCGAAGCGCAGCTTGCCGGGTTGGATGCTCGCTCGCGGGCGGCCTTCGAGGCGTACGCGCTCGGAGTGAACGCCTACATCGAGAAGGCGCGCCAATCCAAGACGTTGCCCCCCGGCTACGCCGCGGCGGGCTTCGAGCCCCAACCGTGGACCGCTCTGGACTCTGCGGCCATCGCGATTCGGCTCGGCCAACTGTTTGGTTCGGGCGGCGCAGGGGAGCTTCGCAACTTGGCCCTCGTCGAATATCTGAAAGGGCGTCCGGTCAAGGACCGGCTGCCCGACGTCCTCGACGATTTGCTGTGGCAGAACGACCCACGCTCGATCCCCACCGTCGCCCCTTCGGACGATCCGCTGTCGACGCACCCCGCGTTTCCCACGGCCACCCGGGCGGAAACGGAGCACCATCTCGCCGCCCTGCCCAAAGTTTCGTTGCTCGAGCTGCTCCCGGCGATCCGCACGGCATCGCTGGAGGACTCCCGAATCGTGGCGGAAACGCGGAACGTGCCCTTCAAGACGGGCAGCTACGCGGTGGTCGTGTCGAAGGGGCGTTCCCGACTCGGCGTTCCCCTCCTGCTGTCCGCGCCCCAAATGGGCTTTCGCGTGCCCTCGGTCGTCCACGAGATGTCGCTCGACGCCGAGGGCGTGCACGTCGTCGGGATGGACGTGCCGGGCGTGCCGGGGGTGATCATCGGCCACACCAAGGACCTCGCGTGGGGTCTGACCAGCGGGGTGGCCGACACCGACGACATCTTCTTCGCGCCGATCGAGGGCGGTTCGTATCGGGTCGATGGGAAGTTGAAACCCATACGGAGTGAGAACCGGGCGCTTGCGGTCAAAGGCGAGAAACCGGAGTCCGTGGTGGCGAAATCCACCGAGGACGGACCCGTGCTGCTGGCCACCCGATCGACCGTGTTCGTCCGGCGGTCCGGTTTTGCCGATCGCGAGCTGCAGGGCTTCGCGGCGCTTTACGACCTCTACTCGGCCAAGGAGCCAAGCGACGTCAAGGCCGTCGCCGCACGGATCCCGCTCACGTTCAACCTCTTCTATGCCACCACCTCCGGGCACATCGGCTACCACTACTGCGGCCGGGTTCCGTTGCGCGCGCCCGGTTGGGACCCGCGTTTTCCCATGCCCCTTTCGCAGGATACGGCGTGGAGGGGTTTCGTGCCGCCGGGGCAGATGCCGCTCGTCGTCGATCCCCGAGAAGGGCTGATCGCCAACTGGAACAACAAACCTGCGGCATGGTGGCCGAATTTCGACACACCGGCATGGGGTCGCATCTTCCGCAACTCGGCCCTCCTCCACCAACTCACGGCAGAGTCGCTGGCTCCCGTGGATCTGGAGATGGCCGCGTGGTGGATCGCGCGCACCGAGGAGACCGCGGAGTACCTCATGCCCGCGTTTCGACACGCCCTGCAGGGCGCGGCGTGGTCCAGCGAGACGGAACGACAGGCCGCACAGATGCTGATCGCCTACGAGGGGAAGGCAGTCGCGGGATCGCACGGTGCCAGCCTCTACCTGCGAACCCTCGACGCCGTCCGCGCGGAGTTGTTCAGCGCGCCGATGGGGAGCTTCCTCTCGCCAGACCTCTTTCGAACGGCGCTCCAACCCTCCTTGATCCTCAACGCGCTCGAAGGCGAGACAAACATCGACTACCTCGCCGGTCGCACCGCCGACCAACTCATCGTTGCCGCCTTTCGAAAAGCGGTCGAGCGGATGGTGTCCGAGCGCGGCGAGAATCCTGGCACGTGGGCGTACACGCCGGGGACCATCCCCGTGGTCGAAGGCGTGCCTATTCCCTACTCGAACCGAGGGACGTACATCCAACTGGTCGAGCTTTGGAAGACGCCCGCGGGCCGCAACGTCCTGACTCCCGGGGTCGCCGAGTCCGGAGCGCATGCCAGCGACCAAGAGCCGCTGGCGCGGGCCTGGATGTACAAACGCATGCGGTGGGCGCCCTAGCTGCGCCGCAGGCGGCCTGCCACGCGCTGGACCGATGGTTCCAGACAGACGTCTTCCGTGCACGCCTGGTAGCGCACGACGACCTCGAACGAGTCCTGTCCGGAAACCTGGAGCGTTACGGGAAGCTCCAACTCGCCATCCCAACCCAGCTCCGCGTCCTCGGGGAATCCGACCGTGGCGTCCAACCCCTCGAACTCCACGCTCGTCGGGATCAGCCACTTGGCGGGTGGCCGGCGGGAGTTGATGTGATGGCCGGGAGCGATGGTGATTAGGATCCGACCTCGGGCCACGTCGCCCTCAACCGCCCATGCCTCTGGTTCCAGGCGGATCTGAACCGGTTCCTGGAAGCCCGCGAACCCGGGCTGTGCAATCAGGGGCATGGTGGCCCGGAGCAGCGCCTCGGTGGCTTGGGGGGCGTGGGCCATCCAACCGGCGAGGGACCGCACGGCGCGCTCCGCGGCATCTTGGCGTCCCGCACGCAGCAGGCACTCGACGGCCACGGCGTTTCCGCTGGGAGCGGGCTGGTCGAACACGGGTTTGGTGCGGCCCAGGAGCCGCTCGTGGTGCACTCCGGTGGCGAAGAAGCCGCCCTCCGGGTCTTCAAACTCCGAGACCATTTTCGCGACGATCCGCTTTGCGAGTGCGGACCAGCGCGGATCGCCCGTCGCTTCTGCGACGCGGAAGAATCCTTGGGCGGCAAAGGCGTGATCGTCGAGGTAACCCAGCGTCGAGGGTCGCTGCGTGGAGACGACTCTGGGCACTCCGCCGTCGGTCTCCACGACACCCTCCAGCACCTCGGCCAACCGCAGAGCCGGATCCAGGAATCCCATGCGTGCGAGCGCTCCCATCGCAAGGGCGTTCCAACCGACGACGGCCTTGTCGTCCAGCGCGGGAGGGGGCCTCTCGGCCCGCACCTCGAGGAGGCGTCCCAGGTCCGCGTCGAAGGGCGCGGCATTCAGCACACCGTGGGGGATGTTCGCGCCCGTGCGCTCGCCCGTCGCTTCGTCCGCGAAGTTCCCGTCCTGTTCGAAACCGAACGCGGAGAGGAACGCGGCCGCCCGATCGCCCAGCGCGGACCGGACCTCGTCCTCCGTCCACACGTAGTAACGCCCCTCCTCTCCTTCCGAGTCCGCGTCGAGCGCGGACCCGTAAAGCCCTCCGGGCAGGCGCAGTTCGCGCTCCATCCATGCGACGAGCCGGGCCGCGGTGCGGCGGTACACCTCGGTCTCGCCCGTCCCCGACTCAGCAGCCTCGCCAAGGTTGACCAGCATCAGCGCATTGTCGACGAGCATCTTCTCGAAGTGCGGAAGCAGCCACGCCGCGTCGGTCGAATACCGGTGGAAGCCGCCTCCCACCTGGTCGTGGATGCCCCCGCGGATCATCTGGACGAGCGTCGCGTGCGCCATCGAGGCCGCCGTGCTCCGCATCTCCTCTGCCCCCGCGCGCCGGGCGCAGGCCATCAGAAGCGCGATGGCGGTGTGGGGTGGAAACTTCGGCGTGTCCCCAAAGCCGCCAAAGCGGTTGTCGAAGTCATGGGCGAGGGCGGCCACCGCCTGGTCGGGCAATTGGGAGAGTCCGACGTCCGAGGCGGGAGCCTGCCGGGCCTGGACCCTTGCGATCGCCTCGCTGAACTCCTCCGCGGCCGCTTCGAGGGCATCCCGTTCCGTACGCCAAGCTTCCTCGACCCGGAGGCAGAGGGCTTGGAAGCCGGGGTGGCCGCCGCGAGGCTCCTTGGGAACGTAGGTGGCCGCCAGGAACGGCTTGCGGGAGGGTGTGAGGAACACGCTCATGGGCCACCCTCCCCGTCCCGTGGCCAACTGGACGGCCAGCATGTAGGCCTCATCCACGTCCGGACGCTCCTCGCGATCCACCTTGACGCACACGAAGTGCTCGTTCAGGACGCGGGCGACGTCCGGGTCCTCGAAGGACTCGTGCGCCATCACGTGGCACCAGTGGCAAGAGGCGTAACCGACGCTGAGGAAGACGGGGCAGTCCCGCCGGGCGGCCTCTTCGAAAGCCTCCTCTCCCCACGCGTGCCATGCGATCGGGTTGGACGCGTGCTGACGCAGATAGAGGGACGTCGAGGCGGCCAAGCGGTTGCCCATCCCCGCAGTGTATCAGCCGGGTGAGATGCCAAACTGAAGAGGTGAGCGTGCCCTTGCCCCCGGTTCTGGGATTTGGCTTCTGTCCCGGCTCCGAACGCCAAGGACAGGAGGGCCTTCTCTACCGCTACCTGCCCCCCGCCTTCTGCAGTCCGTCCGCAGCGGCCGTCGCTGGGGCCTTGAACCAGGCCGCAGCGGAGGGCGCCCTCGATCCCATGGCCTGCCCGATCCTATCCCTGGCCGATGCCGAACCTCGGACGGCGCTGACTCCAGAGGGCTGGGCTCTCTTCCGGCGCCTGCCCCCGTACGGAGAGTTGTCGCACGGGCCCCGCGGTTGGCGATGGACGGCCTTCTGGGACGGGGAGGCCGCCGTCACGGTGGAGCTTCCGGCGCTGGAGGCGCTCCTCCGGTTGGCGCTTTCCACCGCGCCGCAGCACCTCTGGGCCCAACGACATCTTGGCGATCACTTGGAGTCCATTGGCGGGGTTGGGGACCCCTCGGCGGCGGCGATGCTCATGGACGATCCGGGTGAAACAGGTTTGCTGACCGCCGCCCCAGACGAGCGGGTCTCGGTTCCGGCAGGCCTTGAGAAGGTGCTCCTATTCCCCGCCTCGGATCAGGCCGAGAACGATGAGGCGGCCACGGGGCTTCCCACGATCGTCCCGGGTTCGCTCGCCGTGCTGACGGGAGGTCGGGACGTCTCGTACGAGCCGCTGCCTCTGGTTCGGATGGAGCTGCCTGCATCCGGCGTCCCGTCGATGCTGGCGTGGGCGGCTAGGAGCCGGTGGCTGCGAGGCGAGGAGTGGGCCTCGCCCGCGATCCTTGCCTGCAACGACGCCGATGCGCCTCTGATCGCCAGGGAACCCACTGGCCGAGCCGTCGGCATCTTGCCCTTTGCCCAAGACTCGTGGCCATTGGCCTCGAGGTTGGAGTTCGAAGGCTTCTTCCGCAGCGTGTTGGGCGATTAGAAAGCGAATCCCAACGTGACTTGCCATCCAGTCGAACGGCGGGTCGGATCGGCTCGTCGGAACCCGTTTTCGTATCTCATCTGGACGCGCAACCGCTCCGGCGTTTCCGGTGCGGGCCACCAGTTCGCGCTCAGCGCGATCGTATCGCGGTAGCGGGGACCCTCCGCCGCGTCGAGCCGGTAGGCGCCCTCCCCTTCGAACCAAAGCGCCAGCGAGGGCTGGTCGGGCACATAGTAGGCCCGCACCACTCGAAGCAGGTTCGGGCGGGCCTCGTCCGGTTGCCCTCCAAAATCCGCAATCGCCAGAGAGAGGATCGCGCGCACCTCCGGATCGCGATTGCGCCGCGCCTCTTGCGGCCAACGCTCGAACGGAAACTCGCCCGCCTCCACCCTTGCGGCCAGGTCGTCGCGTTTCAAAACGCGCTCGCGCGTCAGGACGCGCCCGCCGCTGATGCCAGCGAACACGCGATACGTCGCGCTCACCGCATCCTCGTTGCCTCCCTCCGATGCATCCCGGTAGAGGGACTCGCCCAACAGTCCGAGCATGGCGTAATTCGAGACGGCCCCGATGCCGAGGGGGTGGATGGGAACAGATTCCAGACCGAATCCGAGCGAAAGGCGCTGGGCCTCTCCGAACCGCCCGGCCAAGCCGCCGACCAGGCGGACGTTGCGGAGGGCCGGCACGCGGAAATCCCGCAACCCCAAGGCGTCGAAGAGCGCGCCGTCGAGCCGAGTTTGGTCCCGCTCCAAGACCAGCGAGAAGTCGTCGCCGCGCCCCGACAGGTTGCGGGGCTGCGGCGCGTCGCCCACGGGGGTTTCGGCAAAGGGCGCGCCCTGCTTGCTCAGGACGGCCTTTCGATATTCCAGCCGGTAGAAGAGTCGGCCGCTGGCTTCGGTGTGGGAGTAGCCGACGTCCAAACGCACGGGCAGCGACTGGGCGTCAGCCTGGCTGAGCGCGAGGATCAAGAGGAGGGCGGTGGCCGCGCTGCGCCTGATCATGGCTCCTAGGCGTCGAGGAAGCTGCGCAGGTCGGCCTCGTTGACGGCGGGCTCGCCCGGCGACACATTGGAGAGCTTGCCCTCTTTCATCCACTTCTCAAGGAGGTGGACCTGTTCGAAGACGTGGTCGAACGAGTCTGCGATGAAGAGCAACGGCTGGTAGTGGTCGATCTCGAAGTACTGGTTGATGATCCACTCGAGCTGGAGCGGGAAGCGTTGCACGTCCGGCGATTCGATCGAGTACTTCAGCTCGCCGTAGGAGCTGAGCAGGCCGCTGCCGTAGACCTTCAAGCCCTCGTCGGAGCGCATCAGCCCAAACTCGATCGTGAACCAGAAGAACCGCGCCATCGCCTTGATGATGCTCGTCAGGACGCGCGTCTGCTCGGCGGGGTCGGAGATGCCCTTCGCAATCTCTGCCGCCGTGTGGGCGCACTCGCCGAACTGGACCAGCGTGTCGGCGAACGCCCGGTCCGTATGCATGGGCACGTGGCCCGCGATGTCGTGGAAGATGTCCGGTTCCGGCAGGTAGTCGAGCTTGTCCGCCCTGCGGATCGTGATGGTCGTCGGGAAGTCCCGGTTGCGCAGGCAATCGAAGAAGAGGAATGCGGGAACATAGCCGCTGACGGCCTTGGCCCGAAATCCCGTAAGCGGTCGTAGGAACTTGTTGACGTCCTCGAGGCGGGGCACGGCGTTGGGGTCCAGACAGAGGTTTTCGATCCCCTTCAGGAAGTGCGGATTGGCATATCGTTGCCAGCGATCGCCCATCCGCGCGTAGAGTTCCCGCCACGCCTGGTGGTTCTCGTCGGAGTACAGCTCGTACGGTTGGTGTATGTAAAGTTCGCCGTTCGCGCGCGCCTGTTCGATAAAGGGCGCTTGGGTCGTGGTCAGCCCTTCGCCGGCCATCGCATCGGGGTGTGCCGCCTGTTCGCTCACGTCGTTAGTGTAACAGACGGCGGGAAGCCCTTGTGGGATCAGATGCGGTCCTGGTTGCGGCGGACGGTGAACCATGCGGCAATGCCGATGGCGACCAGCAGCGGGATCACAAACGCGGCGTAGTGGGCGAACAACATCTTGCGGCCACCGATGGCGTCACGATAGATCACGGCATCGACGGAGTTGCCCATCACGCGTAGGACCAGGGAAAACCCTTTGACCAGGGCGAAACCGACGGGCGCCACGGCGATCCACTTGACCAACGGGCTGCCGTCGTCCTCCTCATACCGGTTCCCCAGAATCCAAATGAGGGCGCCGAGGATGGCCGCGGCGACGGGCCACAGCAAGACGTCGAGCAGGCTGAGCTGTGTTAAGTTCGAGAACGAGTCCATCGACGTCTAAGGTGGCACATTTCAGGCCAACGAGACCAGTTCGGGCTCAAAGTGTTGGGAGAGCGGGCCGCCCTCCCGACACTTCGGCTCGCCTAGCCGCCGGGCGGCGGCACGCCCCGGGCACGGGCCGCAGCTTCTGCGCCCGTGCCTCCCGGGCCGCCTCCAGGCCCGCCGTTGTACTGATCGTATCGCTGGCGTGCCTCTTCCGGTTTGATCCTCTCGGTTTCGGGCGGATGGCCCTGACCGGCCTCCGTGCCCATGAACCAGTAGAGGGCGCCGCCCAGCACGACGATCGCGAGTCCGATCAGACCGGCCGCTTTGACGGGAGAGAGTTCCTGCTTCATCGCTCTTACTGCGGAGGGAGCGGGCAGTCTCCGTCGGTCGCAGCCCATCCCGAATCAAAGCACGACAGGCCGGTGTCCCAGTACGGGTCCGGGGAACCCACCCACCAGGCGGCCTTTTCGGCGTAACCCGGGAAGCGGGTTCCCACCAGGGCTCCATCCGACTGCCTCACGCCGTTCTTCTTCGCCCACTTGGCATGGCCGTCCGCGAACGACCAGTTCGCCCCCTCGGTGAAGGAGTAGCTCACTTCGCCGTAGGGCTGCTCCAAGGCGCGGGTGTGGTTGATCTCGATGCACCAGAACCACGAATCGTCGGTCCACGGATTGCCCACGTTTGGATCCGGGCACATGCGTCGCTCGCCCATGGCGATCGTGGACGCGGGAGCCGGAACGGCCGATGCGCTGATCGCGGCCTTACCGACGAAGCTGCCCCAGTAGCCCGGAGCGACCTGCACGCCTCGAAAGAGGTTGCTGGCAAGCCCGAAGCTGCGGCGATAGAACCCGTTCGGCGTGCGGAACTTCTGGTTGGGATCGACCGGCGAGGTGAACAGCTCGGCGTTCTTCATGTAGTCGAATACGAGCTTGTCGAACGACATCGCGTTGGTGGGATCGCCTCCGCCTTGGCTCGGCCCGAAGCCGACGCGCACCTTCGGCGCGTAGACGTCGTCGTAGTCCCCCTGGTACATGATCGACGCCAACAGAATCTGCTTGAGATTGCTGATCGTGGTGATCTTCTTCGCAGCCTGCTTCGCTTGGGCGAACACTGGGAAGAGAATCGCCGCGAGGATGGCGATGATCGCGATGACGACCAAGAGCTCGATGAGGGTGAACCCCCCGTCTCTGCGTTGTTTCATGATGACTCCTTGGATCCGAGGATCCGTATGAGGGATGAGGAAAGTTCGAGGTGGGCGGGGGTCGCCGGCAGGAGGACCGCCGCTCCCTGGGCGGGCAAGGTGATGCCCAAGGAGGAGTGCCTCTCGCCCGACAGGGCGTCGACCCAGCCCTCCTTGGGACCCTTGAGATCCGCGTCGAAGGGTTTCGGCGACCCCGCCCGATTCACCGCGACGACGACCCGGACTCCCTGATAGCTCCGCGCGAAGGCCACGACGTCCGGACCGGAGCCCGGAAGCGGTTCCGGGTCCCCCGACTGCAGGGCAGGCACTGCCCCCCGCAGGGCGCCCAGCGCGCGGTACCAACGAAGCATGGGATTGGCGTCCGTGGCGAGGTCCCACCGCATTCCGCGGCGGTTCAGGGGATCGGCGCCTCCGAGCATTCCCAGCTCCTCGCCGTAGTAGACGCTTGGGGCCCCGACCCAGGTGAACTGGACCAAGGCGGCGAGGCGCGCCATCGCAGGGTCGTCGCCGCAAAGGGTGATGAAGCGGGGCGTGTCGTGGCTGCTGAGCAGGTTCATCAGATTCCTCGACACCTGCGGGGCGTAACTCTGGACCACGCCCATGAGGCGCCCGAGGAACTGCTCGGAGGTCGTCGCCTTGCGGGCGAAGAAGCCCAGGCACGCCTCGCGGAAGGGGTAGTCCATCACGGAGTCCCACTGGTCCCCGCCGAGCCACGGAGATCCATCGCCCCATACTTCGCCGACGATCCACATCTGGGGGTCGAGCCCTTTCACGACCTTGCGGAACGCCTGCCAGAAGGGCATGGGGACCTCGTTGGCGACGTCCAGACGCCAACCGGCCACCTCGGCCCGCTCGTGCCAAAACGCGGGGACCCCCAGCATGTAGGCTCGCGCTTCGGCGTTTCCGAGATTGACCTTGGGCATCGAGGGAAATCCGAACCAGGCGACATAGTTGGGATTCTCCTCGACCCTAATCGGGAACGATTTCGGAAAATACCAGTCGCGGTACTTCGAACTTGCCCCGTGTTCTCGCAAATCGAGGAAGGGGGCGAAGTCGACCGCCGTGTGGTTGAACACCCCGTCGAGAATCGTGCGAATCCCGGCCTTCTTCAGGTCTCGAGTCAGCGCGCCGAACTCCTCGTTGGTTCCGAGTTGGGGATCGACGCGATGGTAGTCGCTTGTTTCGTAACGGTGGTTCGAGGGAGAGGCGAAGATCGGGTTGAAATAAATCGCACCGACTCCCAGCGACTCCAGGTAGCCGATGTGCTCGCTAACGCCCGCAAAATCGCCTCCGAAACGGTTGAACCAAGTGGGCTCGGCATCCCACGCCACACGATCCTTCGGGTCGTTGGCGGACGATCCGTTGGCGAAGCGATCGGGAAAGATCTGATAGAGGACGGTCTGCTCGACCCACCGGGGAACGACGAATGGTTGGAAGGTTGCTTCGGACACCTCGAACTCCCCGCCGTCATGAGCGTCTGCGCCCCGCGGCCCGAAGTGCAGGACGGTGGCGCCGTCCTTGAGCCGAAACGAGTAGCGCACGGTTCGTTTGCCGTCCCAGGGAATCGAGGCCGCGTAGCGTGCGGCCATCTCGTCGGACTCCCAGGCCCTCATGGGAACGGCGCTGTCTCCGAGCATGAGGTCGACCGATTCGATGTCGCCCGGACGCGTGCGCAGGACGAGGGTCAATCGCCCACGATCGAAGTTGCGGTAGGGGATGGACGCGTCGTGCCGAAGGGGCGTCCGGGCAATGACCCCGTCTCCCAACCGTGCCGGCGATCGATACTCGTCGGGCAGAAGTACCAGGACGGAGTTGGTGTTGCCGTTCCCGTCATCCTCGTTCCTTTCTGCGCGCGGATCGAGCACCCACCGCTCACCGTCGAGCACGAATTTGTACAGGTGCTTCCCAGGTGCGAGCGAGAGCGTCGTGCGCCACACGCGGTGGTCGGGCCCGGGGGCCATCGGCGTCGCGCTCTTGTCCCAGTTGTTGAAGGTTCCGGCGAGCGAGACGGAGTGCAATGCGGTTTCGCTCCGATACTCGAACACGTGGGAGAGCGTGGCTTGGCCCGACATCACCCACGCGGCAAGGAGGGCGATCACCCGGTTGCCTCCAACGGCCCCGCCGACGACCCGCGAACGTGGAGTTCGCACGGGACGAGCAGCCTCCTCGGCCCCTCCGGGTCCCTTCCGTCGATGATCGAGAGCAGCCGAGCACAGGCTGCACCGACGAGCTTCTCAAGGTTGAGGCTGACGGACGACAGTCCGCACTCCAGCAGGTCGCAAAGGCGGCTGTCGTTGAAGCTCACCAGCCCCAGTTGGCCCGGCAACGACCGGCCCAGGCTCCTCGCGGCCTGGATGGCCCCCATCGCCATGAAATCGTCCAGAACGACCAGGGAGTCGACAGCCATCGGATCCCGCAACGCCTCGGCGGCAACCGATGCCGCGGCCTCGCATCCGAACTCCGAGTGCCAGACGCGGGGGTGCAGTCCAGCACGTCTCAACGTCGATCGGTACCCTTCGATCCGGTCGCTGCTGACCGAAACGCCTTCTGGACCTGCGAGCATGGCAATCCGGCGGTAGCCGCGGTCGAGCAGGTGTTGGGCGGCCAGGGCGCCCGCGGCGACGTTGTCGTTGTCCACCGACCAGAGTTTGCCGGCATCGTCCGGGTTGCCGATCAAGACGAAGGGAAAGCCCTCCCGCTGCAATCGGTGGATCCGCTCGTCCTTTGCCTCCGGCTCGACGAGGATCAACCCGTCCACACGCCGGCTGCGCAGCATCTCGTCGTAGACGGCTTCCTGCCCCGAGGCGGATTGGACCAGATCCACGCAAAGGTGCCGCCCGTTCTCCGAGAGCACTCCGACCAGTGCGGCCAAGAGATTGGCAAAGAACGGATCGTCGCTCAATCCGCCGTGCGGGCGCTTGACGACCAGGCCGACCATCCCCGTGGTCTTGTTCCGGAGCGAGCGCGCACGGACGTCCGGGCGGTAGTTGTGCTCCAGCATCACCGCCGCGACACGATCACGAATCCGGGGCTCGACACGCTCGTCGCCGGCAAGGACGCGGGAGACCGTGCTTTGCGAGACCTTCGCGATTCTGGCGATCTGTTCCTGGGTCACATCGACTCCGTGAATACGTATTCACAGCATTGTAGCCCATGTCGGCCGAATTGCCAACCGCTCGCGTGGCTTCACCCCAAAAACACGCAAATCCCGTGAATGTTCTTCACGGGATTTGCGGGCGGGTGGGAGAGGCTTAGACCTCGTAGCGCTTCGGACCGCCGTCGTCGCCGCCGGAGCCCTGGGCAATGCGCTTGACGAACGTCACCAGCTCCATCGGGTTGAAGGGCTTGGTAAGGTACATGTCGGCCCCGTAGTGGTAGCCCTCGAACACGTCCTTGTCCTGCGCTTTCGCGGTCAGCATGATGACGGGCAGACTCTCGGTCTCCGGATCTCGGCGCAGCGTCTTGAGCACCTCGAACCCGTCCATGTACGGCATCATCACATCGAGTACGACGAGGTTGGGCTTTTCAGACCGGATCTTCTCCAATCCCTCTTTCCCATCGAAGGCGGTAACCACTTGGTAACCCTGTCGCTCGAGGTTGACCTGAATCAACCGAACGATGTGCCTTTCGTCGTCACAGACCAAAACCTTGAGCGACATACGCCTATCCTACCTCTGCTCCGGAAGTGATGCGATGCTACCTGATCCGAATGAACCTGTCAATCACCCGAAAAGGCTGGCCGGAAGGGCCTCCTCCGGCCCTTGCAGGGCGCAAGGGTAACCTCTCTGGGTGAAGCTGTGCCGTTTCGAACTGATCTCCGAACCTGGTTCCGTGCACTCCGGTTTCCTGCACGACAACAAGGTGTATGAGACGGACGGTGCGCAGCCCACGGCCGTTCACGACTGGACCGATCTGGTCCCGTTGACCCCGGTGGGTAGGCCCCCCAGCGTCCGCCTCTTCGAACTGGGCGATGACGAGGTCGGATTCTCCGGCATGGACGTTCCCTTCACGCCCTTTCGCTACCTCAACCCCTCGTCCCTGATCGCACCGAGTCGGGAGCTCACCAAGCCAACGACGACGGACGCCCTGGGAATCCTTCCCTGTCTCGCGGCGGTGGTGGCTTCGACGGGTCTGGCCGTCGAGCCTGAAGAGGCCGAAGAGATGATTCTCGGCTACACCCTGGCCAACTGCTTTGTGGCCCAGGACCGCCTTCCCCATGCCAGCGCGTACGACGTCGCGGTGGCGTGCGGACCGTTCCTCACGACCCCCGACGAGTTGGCCGAATCCTCGTCTCCGGGAGCCCAGGGGCCGATCTTGGAACTGCGCGGCACGGTGCGCGTCAACTCCGAGATCGTGGGAGAGATCGACCTTTCCCACCTGCCCGCCTCGCTGGCAACTCTCTGCAGCCAGGCATCGCAGTCGAGCCCTCTGGCCGAGGGCGACCTGGTGCTTCTCGGGCCGCTTTGGGCTCCCGAATCGCCCCTGAGCCTCGAACCGTTCGACGAAGTCCACCTGTTCGTCGACCGTCTCGGAACGCTCGCAACCCGCATCGTCTGATCGAGTCACCCATGTCCATCCTCATCGAACAATTCACCCTTGCCAACGGTCTGCGCATCCTCGTCGAGCCGATCGACACCGTCCGGTCGGCCGCGATCGGCCTGTGGTGCCACACGGGAAGCCGACACGAGCTTGCGTCCGAAGCGGGCATCACGCACCTGATCGAACACATGCTGTTCAAAGGCACGCCTTCCCGCTCGGCCAAGGAGATCGCCGAGGCCATCGAGGGACGGGGCGGCGTCCTGAACGCGTTCACGGACAAGGAGGCGACCTGCTACTACTGTCGGACCTTGGCCGACGATGTGGAGAACGGCATCGAGGTCCTCGCCGACATGATGCGGAACTCCCTGATCGATCCCGAGGAGCTTGCCCGCGAACAGGGGGTGGTCCTGGAGGAGATCAAGCGCAGCGAGGACGAACCGAGCGACCACGTGCACGACCTCCACCTGGAGAGCCGGTGGCCCGGCCACCCTCTGGGCCTACCGGTCATCGGAACCCGGGAGTCGGTTTCTGGGTTCTCGCGCGACAACCTGACCGCCTACCTGGAACGGAGGTACCGCGGAGGCAATGTGATCTTGAGCGTGGTGGGGCACGTGGATCCGAAGGCGATCGCCCAAGCCGCGGAGCGTACGCTGGGATCCATACCCGCGGGCGGCGATCAGGAGCCCCTGGACGCGCCGCACGGTTCGCGAGCGGAGAACTGGATTGCGAAGGACGTGGAACAGGTCCACTTCTGCATCGGCACCGACGGCGTGGGCGTCACCAGCCCGGACCTTTACACGCAATCCGTCCTCGATTCGGCGTTGGGCGGCAGCATGAGCAGCAGGCTCTTTCAGGAGATCCGCGAGAAGCGCGGCCTGGTGTACGCGATCGGAAGCTACGCCCTCGCATACTCGTCGGGCGGAGCGTACACAGTGTACGGAGGCACCAGCCCGAGCACCTGGGATCAAGTGCAGGAGCTGGTCCGTCAGGAGTTCGACCGGGTGATGCGGGATGGCCTCGAGGACGACGAGTTGGAGCGCACCAAGCGGCACTTGTCCGGAAACCTCGTGCTCGCTTTGGAGGGCATGAGCAGCCGCATGATGCGAATCAGCCGCAACGAGCTGAACCACGGGCGGCAGATCCCGATCGATGAGACGCTCTCGAAGATCGAGGCCGTGACCAACACCGAGGTCGTGGAGCAAGCCCGTCAGATGCTCACCGAAGAGCTGGTGAGCACCACGGCGATCGGACCCGGCTAGCTGGGTGCTGAAGAAAGGCGGGCGCATGCGCCTCGTTCAGCACCGGCTGGCCGACGCGACTGTGTACACTCGCATCATGCCCTCGGCACCAGGATTCGACGCGTTGTTGGCGGCGATGGAACGGGCACGATCCGAGGACGAGCTGCTCGCCGAACTGGCGAACGTCCTCCTCGCGCACACGGAAGCCGAAGTGTGCGACGTGCTGATCGGGGAACCGGGCTCGCTGGTGTTGCGCGCCAGCACACTGGCCCCCGAGTACAACGTCCGACTCAGGATCGGGCGAAGCGTGGGGGTTGCCGGGCTGGCCTTTCAGACCGGGGCGCCGATCTTTCTCACCAAGGACGCCGAGCGACACCCGAGTTACGCCAAATACCCTGGACTCGAGGACACACACACGGAGGGCCTCGCCGTCGTCCCCATGGAGCGCGAGAGGGAGCCTTGCGGCGTCGTCCTGCTTCGTCGGTCGAGTCACTGGAAGTTCACGGCAGCCGAGAAGCGCCGGGTGCAGCAACTGGTCGCCGTTGCGACCCAGTGTTACCTGGGCTACCGAAACGCCTACGAGGCCGGGACGCAAAGCAACCGCTTGGGCGCTCTGAGCGAGGTCTCGAAGACCCTCTCGGCCAGTCCCTATCTGGAGGAGATCCTCCAACTGCTCGTCAACCTCACTGCGCAGCAGTTCAACTACGCGGTGTGCACGGTCCGTCTGCTCGACGAGGCCCGCGGCGAACTCGTTCTGCGGGCCACGCAGTCGCAGGCGAAGGCCTACCAGCGCAAGCGGGCGATCAAACTGGGCGAGTCGATCGCGGGCCGAGTCATCCAAGCCGGCAGGACGATCATCGTGCCCGACGTCCTCCTGGAGGAGGATTACATCGGCCACGACCTCGCCGTCGAGCAGGGCCTCAAGTCGATGATCTGCGTGCCGCTCACGATGCAGGGCAAATCCGTGGGCGTCTTGACGTGCTACACGACCCACGACCACGATTTTCCGCCCGACGAGGTGAAGGCCCTGGAGACCCTGGCAAAGCAGGCGGCGCTCAGCATCGAGCACGCCAAGCTCCAGGTGCGCACCACGCTGATGCAGGAGATGCACCACCGGGTCAAGAACAACCTCCAGCAGGTCGCCAGCCTCCTTCGCCTGCAACTGCGCCACAGCCGATACAAATCCCTTGAGGAGGCGTTGAACGACACCCTCTCCCGGATTCTCGCCATTTCGGCGGTCCACGAGCTCCTGAGTCGAGAGGATCTGGACCACGTCGGGCTTCGATCCATCGGCGAGGCGCTGGTCCAGCACCAGCAGCGCTCGCTGATTCTCCCCGATCGCACCCTTCGGTTCGAGATTCGCGGCGCGGACGTCCACCTCGGCACCGCTCAAGCGACGCAGGTCGCCCTGATCCTCAACGAGCTGATTCTCAACGCGGTGGAGCACGGGTTCCGCGTCACCAGGGAGGGAGAGGTGCACATCAACATCGAGGAGAACGACGGCGAGGTCGGGCTCTGGGTCTCCAACAGCGGAGACCCCCTGCCGGAAGGCTTTGATGCGGCTCACCAGAGCCACCTCGGGCTCCAGATCGTCGACAACCTCGCGCGCGCGCTCGGCGGCCGATTCAAGCTCGAAAACCGCCTGGGTTGGGCGGTCGCCGAACTGCTCTTCGCGAGGCTTGGGAGCGAGTAGCCGCTAGTCGACCACGTCCACGTCGATCTCCGGAACCAGGCCGGCCTCGACGCCGCGTCGAAGCAGGAGCTTGATCGCCTCTACGCCCTCCTGCCCCATGTCCAACGTGCGTTCGTTCACGTACATGCCGACAAACTCGTCGCTGGTGCCCTCGTCCATGCCCCGGGCGAACTTCAGGGCGTAATCGAGGGCCTGCTTCCGGTTGTTGAGACCCGCGGAGATGCTCTCGCGCATGCAACGGCTGATTTCGCGCACACCATCCTCGCCGAGGTCCTTCCGGACCACGTTCACGCCCAGAGGCAGCGGCAATCCCGTCTTCGACTTCCACCACTTGCCCAAGTCCAGAAGCACGACGAGCCCTTCCCTGCCGTACGTCAGTTGGCCCTCGTGGATGATCAGACCCATCGAGTAGTCACCGCGAAGAACCGCCGGAATGATCTCGTCGAACGGCACGACTTCGACCTTGGGCCGAATCCCGGCGCCCCGCTCGTCGTGGAACCAGAGGCACAGTTCGAGGTAGGCGCTCGTGAGAAGACCCGGCACCGCGATCGTCGTCTCGGCGTCGATGGGCTGCGGGTCCTTGGCGACGACCATGGGGCCGTAATCCTCGCCGAAACTGCCCCCGTGGCGAAGCAGCGCGTACTTGTCCGCGACGTGGGCGAAGGCGTGGACCGACACGGCGCTGGACTCCAGGCGCCCCTCTTTGGCCCACTCGTTCAGCGTTTGGATGTCGCGCAGGATGTGTTCGAACTCGTAATCGGTCTGAACGGCGCCCGAAGCCAGCCCCCAAAACATGAATGCGTCGTCGCTGTCGGGGCTATGTCCCAATCGGATCTTCATCGACGCAGAGGGTACCCCCGGAGCCGCCGCCGCGGATGCGCTATGCTGACGGCGGTTCATGGCCAAACCGACCTTGACGCCCAGCAAGATCACCACGTACTTGGCGTGCCCGACGCGCTACCGATGGACGTACGTCGATGCCCGCGGGCGCTGGTACCTCAGGGCCAAGCCGACGTTCAGCTTCGGGCTCTCCTTGCACAAGGTTTTGGAGCGATTCCACGAGCAGGGGGCCGTCGAGACCGTCGCCCAGGTGCTCCAAAGCTACGAGGAGAACTGGATCGAGGCGGGCTTCTCGAGCGCCGAAGAGATGGCGGACGCCTACGCCGAGGGAAAGGAGATCCTCGAGAGCTACGTCGAGGACGTTCGGCGCACACCCGCCACTTCCGCGACGATCTTGATCGAGCAAACCCTCCGGATGGGCCTGGGGCCGTTCGAACTCGCCGGGAGGCTCGATCGGGTCGATGAGGCGAAGGGCGGCGCCCTGGAGATCCTCGACTACAAGACCCTTCGCACCGAGGTGACGGAAGACGACGTGCGAACCGACCTCGCGATGGGCTGTTACGCGGTGCTGCTTCGCGCGAGGTATCCCGGCAGGCCGATCGCCGCGACCCTTGTGGCCATGAAGGGGGGCGTGCGCGCCACCGCCCACTTCTCCGACGCGGAGCTCGACGCTTTACAGGAAGATCTGTTGCGGCTGGGCGAGGCGCTTCTCTCGCGGCGGTTCGACACGGTCTCACCGCGTCGCATTCCGCTGTGCGGTACCTGCGAATTCGTGCCGCTATGCGCCAAGCAAGCAACGTGGTCGGACGAGTCCTAGCGTGGCGACCCAAGGGTTCCACGCCCGCTCGACGGGCGTGCGCCTAACTGTAGCCGTACTCCCGTGTGTGGGCGTCCTCGATGTAGCGCGCCATGAGATCGATGCTCGCCTGCACGTCTTCGCGATGGACGGTCTCGTTCACGGTGTGCACGTAGCGGGTGGGGATGGAAAGCGTGAAGGCGGGAATCCCACCGTGCAGCCGCTGCACTCCGCCCGCGTCCGTGCCGCCCGCCGAGAGAATCTCCATCTGGTGGGCGATCCCGTTCGACTCGGCGAGGTCGCGGAAGTGCGCGACGACCTTCGGGTGGCAAATGAGCGAAGAGTCGAGAATCTTGATCGCGGTCCCCTTGCCGAGGCGCGTGATCTGGTCCTCTTCCGGAATCCCGGGAATGTCGTTCGCCAGGGTGATGTCGATCGCAACGACCACGTCGGGGTGGACGCTCCAGCCGCTCGCCGCCGCTCCACGCAGCCCGATCTCCTCCTGCACCGTGGCCACGGCGAACACATCCACCTCGTGGCTCTTGGCCGCTCGCAGGGCTTCGATCATCACGAACACCGCGACGCGGTCGTCCATGGCCTTGCACGTGAGAAGGTCTCCCATCTCCTGCAACGAGCGGTTCATCGTGACCATGTCACCCAACCGAATTTTCGATTGGGCATCTTCTTTGGACAATCCCACGTCCACAAAGAACTGTTGAATCTGGGGCGATCGGCCGGCCTCTTCGGCCGAAAGCAGGTGTTTCGGTTTGGTGGAAGCCATCATCACGCCGTTCAGCGGGCCGTCTGCCGTGTGCACGAACACGCGCTGGCTCGCCATCTGGCGCGGGTCCCAACCTCCCAACGTCTGCAGCCGGAGAAAACCCTTGTCGTCGATGTGTTTGACGACGAAACCGATCTCATCCATGTGCGCGGCGATCATCAGTTTCTTGCGTGGCTCGCCACCACTTCCCCGTTTGAGGCAGATCATGTTGCCCATGGCGTCCGAGGTGATCTCGCACAGCGCCCCCAGCTCTTCACGAACGATCTCGCGGATCGCCTCCTCCTGGCCTGGTACGCCATGGGCCTCGGTGAGCCGCTTCAGCAGTTGCACATCCATGTTCGCGTTTTACCGAAGGCGGCCCGCGGCGTGCGCCCTTGGTCCCGCCGCATGCGGTAAACCGCGTTTGTGCATGCCGTGCTTCTCGCGATTCTTCTCGCCTTCGGGGCGCCCCCGGCCACGCCGTCGGCCCGCGCGGCGGCGCTGTGCGAAGCAGCGCTGGCGCAGATTGGCGTGACCAAGGTCTACGATCCCTCGTACGTGAAGATCGACTACCCCGGCGGCGATGTTCCCGTAGATCGCGGGGTGTGCACCGATGTTCTGGTGCGCGCCTATCGGGCCGTCGGCCAAGACCTCCAGAGGCTGGTCCACGAGGACATGCGGCTCCACTTTTCCGCCTACCCGCAGATGTGGGGTCTCACCAAGCCCGATCCCAACATCGACCATCGGCGCGTTGCGAACCTGCAGTGCTTCTTCAGGCGCCGCGGGGCGGAGCTTCCCATTCGGGGTTTTCCCGCAGCCTACGAGCCGGGCGATCTCGTGGCGTGGGACCTGAACGGCAAGGGCCTGCTTCACATCGGCATCGTCGTCGAGCCGGCCGACCGTCCCGGCACCCGATGGATCGTGCACAACATCGGTGCCGGTGCGCAACTCGAAGACGGGCTTTTCGCGTGGAGGATCATCGGACACTACCGCTACGGGCTGTGAACCGTGCCTATGCTAACCTGCAGAGGACGATGCGAAAGTTCCTCGAAGTCGGTGCGCTCCTGGCCTTCTTGGGCGTCGCGGCAGGCGCGTTTGGCGCGCACTGGCTTCGCGAGCGCGTTCCTGCGGAGATGCTCGAAGTGTTTCGGACGGGAGCCCTGTATCAGATGATCCACGCCCTGGCCCTCGTGGCCCTCGGGGCCTCGGGTGCGCGTTTGGGGTCTTGGGGCGAGCGTTCAGCTTGGCTCTTCATTGCGGGAACGGTCCTCTTCTCGGGAAGCCTTTACGCACTCGCATTGTCCGGCGTGCGCGTCTGGGGAGCGGTCACTCCGCTTGGCGGCATCTGCTTCCTTGCCGGTTGGCTGTGCCTGTTCGTCGCCGCGCGGCAGTCGGACGATCTGCTGGGGACCTAGGCCCCCACAATGTCGTGGACCGTCCCAGTCTCCATCTCGTAGACCATCGCGACGGCGTGCGTGCGTCCTCCGACGATGGCGGCACGCAGGATCGCGCTCTCTTGCGATAACTCCTCCACCGAACTCCGGGCATTCTCCTCCACGGCGGTCCGAAGCAGGTCGCCACCCGGCCGCATGCGCGCGCGAGCGACGGCACGGATCGTCTTGAGGCGAAGGAGCCCGCCCTCGGATCCGGAGGTGTCCTCCACAATCGATTTCACGGCTAGGCAGCCGGTGTGCCCGAGTACGACGACGAGAGGGATTTCGAAGGCGGACATCGCGATTTCGATCATCCAACGCGTCCCGTCGGAGGCGACGTTGCCGGGCACGCGGCTCACAAAGAGCGCCCCAAGGGGTTGATCGAACAGCACTTCGGGGACCACCCTGCTGTCGGAACAGGCCACGATTGCCGCGCGCGGCGCTTGTCCAGCCGCCAAATGGGCCAACTCTGGCTGGGAATAGGTCCGGTGCTGGGAACGTCCCTCTCGGAATCGTCGATTCCCTTCTTTCAGCTCTTCGAGGATTCTCCTTGCTTCGTCGTTCGCCATCTCCACTTCGAGTTACCCTACCCGGTCGGTCACAATGGGGTCATGCGTGGCACGAAGAACACCACCCGCGGCATGCTGCTCGCACTCGCATTCGCCGTCTGTTCCCTGGCGGGCGCCGACCTCCAATATCGAGTCGAGCCAGATCCTGCGAATGAGAGCCTGAAGCTGTCGATCACGATTCCGAGCCCGAGCGAGGGCGTCCGCCTGCAGATGCCCCGTTGGGCTCCAGGCAGCTATCGGCTCACGACGAACTTCCGAAACGTGCGAGACCTGACGGCGGTAGATGAGTCGGGAAAGGCCGTCGAGGTGCAGCACCCCGACGATTGGACCTGGTCGCTGGCTCCGAGCGGAGCCAAATCGGTGACCGTTCGTTACACGTGCCCCAGCCCGATGGTGGGCGGGGCCATGCACTTCAGCGGCCCGAGCACCTACCTTTACGTGGTCGATCGCCTTCGAGAACCGTGCACGGTGGCTTTCTCGATGCCGGACAAGTGGATCGTCGCCATCGGGCTCGACGAATCGAAGGGCGCCAAGAACACCTTCTACGCGCCGAACTACGACGTGCTCGCGGACAATCCCGCGACGCTCGGAGAGTTTGCCCTCTTGGGCTACGTGGTGCAGGGCAAGCCTCACTTCATCGCGTTGCGGGGAGGGGCCGCCGACGATGTCGACCGAGAGGGTCTCGTCAAGGCGTGCCGCTTCGTCACCGAGTCCGAAGGCGACTTCTTCGGCGGCCTGCCCTACTCCAAGTACGTGTGGCACTTCAACGTCAACGACAGCCCGGACGGAGCGGGAGGGCTCGAACACCTTTCCAGCACCCAGATCTCGCTCGCAAGCGGAGTGGGCCCGAGGGCCGTGTCCGTCCTGGCGCACGAATTCTTCCACCTCTGGAACGTCAAGCGCATCCGGTCCGCACCCCTGGGCCCCTTCGACTACACGCAACTGCCCAAGACCGGAGCGCTCTGGTGGCTGGAGGGCGTGACCGACTACTACGCCCACCACCTTCTGCACCGATACGGCTGGTGGGATACGGACCGGTTCCACCAAGACATCCTCGACAACGTGCGCACGGTGCGGGCTCGACCGCAGCGGCTCGAGGTGTCGCCCTACGACGCCAGCTTCCGCGTTGGCGAGGCGGCCGGCGGCAGAGGAAACAGCCAAGGGTTCGGCGTCAGCTACTACGACACGGGGTGGCTTTTGGGCCTGTGTCTGGACATCGAAATCCGCAGCCAGACCGGCGGCAAGCGATCCCTCGACGACGTGATGCGCGCCCTGTGGGATCTTTGCCGAAACGGGAAGCCGGGCTTTGCGGAGGATGAGATCCGAAAACAGTGCGTACGCTTTGGGGGACCCGCCCTCGGCCCGTTCTACGACAAGATCGTCATGCAGCCCGGCGAACTTCCCGTCGAGGAGCAGTTGGCCAAGATCGGTCTTCGGATGTCCGAGCGGCTGGATCGGTTCGTCGACGTTGGTTTCGACTGGGCTGCGGTTCGCGCCGAGCAAGCCGTCCGCGTCCGCAACGTCCACGGCCCGGCGAAAGACCGTCTCCGGGACGGCGACCGGATCATCGAGGCCAACGGCAAGAGTCTCAAGCTCCCGACAACGCGAGCGATCTACGCCACCCTGCAACCCATCCTCGAGAAGGCCACCACGGACGAGGTTCTCCTCCTGCGCGTCCTTCGCGACGGCGAAGAGATCGAGGTGCGGATTCTGCCCGAGCTCAGCACGCGCACGGGCACGAAGATCGACGACGCGGCGCCGGGAGATCTCCAGAAGCGGGCCTTGCGCGAGGGCCTGTACTACGACGGCGTCCCGCACAAGGGCTAGCGACCCGCGAACGCCCCGGAGCCCCGATACTCGGGACCCCACAGCAGCCCCTGGGGTGGGACTCGCCTGGACGCCGCATCGTTCGCCTCGACCATCGCAACGACGATGGGAAACACCCCTTCGGGCGGATTGGGCGTGTAGCGCCCCGCCCCCCAAGCCTTGCCCTTCGCGAGGCCCAGGAAGCGTTTGATCGTCCCTCCGTCGAGTTCGATCCAGCCCTCGAACGAGGCGTCGAGTCCGCGGCTCCCGTTGGCGGTCTCCATCTCAAAGTCGCCCTCAAGCTTGAAGCCGCGCGGGTCCCGGACGACGAACAGCTCCGCTTTACGGACCTCGCTCGCGGACCACATGTCCGGTTCGCCCCTCACGTTGTCCACCAAGTGAAATCGGGCCAGGCGCCTGGCGAACGCAGCGGGAGCCGGAAAGCGGTCGCCCTTCCCCGCCAGGATCGCCTCCACGTCGGCCGGGTAGATCCACAGATGATCGCGCGCGACGTTCTTGTTCGACTCGGCGGATCCAGGCGGCAACGGACGGATGCGGGTAAACGTGCGGGCGACGAAGACGTCTTCGCGGGCGCCGCCACGGTCGCCGGGCGCCGGCTCGATCGGACCCGACGCCGGCGATGACTTCGCCAGACCAAGGTCCAACAACCCCAGCACTCTCTCCACGGAGCGGTTGTTGTTGAAGCCGAGACCCTTGCCGTCCGGCGACGCAGTGTAGAAGCCCTGCGCGGTCTGCCCGTCGGAAATCCGGGGGTTGACCGTCCGCGCCATGGCGACGAACCAGTTGCGTGCCGCGGATCTCCCGTTCTGCAACTCGTGCGTGTCTCCGGCAAACGGGATGAACTCCGTCGTGAGCTTCTGGATCACGCGCGCATCGCTGAAGGTGACCGACCGGTCCCACAGGCCGTTGTTTCACGTGCAGCCGAACGGGTGGCCGTTCATGATCCACAGGAAGAGCGGCTTGCCCGTCGTCTGCGCGTCGCGTCGGGCCTCGTCCAGATCGAGCCGCCACGGGATCGCGAGCCACCGCTCCTCGGAAGCCGCGGGAAGGACCTCCGCCACTCGGTCCTCAAGGTCTCCGGGCCCCTGTCCAAGAACCGTCGCGGCCATCAGTGCGATCCACAGACTCATGGCTCATTCTATGCCGGTTGCGGGCCATACGCACGCGCTTTCTACAGTCGATGGCTGATGTGACGGTAGATGAAGCGGTAAACGGTCCGCGCCCACGTGCGCCAGGGTGGGGTGTAGCCTTGGGGGTGTCGATCCTCGTACCGCTCCAGCCGTTTGAGGGCGTCCAACTGGTGCCAGTAGACGGGAAAGTGCCTCAGCGAGAGGGCGTGGAACAGGATGGGTTCGACCCGCCGCACCCGGTTGCTGCGCACGAGGTACCGGCACCGACCCTTTCGGATATCGATCGAGGGGAATCCGATCAGGCCTGAAGCCGTGTTTTGGAAGTCCCTGTCTTCGGGAACGAGCGTCCATCCCGGTCGATCCAGCATCGCGAGCATCAGACAGATCTCCTCCGAAGCCAGCCCCTTTCGGTACCGCGCGAAACCGGTGGCGTCGTAGCCGTTGGCAATCTCGCGGGACCGCGCCACGATCGCCTCGCATTCGGGGCCACGCTCCATGTAGATCATCCCCCCGTTGAACTTTGGCAGGGCATCCCTCCCATGATCCTTGAGGGTCGGTCCAATGTCGATCCCATGCCAAGTTCCGCTCGAGATCATCCACCCCTGCACCGCGAGCGCCGAACCGCGGCAGAACTCGAAGATGGGGTCGAGTCTCTTGAAGGCAAGCATGTCGCAGTCGAGGGCGAGGACGTGACGCGCCTCCGTGTATTCGAGCGCGGCCAGTTTTTCCAGTCCGTCCCGCTCGTGCGGCGGCGGCACGACCCTGTCGAAGTAGCGTCCCCAGTCGTATCCCTCGATGTCCGTCATCACGATGCGGGGTGTGGTGTCGCCGGCCAGGCTCAAGGACCGACCAAGCCCCATCGCCATTTCCGCGAAGGGCGGGCGCCCGAGCGCCACGGTGAACACTGCTCGCTCCATCGAATCCGTCCCTATCGGTTCAGGTCTGTGCCGATCTTGGACAAATCCGGTCTCAGGTGGTGGGCATCGCCCGTCTCCTGAAACCGCCTGGCCACCGCCAGGAGGAGATCGTCCTCGTACAGCCGGCCGATGAACGACACGCTCCTCGCCGCACCCCGGTCGTCGGTCCCGTTCGGCACCAGCACCTGGGGGTGGCCGGTCAGGTTCGTGACAAACAAAGTATGCCCGCCGCGCTCGTCGGCCACAAGCACGTCCACGTCGCCGAGCTGCTCTTCGAAACGTTTCTGGAGCAAGGTCCGCGCACGCTGGGCCTGCAGATACTCGACCGCGGGCACGTAGCGGTTGGAACGATAGGTGCTCGGCCACGCGCTGTTCTTCAGCTCGTCGATCGCGTCTCCCCGCGTGAACGCGTCGAAGGCCGCCGACGCCTCGACGCCGAGCACCAGGTTCGCCCCGCTTGGAATCGGATCGACCACCACGGGCTCAAGCTTGGCCCCGAGATCGAGCAGCCGCTTGAGATAGCCCACGGATTGGGGAGCCGCCGCCTCCCCTTCGGTTCCCGCGCTGGAGAGATACCCGATGCGCAGACGCGAAAGGTCCACGCGCGGATCGTAGTGAAACGGCCGCTCCACGCTGCTCGGGTCGCCGGGGTCCGCGCCGCAAATCGCGGCGAAGACCAGAGCGCAGTCCTCCACCTCGCGGCAAAGGATTCCAATCTTGTCCATCGTCCAACTCACGGCCATCGCACCGCGGCGGCTGACCCGGCCGTAGGTGGGACGGAGGCCGGTGACCCGGCACACGTGGCTCGGGGAAACGATGGAACCCAGCGTCTCGGTCCCAATCGCAAAGCCCACGAGTCCCGCCGCGGTCGCGGCGGCCGAGCCCGCGCTCGAGCCGGAGGACCCCGTAGCGGGATTCCACGGGTTTCGGGTCCTGCCCTTGAACCAGACGTCGCCCTGCGCCAGGGCTCCCATGCTGAGCTTCGCGACCAAGACCGCTCCGGCATCGCGCAGGCGCTCGACGACTGCGGCATCGTAGTCGAAAACCTGATCCTTGTAGGGGTCCGCGCCCCAGGTGGTTGGAATGCCCTTGGTTGCGAGCAGGTCTTTGACGCCGCAGGGAATCCCGTGCAGAGGCCCCCGGGACTTCCCCGCTCGAATCTCCGCGTCGGCTTGCTCGGCCTGCTTCAGCGCAAGATCCGGGGTGAGGGTGACGACGCACAGCAACGCGTCGCCGTATCGCCGCAGCCGCTCCAGATAGAGCTGGGTGAGTTGAACCGACGTGACCTTCCGCGTGCGAAGGAGCTCGCCCAGGTTGCGGACCGACTGGAAGGCGAGCTCCTCGCCTTTCGGGACCTCCTTCACCGTCGGGGGCGATGGGCGCACACTGACCCCTCGCGGCGCACTGGCGACCCGGCTGCGCCCTGGAAGGGGAGAAAAGGGCGTCGGGGGTTCGACCGTGTAGTCGATGGGAAGCGTTCGGATGTTCTCAAAGCCCCTACGCGCGCCACGCACCGAGTTGACCAAAGCCGCCCGCTCCTCGTCCGTGAACTCGATGGCGAAGACCTTTTCCAGGACCTTGAGGTCGTCTGCAGTCACCGCGGCGGGGTCGGAGGGCGGACTTTGACCCTGCGCAGCTCCCCGCGGGGCCATCGCGCCGGCCGCGGTCGCAGCCATGAGCCCGCGCAGGAACTCCTTTCTTGACAGAGCGGTGTCGAACTGCATCGGGAGTTCCTTCCACGGCGAAGGCCCCGTCTCCTTCCGAAAACGGGGCTAATCCCGCTACGGGTGGCCGACGCGAAACATGGCCAGATCGATCTGGGCCTGCCAGACGAAGAAGAGATCGGCGGCCACGAGATCGTAACCCACCTTCGCCCGCATCTCTCCCGTTCCGGCTCTGACGAACCTCGAGAGGTCGCCCGATGCCACTGCGACGCTCGTCCGGTCGGCGAGGCTTTCAAAGCGGGCGTCCACGGCCTCCCAGCGGTTGGCAACGAAATCGAAGAGATCGACCGTGCGCCTCACCCCGGTGACGCTCGAGTTGTCCTCGATCACGAGCTCCAAACTCGTCGGGGACGCGAGAGGGCTCGTCGCGGTCAGCACGAGCTGCAGTTGATGGCCCACTTGCTCCGCTGCAGGATTGAGGCGAACCCCCTGCCTCACGTCGTCGCTCTTGACGATCGCGGGAATGCCGCCGCCCAAGTTCACCCCGTTGACGACCAAGAGGGATGTTGGAGGCACCGCCTGCGCCTTCGAGTAGAAGGCCGTCATCACCCCGGCGGGCACGGGGGCGCTGACCGCGCCGGTGTAGTCGTACAACTCTACATCCTCGGCGGGGCCCGGCGGATTCGTTCGGTGAACACCATCTGCGGGATTGTCGTCGTCCCACTGCAGCGGACCCTGGAAGCTCGGGTTCTCCGGCTTGGTGAACCAGAGAAAGGGCTGCGCCAGCGATGCCAGCGTGATCCCGCCGGCGCCCACGTCGCGTGCAATCGTCATCGAGTACGCGCCCCTGCCGTCTGCCGGAAGTCGGAACACATCCGGGCTCGCAAGGTTGATCCCCGCGAAGTAGCCCCCTTCGGTGAGCGTGGTGCCGAAGTCGAAGGCCCACGCGTCTAGTAGGGTCTCGGCCGCCTCGTTCGGGGCGACCCCGGCCTCCGTGTCGCCAAAACGCTCCCAAGTGGCGATGACGATGATGCATCGCTCGTTGGCGGCGCCTCCCCAATACCAGGAGAACGACGTGCGCGAGGCGCTTCCCAAGGCGAATGCCGGAGCGACCACCATGTCGTTCACGGCGAACATGTTCGCGTACGTCGGACCGAAGAACCAGCGGTCGGATCCATTCCCGGGGGAGTTGTAGTTGACTCCGTAGCCGCCGTCGTACGGCGTGCCGTCGGCGCTGTCCGGATCCGCCTCGAAGCAGTCAAACGCGACGAACCAGGGATCTTCCGGCCAGTCCACCGAGACAACCGGTTTCCACCTTCCAACGATCCGTCCCAGGCGATCCACCCGCGCGACGCGAAGTGGCTGGACGCTGCGCAGAGACCCAGGGTACGGTCGCGATCGCTTTTCGGGACTGAAAAGCGGCGGCCCCGACCGGAATTGTTGGGCCTGTGGCATCGAGGTCAGGGCGGCCACGGCCAAAGCCCCCAAGAACAGACGAATCACCGTGTTCACTCGCAAACTCCCTGGAGTCGCGCCGTCGCCCCGGAACAATTCCGGGGCAACCTCCATCCAAGAGACGGTTGAGTCTCGCCCGCCCCATTTGGTGGTCGGCAACTCCTCTCTTATAATAATCGTTGAATCCGAGGAGGATCGAGTGAAACTTGGCAATTTGTTCGTTGCGGGCCTGGTGGCGGCCACTTTGGTCGGCACGGCATCTGCACAGAGCGTCGGACTGGGATCGAGATCCGGCACCAAAGGAGAGATCCAGTCGTTTTCGGGCGTCATGGAGCTGACCTTCGGCATGGTGCGCCGGGCCGATGGCACGTACCAGTCGGCGCAGGGCATGAAGGTGCCCTTCCATGCGGTGCGGGTCAAGGCTTCCACCAAGCCGGGCCAAGTCAACCCCCATGGTGGCCCCTATGCTTCGGCGATCGGCTACAAGAACGACATCGACGGGACCTACTTCTACACCGGACCCGAGTTCCCGATGCCAAGCGCCTTGGACGACGCCGTGATGGTCTCCTCAAGCAACGGCCAGCCCTGGACCAACATGACGGTGGGCTACCACGTGGAGTCGACCCAGCAGGTCATTTTGCGCTGGATCGTCCACGACAGTTTCGTGTCCGGACGCGGAGCAGGCGTTTCCGCGTTTTCGGGCGTCCTCGCCGACTTCGGGGGCTTCTACGCCTTCCCCAGCACGGGAGACTGGAAGATCACGTTCGACATCTCCATCGCTGGAGTGATCGTCCCCGACGGCAGCTTCTACTTTGCCTCGCAGATTCGCGCGCCAGTAGCCTCTGGTGAAGGCGCGTTCATGCCCCAGTTCTGGACCATGTTCAGCGGCGGTGGGGTCACGTCTGGTTCGAGCGAGGACCTGTTCTACTACGACAACGATCCTCAACCCGATGGCATCTACGACGAGACCGAGGCAGAGAATTTCGGCGGACCCCCCGGACTTGCGAACCTCCTCCTCGTGGTCGAGACGGGAGGCACGATCAGCGAGGCCTTCCCCTTCAACTACACGATCTTGGCTGGACAGTACGTGGATGGGGACTTCATCGACCTGTGGATCGTGGACGGCAGTTCTCTCAAGGTTCGCCAAAGCAACGCCTCCGAGACGATCTATCCGATTTCGGTGATCATCGAAGGGCTCTCGCCGGTGGCGAACATCACAAGCCTCAAATTCAATCTCGACGCCTTCGTCAACCAACAGGGCAACGAGTTGAAGGTGAGTCTGTTCGACTACTCGACGAACCACTGGGTGGAGATCGCTCGCCGCGCCGCGCCGACGACGTTGGTGCCGCTTTCGTGGACCATCGGCTCGAACCCGGCTCGATTCGTGAACGCGTCGACACGTCGGATGCGCGCGAGGTTCGAGTGGAGGCCCGTTGCCGCAGAGACCACGGTGCCGCTCTTCGCCACGATCGACCGTGCGACCTGGCACGTGGGTCGACCCTAACCCAGAGCCCGCCAATCCGAAGGCCCGAACCTCGATAGAGGTCTCGGGCCTTCCCTATGCCACGGCGCCCGAGCCCTCTCCCTGCGTGCCGCCTTCGAGACGGAAGTAGAACGTCGCTCCCTCGCCGGGCGCCGATTCGGCGCGTACCGAACCCCGGTGCCTCGCAACGATCCTCTCGACGCTCGCCAGCCCGATCCCGGTGCCTGGGAACTCCCGTTCATTGTGAAGGCGCTCGAACGCGCGAAACAGGCGCTGGGAGAAGGCCGGATCGAAGCCGGCGCCGTTGTCGCGAACGAAGAACTCGTCCCCGACCTTGCCCACTTCTATCCTTGGGTTGGCCGTGCGGGAGGTGAATTTGAACGCGTTGGACAGAAGATTCGCGAGGAGAATCTCGAGGAGCTCGGGGTCGGCACGGATCGATAGACCCGGTTCGACCCAGACGTCGACGGACTCGGCCTTCGCCTCCCGTATCTCTTCTGCGATTCGACTCGCAGTTTCCGAGAAATCAAGTTCGCGCACCTCCATGGCGACCCGGGAAAGTCGGGAGTAACCCAACAGCGCATCGATCAATTGGGACAAGCGTACAGCGGCGGATTCGATGCGTCCAAGAAGGGTCCGCCCTTCCTCGTCCAAGCGATCGCCGTAATCCTCGCGCAGGATCCTCCCGAATCCGGCCATGGTTCGCAGCGGCGAGCGCAGGTCGTGCGACACGGTGTAGGTGAACGCCTCCATCTCCTGGTTAGCCTCGTGAAGTTCCGAGGTCCGGGCGTTCACACGATCTTCCAGTTCGAGGTTGAGTTGGAGAATCTCGCGCTGGGCGAGGCGTTCGGTGGTCACCGAGCGGACAACACCCCACCCCCGTCTCAGGAAGCCGTTCTCGAGGACTCCCACCAGGCTGTGAAGATGGAAGCGCGGAGCACCGTCCACGTGGTCCTCGGATTCGAAGCCCACGACGCGATATCCCCTTTCGACGAACCCTGCGAGGAACTTAGGGAGCCAAGATCCGTCTCCGAACACCTCGGCGATGGATCGGCCCACCAATTCGTCCGGCAACTCGGCCCCGCACATGAGAGCGAATGCCGAGTTGCACTCCTCGATCTTCGCGTCGGAAAGCAGCGCTGCCGCCTGTTCGGACGGCGGCATCTTGACGTCGAGAGGTTTGGAGCACTCGAAGCGCCAAATGGCCTCGGAGCTTTGTGCGACGAACAGGCGATAGCGCTCCTCCGCGCCGGCGGCCGCACGTTCGGACTCCCTCACCCGCTCCGCCATCCGCTCGGCTGCCTCTCTGCCTCGAATCTCGCGGCTGACCGTCACCGAGAGGAAAGTGGCCACGAGCAACCCGATCCCATAAATGGCATACCCCGTGGGGAATCCCGGCCACGACCCCACGTTGCTCCAACCGCGAAAGGTCCAAGTTCTTCCAGCACAAAGCACCGGCCGCTCGGTGGTCCGAACGTTCTCCGACTTGTCGGAACGAGGTGCCGCGCCCCCGAGCAAGGTCGCACCGTCCGTGACCGAAAAGGTGATAGGAGGCGTGGTGGCGAGAATGGCCTGAAAGAAGTCCCTCGTCCGGAACGAGAGAAAGGCGATCCCGCGGACCGGAGAGTTGTGGTCGAGGGGCTCGGAACGAACAGGGGCCAACAACACGACGCCGGGGCCGGTTCTCGGAGAGCCTTGGTCCTGCGAGAGAGTGACGGGGGACGTCGCGACGGGATCCCCGGTCCGGATGCACGCTTCGATCGCTTCGCGCCGCGCTGGCTCGCTCATGAGATCGAAGCCCATGACCCGCGCATTCTCGGGTTGGGCAGGTTCGACGTACCGGATCTTCGCCGTGGGTGTTGTGGCCGGACCACCCCACACCGCATACCCGATCGCCAGCACGCCTGGGAACGAGTCGCGAATGCTCTGCGAGGTGATGAAGCCCTCGAAGGCGTCCCGATCGAACTCCGGTCGGTTCGAGATGAACGAGGCAGTGCTCCGCAGCATGACTTCGTAGGCGTTGAGTCGGAGCTGCATCTCCTCGAGCATCGCGTGCGAAGCGGATTCCACCTGAGCGGTCTCGGCGGACTCGCGCGCGATGGTGAGCTGGCGCGAGACGACCGCGGCGAGGAGCATGCACCCAGCAAAGACGAGGATTGGCAGTCGAGCACGAACAGCCGCCAGGCTCTTCTGCAGTTCGACGTCCGCCCCCACTTGTTGCTTCGCCATTGGTTTTCCCTGTTTACCCACTCCGAGCCGAGGACGTTGGTCGTGTGCGATCCAAGGACACTCATTGAGTCGGTGGTCTTTCGCCGCAACTCGAGTCCTAGGACCCTGGAACGCAGAATTCGGTCCATCTCGTAGATGCCATGAAAGCACCGCATGAGGAGTTGATAACGATGAGCATGTTTCTGAAGACCCTTCTCGCAAGCCTTGCGCTTGGCGTCGGCGGACCACCCCTGGCCCAGAAGTCGGACCCGCCGGAACCTCCCAAGCCGCCCGAACACGTCGCCCCGGCGCCCCCGGCCGAGACGCAGCTGTGGGTCATCGCCCAGGAGAAATCGCCCGCCCTGCAAAAGAAGGTGTCGATCACCTTCGACAATGCGCCAATGAACAAGGTGTTCCAGTGGCTTGCTTCCCAAGGCCTCAACTTCGCGGCGGCGCCGGACGCCGAGTTTGCGGATCGCCAGCTCAGCCTTTCGGTGCACGATGTGGCGCTGTCCGAGGTGTTGGATGCGATCGCGCGGGCTTACGGCGGCGTGTGGGTCCAAGTTGGCCAAGTCCACGTGTTGTCCAACCGCGAGCACGCCGGAACCCCGGCGGCGATCGCCCCGTTGCGGATTCGCGAACTGGGAACGCCGCAGGCCCTCGACCTTCGCAAGGCCCTGGAAGGCGAGCGCATGGCGATGGAACGAGCGCGCGTGGTCATGCCGAACCAAGCGGAACTGAAGGAACAGATCGAACGCGCGCTTGCGGAAGCCCAAAAGGAGATGGAGAAGGCGGGAGTGCTCCAAGGCAAGGGCCTCCACGAGCTCTCCCCCCCGCAGATCGCCGACCTTCGCAAGGCCATGGAAGCCGAGCGCAAAGCGATGGATCGAGCGCGCGCAGCCATGCCGAACCAGGCAGAACTGAAGGGACAGATCGAACGCGCGCTAGCGGAAGCCGGCGTTCTCCAAGGCAAGGACCTGCAGGAGCTTTCGCAACTCAAGCTCCACCTGGGCGAGTTGTCAAAACTCCGAGAACTCGAGGGGATGCAGGGGCTCCCGCAACTCAAGCTCCATTTGGACGAGTTGTCGAAGCTCGCCCCAATGAAAGTCGGCCAGGCTTCGATCTCAATTGGAGCCCTCAAGGAACTCCAAGCGAGCCTGACGCCCCAGCAGCGGGCCCTCCACGCGCAACGAGGCTATTTGCGACTCTCGGACCTCGATGCGAAACAGCGCGCGCTGCTTGGCTCCGCCGTCCCCGACGGCGAGTGGAACCTCACCTTCGTGTTCGGCGACAAGCGACTTCAACTTCGGGGCGGCTAGGGCCGCCCCCGAAGGGGTACATTCCCGTCCATGAAAGCCCGTTTCCTCGTGCCCATCGTCTGCCTCGGCCTCTTGGCGGCGGGGTGTGGCGACAAAGCCCAATCGACCGATGCCTCGACGAACACCACGGGGGGAACGGGCTCGGAACAGACCACGAAGAAGCCGGCCGTTCCGCTCGGCACCCTCAAGGAGCTGAAGATCGAGGATCAGGAGGTGGGAAAGGGCCCCACCGCGGAGACCGGCGACCTCGTCGCAGTCCTGTACAAGGGAACGCTGGCGGATGGAGCGCTGTTCGACAGCAACATGGAGGGCGGGGCCCCTCTCGCCTTCAGGCTCGGTACGGGCTTCGTGATCAAGGGATGGGATGAGGGGGTCGTCGGCATGAAGGTCGGCGGAACGCGCAAGATTTCGATCCCGGCTTCCCTGGCGTACGGAGACCAAGGCTCGCCCCCCAAGGTTCCGCCGAAAGCCGACCTCTACTTCGATGTCAAGCTGCTCGACGTGGTGAAGAAGGGCGAAGAGCAGATCTACGACAAGACGGACGTGAAGCTCGGCACGGGCCCGCAGGCCAAGGCTGGCGACAAGGTCACGGTGGAGTACGAGGGCACACTCGCCAATGGCGACGTCTTCGACTCGAGCCGAGGACGAGGCACGCCGTTCACGTTCACCCTCGGGGCCAACGACGTTGTTCCCGGCTTTGACGCGGGAATCACGGGCATGCGGGTCGGCGGGGTTCGCAAACTGCGGCTGCCTCCCGAGGTCGCCTACGGGGGACGCGGCAACCCCCCTTCGATCCCTCCGGACGCCACGTTGCTCTTCACCATCGAAATGCTGAAGATCCAGCCCGGCGGCTAAGTCCCTTCCTCACGGTAAAATCGGGGCGGTTTGAGGAGGGTGATCCCATGGTTGTAGGCGTTCCCAAAGAGGTGAAGCAGGACGAGTACCGCGTCGCGATGACTCCCGCCGGCGTGATGAGCTTGACCAGCATCGGGCACCAGGTGGTCGTCGAAGAGAGCGCGGGGGCTGGCACGCACATTCCCGACTCGGAGTACCTGGCCGCCGGCGCGGAACTCGCTCCGGTCGACGAGGTCTGGTCGCGCGCGGACCTCATCGTGAAGGTCAAGGAGCCCCAGCCCGACGAGTATCCCCGCATCAAGCCGGGGCAACTGGTGTTCACCTATTTCCACTTCGCCGCCGACGCCAAGCTCATGAGCGCGATGGTCGAGAGCAAGGGCGTCTGCATCGCCTACGAGACCGTCGAGATGCCGAACGGTTCCCTGCCCCTGCTCACCCCGATGAGCGAGGTTGCGGGCCGGCTGAGCATCCAGGAGGGCGCAAAGTACCTCGAGCGCCCGATGGGAGGCAGGGGTGTGTTGCTCTGCGGCGTTCCGGGCGTCCGGCCCGCCACGGTTGCCGTGATCGGCGCCGGGGTCGTGGGCATCAACGCGGTCAAGGTGGCCGCAGGGTTCGGCGCGACGGTCTACGTCCTGGACATCAACCTCGACCGACTCCGGTACCTCGACGACATCTTCCCGAAGAACGTGATCACCCTCCACAGCAATCCCGGAACCCTCGCCGACGTGCTGCGCGAGTGCGATCTCCTGGTCGGCGCCGTCTACGTCACCGGTGCCCGCACCCCGGTTCTGGTCACGCGCGAGATGTTGGGGCTCATGAAGCCCGGTTCGGTCGCCGTCGACGTGTGTGTGGACCAAGGCGGATGCTTCGAGACCACCCGTCCGACGACCCACCGCAACCCGATCTACGAGGTGGACGGCGTGGTGCACTACGCGGTGGCGAACATGCCCGGCGCGGTCGCCCACACGAGCACCTACGCGCTGACGAACGCCACATTGCCATATGTGGTGAAGCTGGCCAACCACGGCCTCGACGCGCTGCGGGTCGATGCCGCGCTGCGCAAGGGATTGAACGTCGCGACGGGAGAGGTCACGTTGCAGGCGATCGCCGAACAGTTTGGGTACGCGTTTGTTTCGCCGGAAAGCTACCTGGCACGGGAACAGGTCGGACTGGCGTAGGAGAAGAACATGACTCGAATCGCCTCGCTCACCAAAATCACCGTTGCCCTTGTCTTTGCGGCGCTCTGGACCGTCGCACCCGCCCAGATATCGAAGAAAGGGGCCGGCTACCTGTTCCGCATCAAGTGGACGAAAGGTCAAACCGCGAAATACACGATGACCACCACGACGAGCGGCGGACCGAGCGCCATGGCCGTCAACATGCCGATGAGCCTCAAGGTTCTTTCGGTGGCCGGAGGCGTCGGCGAAGTGGAGTACAACGTCGGTCCGGCCAGCGCGAACGGAAAGCCCATGGGCGCCGCCCAGAAGGTGGTCGCCAAGGTCGACCCTCGCGGCAAGATCGTCAGCGGCGCGACGCAGGCCCAGCAGATGGGCGGCAACATCACCTTCCCCGAGGGGCCCGTGAAGCCCGGGGGCACCTGGACAGGTTCGCAGACTGTGCCCGGGCCCGGCGGCAGCATGACCATCAACGCGAAGTACAAGTTCGTCGGCATCAAGTCGGTGGGCGGGCAATCCGTCGCGCAGATTGATGTTTCCATGTCGGGAGGGGGTGGTCAGATGCAGATCACGGGTTCCGGATCGGTCTTCCTTCGCACCGCGGATGGATCCCTGCAGAGCACCAATCTCGGTCAGAAGCTCACGATCAGCGGGGCACAGGGCAACCAGAAGCCGATGACGATCGACATGAAGATCTCGATGAAGCGCGCCTGAGCCGGACGATGATCACCGTCACCCGCGCCTCGGATCCTTCCCTGCTCGCCCGACTGGAAGGCCATCCCGAGGTGCGGTTGCATTTGGAAGGGGCCGATGGCGCACCTCTCTGCTTCGAGGCAGAGGGTTGGAAGCGTTCCGTCACGGTGGGAGCCGACGGCCGCAAACCCTTCGGTTTGGTCGAACTCGCCGACAACAACCCGTGGGTCTGCGCAGACTCCGTCGGGGTTCCCGATCCCGCGGGAACGCTTGCGCTGATCGCCTTCGGACCGTTGATCCGGGCGGGAATCCTCGCGGAGGCCCCCACGATGCTGACCAACGCGCCCGGCACCCAGGAGTCCGTGGTCGAAGCTCTGGCGTCCGAGCACTGGACCCTGGGTGCCACCGTCGACTTCGCGGACCAGCCCCCCGTCGAGGGCGTCGTGGCCGCCACAGGGCTTGCGGTGGTGGAGGGGGCGTCCTCGGAGCAGATCGACGAGCTCTACGACGAGGCCTACGGCCGATCCCTGTTCGTGCGGCGGGACGAAGACGCTCCCTGGGATGTGAAACTGGCCGCCGGATCCCCAAACGCCCTCTTTCGGCTGCGCTTGACGCCGGACGAGCCTCGTTCGCTCCTTACGATCCTCGTGATGGCCTCGCTCGAGGGCAAGTGCGGGGCCTCACAGTTGGTGCATGCGATGAACGTGATGTGCGGCTTCGAAGAGTCGCTCGGCACGGAGGTGCCGTCGTCGACTCCCTCGACGCGCTGAACGCTCCGATCGTCGCGTGTCGGCGCTGCCCACGCCTGGTCGAGTGGAGGGAGAGCGTCGCCCGGGCCCGCAAGAAGGCCTTTGCCGACTGGGACTACTGGGGCCGACCCGTTCCCCACTTCGGCGACCCCAGCGCCGACCGCCTGATCGTCGGCTTGGCCCCCGCCGCCCACGGGGCCAACCGAACGGGACGCATGTTCACCGGAGATCGGAGCGGGGATTGGCTCTATCGGGCCCTCCACCGAGCGGGCGTCGCGAACCAGGCCGAGTCTTGCGCGTCCGACGACGGGCTCCGCCTCGAGGGCGTGCTCATCACCGCCGCCGTGCACTGCGCTCCCCCTGCGAACAAGCCCCTGCCCGGCGAGTTCGACGCATGCCGACCCTATCTTGCAAGGCTCCTCGACGATCGGCCGTGGCGCGCGCTGCTCTGCCTGGGAGGCATCGCGTGGAAGGAGACGCACCGGGCCCTCGGCATCCCCGTGAAGACGCCCTTCGCCCACCTGGCCACCGCAACCGCGCGGGACGGCCTGGTCCTCGTGGCGAGCTACCATCCCAGCCAGCAGAACACCTTCACCGGCCGGTTGACCGAGGCGATGCTGGACGAGGCGGTTTTGGCGTTCCTCTCCGCCTAGTCGTTCACCAAGGCAACGCGCGTCAGCGTGTGGCGGGTCACGATGCCGGAGGAGGAGACCGCAAGCTCGATCGTGGAGCCGACCTTCCCCTCCATCAGCGCATCCAACTGGTCGTGGCTGAAGCCCGTGAGGTCCGTTCCGTTGATCGAGAGGATCGCATCGCCGCGCTGGATCCCGGCTTTCTCGGCGGGACCTCCCGGAGCGATGCGCATCACGCGGGCGCGCTTGCCCGCCTCGTCCATCGCGATGGACATGCCGACTCCGCCGGCTGGTTCATTGGCCACAACCCCTGTGAAGTTGTCGAGCCAGACCCGGCGCCGCTCGTAGTCGATCACGATGTTGAAGTTCTTCAGGAAGCCGAATCCCACCGTGCCGTCGCCCTCGGCGGAGCTGGACGGCATGTCGATGATGTCCCAGTAGCTCTCTTTCACCGGCACGCCGTAGATCGTGACGTCCTGCACGCGCTTGTACCAACTGTCGACGGGACCCGAGGCGACCATCGACGCTTTGACGAAAGCGGGCGTTCTCGACTTGTCCCAGAGCCCGACGCGCTCGAGCACGTCGCGGTGGGTCGTCGCGTAGAACCCGTTGCCGGTATCCAGGGCGAGCACCATGCGCCTCCCTTCGGCGGTCTTCACTTCCAGCTCGATGGAGTTGCGCCCGATCGGCAGCATGCGCGCAAGGAACGTGCGCTTGCCGTCGGGCACCTTCTTGGTGATGTCGTAGCTCTGCGGGTGGAAGATGAACTTGTTCGTTTGGAAGTTGATCTCGAACACCTGGTGCGCAACCGGGCCGTAGCCCAGGATGCCGTCCGTATGCGTGCCGTAGGCGAGGGACATGTGCATCATCGGCTGCTGAACGGCTTCGAGATCGGGAGCGTCGAGGTTCATGGGGCCGAGCCGCAGGGAGCGGATCGCCACCGTCCGCGCGGTGAACGTTCCGACGAAGTCCCGCAGCTCCAGCTCGCCGGACGGCGGTCCGATGTTCAGCGCGTCGTTGACCACGACGTCGCCGGAGAATCCGGTGTCGAACATCAGAGCCACGGTGCGCCCGTTGACAAGGGCGTCCACGATGATCGCGTTGTCCCCGATCCGGAAGGGGACTTCGACGGGGGCCTGGGGCGACAGAGCGAGGGCGACGAGCGCGGGGAGGATCATCCCTTTCTTGACGATCGACCCGCGCCCATCGGTTGCGTCATTACTTGCGGCCCGCCAGTCGATAGATCGTCGGCGCCAGCCACTCGAGTCCGCAGCAGCAGCAAGGGACCATGGGCACCAGCCAGAGCCAGTTGGCCCTGCGATCCATGATGTCCATGATCATCCAGCCCAAAAGGAGTGCCCGGTTGAGCCATCCGAAAAGCCCCACAAGCTGCACCCAGGCAGGCTGGTTCGCTTGAGCCTGTTTCATCGCCTCTTGGAAATTCTGCGGATTCCCAGCCTGCATGAACAGCGGCACCATGTAGGCGGTCAGTCCCACGAAGATCACCAGAGAGATCAAGATCAGGATCCACCCGACGGTGCCCCAATTCGAACCCATCTTCTCAACCAGCGCCACGCTGTGCACGGGTTGGTACTCGGGCCGGGGATAGGCTGCGGGCCGAGGGGCTTCGGGCCCCGGTCCGGCCGCACCGATCGACCCCGGAGGCGGGTCGGAGTGCGCCATCGTCTGCTCGGTGGACGGTGCCATCGTCTCGGCCTCGATCCGAGCGGCGAGTTCACGGGCTCCGGCGTGCTTCACGTCGATGCTCGCGGCTTCACGGGCCATTTCGAGCGCCTCGACCTTTTGACCGGTGCCGTACAGGTGCACCGCGAGGTTGAAATAGGCTTTGGCGTTGTAAGGCGACAGCGAGATCGCTTTCCGAAACGCCTCGGTCGCTTCGTCGGGCCGCTGCGTTTGCGAGAGAGCGATCCCTCTCAGAATCTGCGCCTCGCTGTCGTCCGGCGTCAACGCGATCGCCTGATCCGCCAACTCCAGCGCCTGGGCGAACTGACCGCTCTGAATCGATTGTGTGGCTTGCTCGATGAAAGCCTTGGCTTGCTCTTGAGACATCGACTGAGTCCCTCCTCCCTCCCCGGGGCCGAAATATACCCGTGCCAGATGGAGTGCGATCCCCTTGTGCGTCGTTTCCGCAGGTAGCATTCGCCCAACGCGTTCTGTATACTCGTCCCGAACGACGCATCCGGTGCGTGATGTCTTGTCTTTGGCAGGTGAAAACAGTGAAACTCTCAAGAATCTCCGCAGTCCCCTATTTGGCCCTCGCCGTGGTGAGTGGCGTCGCGATCGGCCTGGCCGGTTGTGGCAAGAGCGACTCCGGCGGCAATGAGCCCGGCGGCACCGCCAGCAACACGAACTTCGACCCCGGCTTCAGCACGACTTCGCCCAACTCCGAGATGATCCAAATCGGGCTGGTCGCGAGCCAGAACGGTGAGCTGCGCCCGTGGGGCGTGGACAGCGTCAACGGCGCCCTCCTTGCGGTGAAGGAGTTCAACGACGCCGGCGGCCTAAACGGCAAGAAGGTCCAGTTGCTCATCGGCGACAGCGCGTCCAAGCCCGAGCAAGGCAAGACGGCCGCTGAGAAGCTGATGTCGGACGGCGTGATCGGCCTCGTCGGCGAGGTCGCAAGCGGCATCACCGCCCAAATCGCCCTCGCTGCGAAGGATAAGGACATTCCCGTCGTCGCCGTGGGGGCCACCCGCAACGACATCACCTCCCTGGCCGCCCACGTTTACCGCGTGTGCTACACGGACGCGCTGCAAGGCCCCGTGATGGCCAAGTTCGCCTACGACGATCTCGGTCTGCGCCGTGTCGCCTTGATGACGGACAAGAAGCAACCCTACTCCACGGGTCTTTCGGACAGTTTCCGCGCCTACTACGAGAAGTTGGGAGGCGAGATCGTCACGGAGCAGTTCTACGAAACCGGCCAAACGCAGTTCGGCGGCCAGCTCACGCAGGTCAAGTCCCAAAATCCCGACGGCCTCTTCCTCAGCGGCTACTTCAACGAGGTGGGACCGATCGTTCGGCAGGCGGCCGACGCGGGTCTCAACGTGAAGTTCCTCGGCGGAGACGGATGGGACAGCAGCGAGATCCTGACCTCGGGCGGCGACGCCATCCTCGGCGGCTACTTCTGCAACCACTACAACAGCCAGGAAGATCGGCCGGAAGTCAAGGACTTCCTCGCCAAGTGGAAGGCGGCGTTCGGAGGCGTTCCCGGCACGACCATGGGCGCACTGGCCTACGACGCGGCCAAGCTCGTGTGCGACGCCCTGAAGCGGGCCCCCGAAGCGACGTCCGCTGGATTGGCCGAAGCCCTGGACAACACGGTGGACTTCGCCGGTGTGTCCGGCAAGATCACGCTCAAGGGGAACCACGGTGACCCGCCCAAGCGCGCGCTCGTCGTCAAGCTCACGAAAGAGGGCCAAGTCTTCGAGAAGGCGTACGAGCCCGACGAGCTGAAGTAGCGTATGGACTTCGGCCACCTCATGGCAGGGTTGGATTTCTCAACCCTGCCGCAGCAACTTGTGAATGGCGTCCTTTTGGGCGCCATTTACGCGCTGATCGCGCTGGGCTACACCATGGTGTACGGCGTGCTGCGCCTGATCAACTTCGCCCACGGCGAAGTGTTCATGCTCGGCGCCTACACGGCCCTCTTCACGTCCTGGATCTTCGGATTCAAGGGCGGGGCGGAGATGCCGGAGGCCAGCCTTCTCAAACTCGGCGCGATGCTGCTGATCTCGATGTTCGTCTGCGGCACCATCGGCGTAATCATCGAGCGTCTGGCGTATCGGCCGATGCGCAACCAGCCACGCATCTCGGTCCTCATCACCGCGATCGGCGTGTCGCTCTTTCTCCAGTACGGCGGGGCGCTCTTCCTTCCCAACAGCCCTCCTCCGAGCATCAACGAGAAGGTGATGCCCGAGTCGCTGCGGGGCGCTGCCGAGATCAACCTCACGCCTCCCGACGCCAAGCTCAAGGCCGACTGGGAGCAGAAGACGGCGGCGGCCAAGGTCGCGAACGACGCGTACGAGGCGGTGCATCAGACCCTCAAGCCCGGCGATCCCGAACCCCCCGAGCTCAAGCCGCTTCGCGACCAGCGCAACACGACCGACCGCGAAGCCCAAAACGCTCAGCGCCTGCTCGACAACAGCGGCGTGCGCATCCGGATACCGAAGGGGCAGTTCCTCATGCTGGGAACGACGGTCGCCCTCATGGTCCTGCTGACGCTCCTGGTCATGGGCACCCCTGCGGGCCGCGCTATGCGTGCGGTCGCGCACGATTTCGACTCCGCCTCGCTGATGGGCATCAACGTGGGCCAGACGATCACCTTCACGTTCCTGATCGGCTCGATGCTGGCGGGCGCGGGCGCGATGATGAACGCAACCTTCATCGGGACCCCGCTGACCACTTTTTACGGCTTCCAGCCCGGCGTGAAGGCGTTCGTCGCCGCGGTGCTTGGCGGCATCGGCAACATCCCGGGCGCGGTGCTGGGCGGGTTGCTGATGGGGATCGCCGAAACCACGGTGGTCTGGATGGGATACAGCTCGCATCGCGACGCGGTCGCCTTCGTCATCCTCATCGTCGTTCTGCTCTTCCGACCGGGGGGCTTGTTGGGATCATCGAAGGTGGAAAAGGTTTGAGGTACTGGATCGTCCGATTGGGCTCGATTGCAGCGGCCGTCCTCTTCGCCTTCATCATCGAGCGGCTGGCTGGCGGCTTCGACGCGTTCGGCCAGCGGCTGGTCGTGCTGGCCGGGCTTTACGTCACGCTTGCGGTGAGCCTCAACCTCATCAACGGGATCACGGGCCAGTTCTCCATCGGGCACGCGGCCTTCTACCAGGTCGGGGCGTATACGACCGGCTACATGGCGATGCGGTTCTACGACGCTTCGCCGATCAAAGGCGAGGCGTGGCTGATCTGCATGATGTTCGTCGGGGCTCTCTTTGCGAGTGTGGCGGGCTTCGTGGTCGGGCTCCCCTCCCTGCGCCTGCGAGGCGATTACCTCGCGATCGTCACCCTCGGCTTTGGCGAGATCCTGCGGATCGTCGTGCAGAACATCGAGACGCTGGGCGGGGCGTACGGGATGAACGTCACTCCGAAATTCCAGTACATCTGGCTCGTGTGGCTGCTCGCCTTCGTCACCATCGCCGTCTCGAGAAACCTGCTGCAAGCCGCGCACGGCCTTCCCTTCCTCGCGGTGCGCGAAGACGAGGTCGCAAGCTCCGCGATGGGAGTCAACGTCACCAAGACCAAGCTGGTCGCATTCCTGCTGGGCTCGGCCTTCGCAGGCGCGGCCGGGGCTCTGCTGGCGCATTTCGAAGGTTTCATCTCGCCGCAGATGTTCGACATGAACGTCTCCTTCATCATCCTCACGATGGTCGTCCTGGGCGGCACCGGTTCGATCACCGGTTCGGTCCTCGCCGCGATCAGCCTCTACTACCTGCCTGAGAAGCTCAGAGACCTTCCGCCGGTCTCCGCGGCGTCGTTGATCGCGGGGGTCCTGGCCGTGGGCCTGTGCGTGGCGTTCCTGAAGAACGTGGAGATGCGCTACCACGGCCCGAAGGTGAAGCGCGCGGCGATCATGGTGGGGGGAATCATCGGCGCGATCGTCGTTCAAGGCGTTCTTGCGCGCATGTTGGGCAACGTTTCAGCACTTGCCGACCAGAGCTACGAGGCGTCCAAGCTGCGGATGGTGATCTTCGCGGGCACCTTGATCATCCTCATGCTGCTTCGGCCCCAGGGAGTGTTGGCCCACTACGAGTTCAGTTGGGACGGCGTCAAACGGATGCTGGGCATGAAGCGGAAGGTGGCCACGGCATGAAGACTCTCGAACTCAAGCAGGCGACGATCCAGTTCGGCGGGCTCATCGCCGTGAACAACGTGTCGTTCGCGATCGAACCCGGGGATCTCTTCGGTTTGATCGGCCCCAACGGCGCCGGCAAGACGACGTGCTTCAATCTCATCACGGGCGTCTACACGCCCACGAGCGGCGACATCTACTTCAAGGGAACGAGGATCAACGGCGTGCCTTCGAACAAGGTATGCGCGATGGGAATCGCCCGAACGTTCCAGAACATCCGTCTGTTCCCGACCCTGTCGGTCATCGAGAACGTGATGGTGGGCGCCTTTCTCCGACACCGAACGGGACTGGCTTCCGCCTTGGCGCTCCTGCCCAACGCGATCAAAGAGACCGCCGAACTGCGAGAGCAGGCGTTGGAACTCCTCAAGGTGATGAACCTCGAGGACGTCGCCGAGGCCAGGAGCAAGGACCTGCCCTACGGCAAGCAGCGGCGTCTTGAGATCGCGCGGGCCATGGCCACCCAGCCCGATCTGCTGCTGCTGGACGAGCCCGCGGCCGGCATGAACCCGCAAGAGTCCGAAGACCTGCTGCAGACGGTGCGCAAGCTGCGCGACGAGCACGGAAAGACCGTGCTGCTGATCGAACACGACATGCGGTTCGTCATGAACCTGTGCGAAAAGATCGTGGTGCTCGATCACGGCGAGGAGATCGCCCAGGGCGGGCCTGCCGAGGTGCGCAACAACCCCAAAGTCATCGAGGCCTATCTGGGCGAAGCGGTCTAGGCGCACCTCGCCGGAGCTTGTTTCCCTAGGCCGCGCCCGAGCCCGTGAAGGCGCGCCGTCGTCGTCAGTAGCGAAGCACGCGACGCGACGCGTCCAAGATCTTCTCCACCGAGGGCAAGACGTACGTTTCGAGCGGCTTGACCCAGGGGACGGGCGTGTCCATCCGCGTGACCCGCACGGGAGGGGCGTCCAGAAAGGGGAACGCCTTGTCGCAGATGCGGGCGACGACCTCGCCGGCGAAACCGCACGTCATCGGCGCCTCGTTGACCACGACCACGCGGTTCGTCTTCTCAAGCGAAGCGAAAACGGCGTCCTCGTCCAGCGGGACGAGCGTTCTCAGATCGATCACCTCGGCGCTGACGCCCTCTTCCGCGAGCGTCTCGGCGACCGTCAGACAGTGCCAGACGTTCTGCCCGTAGCTGACCAGGGTCAAGTCCGTCCCTTCCCGTCGAACCGCCGCCTTCCCGAGCGGCACGATGTAATCCTCCTCGGGCAAGAACTGTTCGATTTCGCGCTTGCGATACAGCTCCTTGATTTCGAAGAACACCACCGGGTTCTGATCGCGCAGGCACGCTTTCATCAGGCCCTTTGCATCGTACGGCGTCGACGGGCACACGACCTTCAAGCCGGGCGAGTTGCAGAACCACGCCTCGTTCATCTGGCTGTGGTAGAGCGCTCCCCCGCCATAGGCGCCCGCGGGCCCGCGAATCACGACGCCAGGCGCGACGTCTCCGGCCGTGCGGTAGTGGTACGTGGCCAGCATGTTTACGATCTGGTCGAAACCGCATGAGATGAAGTCGATGAACTGCATCTCCGCCATGACGGTCTTGCCGTTCAGGGCCGCTCCCGTCGCCACCCCGACGATGGCCGCCTCGGCGATCGGCATGTCGTACACGCGGTGCTTGCCGTACTTGGCGAGCAAGCCCTCGGTGACGCCGAAGGCGCCTCCCAAGATGCCGATGTCCTCTCCGAGGCAGATCATGTCCTCGTTGCGGGCCATCTCCTCGTCGAGGGCCTCCTTGATGGCCGACAGGTAGTTCTTCGGGAGCTCGATCTGCTCGGGAATGGCGCTCATACGTCCTCCCGGAAGACCCACATGCCGCCCTCCACAGGGTCCGGCAAAGGCGATTCGAGGGCGAATTCGATGCCCTTCTTCATGTAGTCGACCACCTCCGGCGGGAAGTCCTCGTCGGTCACTTCGGACGCGTTCTTCCCTTCCGGTCGGTACTTGTCGGCTTCGTCCTTGGTGAGGTCGCCCAGGGAGATGAGGCGGGCCTTGGCAACGGCGATCGGGTCCCGTTTCCTCCCTCTGGCCACCTCTTTGGGGTCTCGATACTTCGCTGCGCGGTCGTCGTCGTGATCGCCGTGGCCGTATGCCCGATACGTCTTGCACTCGACGATGCTTGGACCCTTCCCAGCCCGCGCGTAATCGACGGCGACCATCACCTTGTCATACACGTCGAAGACGTCTTGCCCGTCCGCGACAACGCCAGGAATGCCGTACCCCTTGGCGCGATCGGCGACGTCTTTGGTGGGACACCCGAGTTCGTAGGGCGTGCCGTAGGCCCACTGGTTGTTCTCCACCAGCGTGATCACCGGGAGCTTGTGGATGGCGGCGAAGTTGATGGCCTCGTGGAAGATGCCCTGGGCGGTCGAACCCTCTCCGTTGTAGGTGAGCACGACCGCGTCGCCGCCGTTCAACCGGTCCGCCAGCACCGCGCCCGCGGCGACCGGGATCGTGCCTGCGAGCATGGACGTGGAGTGGATGATGTGGGCGCGCTTGCTGCCGATGTGCGACCAGTTATCGCGCGCGCGACCCGGAGAGCCCACCTTGCCCCACACCTGGGCGCAAACCTCTTCGATCGACATGCCCATGCGGTTGGGATCGGTCCACCCCGACCGCAAGTCCTTGAGAAAGAACGCCGGCATGTCGCGGTGGATGGGGCTGATCCAGTCGTAGGGCCGAAGCCCGAAGAGCGAGCCCACGAGCACCGCTTCCTGGTTGTGGGAGGAGTAGAGGGTCCCGCGGAGGCGCCCGCGCTTCTTCTCCTTGATCAGGCGCACGTCGAAATAGCGGGCGAGATACAGTTGACGAAGGGCCTCAAGCCTTTCTTCAGGGGTCAATTTGCCGCTGGGCAATCCGTGATGCGCGTCCTTTGCGCTCTTCGCCTTCACGGCGGAGGCCGGTCCTTCGGGGGTCAAACTTTTAATCTCCAAGCTTCAAAACAAGAATCGGGCGAAGGGCTATTCTACCTTAGGAAAGGCACCTCCCGGTCAGACGCCTGGGACGCCGGAGTGGGCGCGGGCGCAAAAAGAGAGCGGCGGGGCGCCACGCGCTCCGCCGCTCCTGGATCCCTCGTTCTCTTCGACCTACCCGGCGCCTCGTGCCTTGTTCATCTCGCCCACATACGCGCCCACCGGCATGTAGCCGACCGCCTTGTGGATCTCGTTGCCTTCGGCATCGGTGAACTCGGTGGTCGGGTAGCCGGACACGCCGTACCGCTTGGCGACCGCGGTCTGCTTTTCCGCATTGATCTTGACGAAGACGAAATACTTGCTCTGCTTCTTGAACTCTTCTGTGCTGAAGACCTCCTGGTCCAGCTTCTTGCAGTAGGTTCACCAATCGGCATAGAAGTCGATCAACACCAACCGCTTGGTGTTCTTCGCCACGACGAGGGCCTCGTCGAGGTTCTCGTACCACTTGTCCGCGTTCAGCTCTTCGATCGTGAGCTGGCGGGCGCCCGCCGGAGGCGTGAACGTGAAGTCACCCGCCGGGCCGCCCAAGGCGACGCTCTTCGTGTTGAGAATCACGACGTCCTTTCCATCGGGGTTGTTGGTGATCAGCTCGGCCTGGCGGGCGATGTTGTCGCTTCCCAGATAGAGCGTGACGACCTGCCGCCCTTGGGCGTCGAGGGTGGCCTCGGCGACCTTGAGGGTCGTGCCGCCCCGGTTCTTGGTGCCCAAGTCCTTCGACGCCGCGGCGTTCGTGAACGCCTTGCCATCGAAGAACGGCGCCCAGACGCGCAGCTCGTCGCCGCCGATCAGACCCGCGAACTGCTCGGTCGTCTGCGGCTGGACGAGGTACGTCTTGTTGGCCTTGTCGTAAGTGGTGACCTGCTTCCCGTCGGCGATGGTCAGTTCGCTCGGAGTCTCGATTCGAAGCTTGTTGGGCTTTGCGAAATCGATGGTGAACGTCCGGGCCGCGCCGCCGACGCGCTGCAGGGTGTAGGTCGCGCTCAGGGTCTGTCCGCCCTGAAGCGCTTGGACATACTGGGTGATCAGACCGGCTCCGCGTTGGGCTAACGCCACAACCGCCGCTCCGATCAGGGAGACTGCTAGTATTCTGCGCATTTGGCTACTCCTGTAAAGATGAACGAGGCTATCCTTACCTTTATCATACACGGACCGGCCGCGCTCCGTGCCACCCCGGAGATCGTGTGCGTGTGAGTCTCAAGCAGTCCGCCCTTCTCGGAGCCATCGCCCTCGCCCTGAGCCACCTGGTTCTCAGCGCGCTGTTCGCGTCCGAGACGCCCTACCGAGAAGCCGGGCGCCTGCTGAACCAGGGCCGGGCGCCCGCGCAAGACATCGGCGCGCCCGACGAGCGGCAGCACGCCAACTACGTCCAGCGCCTTTTGGACGGGCGGGGCTTCCCCGTCTTCGACCCCCACGCGCCGGACCTGTACGAGACGTACCAGAGCCACCAGCCGCCGGCGTACTATCTCCTCGCCAGCGGCTGGGCCCGGCTCGTCGGAGTCACGGACGTTTCGGAGCCGGCCGCGGGAATGCGCCTGCGCCTGCTCTCCTGCCTGATCGGAGCGGTGGGAGTCTTCGGTGTTTTCGTGCTCGCGAGGACGGCCACGGACAGCGACGCCCTGGCGCTGGGCGCAACGGCGATCGCGGCGTGGCTGCCGATGCTCGCCGCTCTGGACGGTTCGGTAACGAACGACTCGCTCCTCATCGCGCTCTGCACGTGGTCGCTGGCCCTCTTCGCGCAAGGGGTGAAGCGGGGGTGGGATCTCCGGCGGGCGCTGGGAGCGGGGATCCTCGTCGGAATCGCCCTCCTGACCAAAACGACCGCCGTCGCGCTGCTCGTTCCCTTCGCCGTGGCGGTGTTGGCCGCGAGGCCGCGCCCCTCGTGGGGCGTCGTGGCGGCGGGGGCTCTGGCCAGTCTGTTGGTTCCGCTCGGCTGGTGGGTGCGCAACACGAACCTCTACGGAGACCCGTTGGCGATCCAGGCGTTCGGAGACGCTTTTGCCGGCACGGCGCAGGCGAAGACGTTCATCGAAGCGTTCGGGGTCGCCGGATACTGGATCGATTGGGTCGGTTGGTGGACCGCAAGGAGCTTTGTCGGCGCCTTCGGCTACATGGACATCTTTCTGCCCGCGGCCCTCTACTCCGTCATCCTGGCCGTGTTCGCGATCGGGCTGGCGGGGTGGTTTGCACGGTTCTTTCGGGAGACGGAGGACCCGGCCGCCAAGACCGTGCGCGTGGTCAACCTCGTGTTTTCGCTGTTCGTTCTCGCGTTCTTCCTGAGGTTCAACGCGCAGTATTTCCAAGGCCAAGGCCGCTACCTGATGCCCGCGGTGGCCGCTTTTGCCACGGCGATGGCTTCGGGCCTCGGGTTCCTTGGTCGCGGCCGCGCCCTTCTCCCGGGCCTGTTGGCGTTCGGGCTGCTGGCCACGTCGATCTACTCCTTGTCAGTGCTGCCGTCCGAGTTCGAGCGGCGAGTCGACCACGCCTTGGCGCGGCGCGGGAGCGTTTCGCACGAAAGAATCGTAGCAGTACGGCGGGTTGAACCGTCTCCACCATGAGGGAATGTGTATGAAAACCGGTCTTGGCATCGCTCTGTTTGCGGCCTGTGTCTTCGCTCAGGCGCAGGACTTGAACCAGAAGGTCACCTACACGGGGCCCGCTGCCCCCACGAAGGTGCTGCTTGAACAGCTCGGGAAGCAGACCGGCTTGTTGCTGGGAACAAGCCCGCAAACGGCGGGCGAGGTCCTCGTCGTCCACGCGACCGACGTCCCTCTCGCCGACTTGTTGAAGCGAATCGCCGAAGCGACGGGCGCCGAATGGAAGGAGGAGACTGGGGGCTACCGGCTTGTCCGGCCGGAGATCGTAGCGAGGGACCAGCTTCGGGCGGAGATCGCCGAACGGGCCAAGGGAGTGGAGGCTGCGGTGCGCCGCATGGTGGCCCCGCTCGAAAAGGCACCCACATTCGACGAGGCGAGCGCGAGGACGCTCGCCGAGGAGGCGCGCAAGAACCAGAACGGAGCCGTCCTGGACTTCGGCAACGGCAATTTCGGGTCCAACGGCTTCCGGATCCAGGGCGCCTCGGCCTCTCAGAGCCCGGCGCAACGCGCCCTTCTCCGCCTGATGGACGACATCCCCGCGTCGACATTGGCTGCCATCCAACCGGGTTCGCGCATCGTCTTCGCGTCTTCCGCGAACCGGATGCAGCGTGCAATGGGACCGAAATCGGGGGGCATCCTCAACCTGTTCGTCCAAGAGCAGAACACGTGGGCTCGCGCGCTGGCGGACACGCCCCGCGAGGTGCCTCCGGACAACACGCGGATGATCTTCCTCGGTGGGCCCGATTTGTCGTCGAAGACGATCGACCGGCTCGGCAAGGCACTCCTCGTGGTGCACCGAACGGGGGACGGTCCCGAGCTCACCGTCGAATTCAAGGCCGCTGACTCCAAGGGGCAGATCGTGTCGCGCGCCAACGTCGTCCTCGTGCCCCAGGAATCCGCGGTTCAGGGCCCGGTCGCGGCCGGCAAGCCGATCGAGCTGAGCCAGACCGCCCAGGAGTATGCGGAGCTGATGGGCGGAAAGGCCGCCCAGAGCGGCATGCTCCAAACCGTCACGATCCGCCTGGCCGTCGGCGGCTCCGCGCTCTCCTGGTCGGGCAATCCCGAGTCCGTGCCGCCGGTGCCCGAGAGCTGGAAGGAGCGCCTCGCCAACCCTGACCGGTACGAGCCGCTCGAATTCGTTTCCGGCGAGGCCTTCCGCGCCGCCGCGGCCGCCGAGTCGCGCAACCTCGTGGCCTGCCTTCCGGACAGCGGATTGATCCCCACTTGCAGTCGGTTGGGAAACGCCAAGCTCACCCCCGCTCAGTTCCTGGGGTTTGCCCAGAGCAGGTTGGATCTGAAGGTCGACCGCCCCGACGAGTGGCTGCTGGTTTCGCCGCGTTACGCGACCGAGGCGCGTGCCTCCCACATCGATCGCGGCGCGCTCGGCGCCCTTCTCCGACTGACGCTCAAGAACGGGTACGCCCGCCTCGACGACATGGCGGCCTACGCCCTCAAACAGTCCGACGACCTCCCCGGCTCGAGTTTCGACGAGCGCACGCTCCTTCTGCTCAGCCCCGAGACCGGCCGTGATTTTCAGGCGAACGCCGCCGATCGGCGGCTGATGCTCAAACTCTTCGGAACGCTCTCTCCCACCCAGCGCGCCGCCCTCGCCCGAGGCGGGACCCTTCCGCTGGGGAGCCTGAGTGCGGCCCAAGCCGAATGGGTCCGAAGCATGGTGTACGACTCGCTTTCAGGTCCGGACATCCAACTGCCGCCATCCGAACCGCAGCCGGCGCCCCCCGCGCAAGAGGAACAGTCGATCGTCATGGTCGCCGCGGTGGCCGGCGGGCAGCGTGGCGGACGACCCTTCCTCGGGGGATTGCGGCCCGAGACCACGCTCCTGGAAGAGCGGACCGAGGCCCTGCCCCTCGGCGTCCCCACCTCCGGGCAACTCGCGGTCACCATCCGCAGCAACTCCGGGGTCCGTGGAACCCGGGCGGACGGCACGGACGCGCGCTTCATGTCCGCCGACGAGCTGGCTGGAGAGCTTGCCGGAGACTCGATGCCCGGAGGCGCCTCCCCGTCGGCGGGCGAGGCAGGACCTTACACGCTCTTCCGTCCCGCCACCCTCTCCCAGTACGGGTTCCAGTTCGCGCTCAGTCCCAACGCGCGCCTGGCCCGGGAACTTCGCGACGCGATGCTGATGCCAGGAGGCGCAACGGGCCTCGACGGCTTGCCCCCAGCGTTCCGCGCGGAGGTACAGCGGGCTCGAGCCCAGTTGGAACGAGCCATGCAGAGGATGCAGAGCGGCCCTGGGCCTGGGCGACGACGCGGGGGGCCGCCTCCACCGAGGTAGGCCGATGGTCCCGGAAAGACCGAAGGCGGATACGATCGTGACGTCGCCAACCGACGCAGCGTCTAAAGGGGCGATGGTTTCCGTGATGGCCGAGCAGGGCAAGGCGCACTTCGACGAGGACGCGGTGCTCGTCGAGCGTTTCCTTGGCGGCGACGCGGACGCGTTCCACCTTCTGTACGACCGCTACTACGACAAGGTCTACGCGATCGCCCGCGGCATCTTGCTGGACGCCGACGAGGCCGCCGATGCCGTGCAGGAGATCTTCACCCTGGTCTACCGGCACCTTCCGCGCTTCGATCGCCGGGCCCGGTTCAGCACGTGGCTCTTCCGGATCAGCGTCAATCGCAGCATCCAGCAGGGCCGCCGCCTCAAGCACAAGAACAGGTGGGTGCCGCTCGACGAGGGCTTGGCCGCAGCCGACGCGCCCGAAGAGCCGCACACCGATCCGAAGATCCATCTGGCCCTCGCCAGCATCCAACCGGCCGACCGGGCGCTGCTTGTGCTCTTCTATTGGGACGAGTTGAGCCTACAGGAGATTGGCGAGAGCATCGGCTGCGGCGTCAACGCCGCCAAAACGCGTCTTTACCGGGCACGCGAACGGTTTCGCGCGGCCTACGAGGAGTTGGAGTCGTGAAGATCGCACCCGACGTCGATCAGCTCATGTGGGTCTTGGCCGAACAGAACGACCGCAAGGCCGTGGAGGAGTTCGAACAGCGGTTCCCCGACTTGCGCCTCGAACTTGCCAAGCGGGTCGCCCTGGTGAACAACCTCCGAGGCGCGGGCCGAGCCGTCCAAACGGACACCCCCCGCTTCCACGCGCCCGCCGCCACGCCCCCGCGTTGGAATCGCCCCCTGGCAGCGGCCATGCTGGCGGCGTGCCTCTGCGCGCTGGCCTTCGGAACGTTCTATGCCACGCGGGCACTCATGCCGGCGCCGCAACACAATGCCCCTCCGGCGCAGGCCGGCGGCGCCGGGGCGGGCGCGGGCGCGCCGGTTCCCAAAAAGGCTCCCGATGCCGGTGGGCAGGTCCCGACGACCACGGTCCCGAACGTCGCTCCGCCCCCGATCGAACCGCCCGCCTACGTTCCCAAGTACCAGCGGCGGCACACGATCATGATCGACGAAGCGGGTCTGTTGACCGTGCTGGAGGCGATCGCGACCCAAACTGGCATGCAGGTCGAGGTGGCGCCGGGACTCGAGGACGTCAAGATCAGCTGCGACTACCGAGACGCGACGGGGATGGAGATGCTCCAGGATCTCGGCACGAAGTTCGGGTTCACCGCCCTGTCGCAGGGCGGGAATCGCGTCTTGATCGTTCCCGCGACGGACTCGCGCGACGGCGGGCCGACCGGCCCCATGGTTCCGCCGACCAAGGACGGAAACTGACGACGGCCGCGGTCATTGTGCCTGCTGGCGGGCCTTGATATACTGAAACCGACCACAAGGTCTCGGAGCGGCCCATGGAACAACCCACACGCAGTTCGGACGTTGTCGAAGTTCACTCGGAGCATGCCCTCGCCTTCGGATTGGCGGGTGTCGTCGGGATGGCGCTCGGTGGCCTCCTCCTTCGGTACCAGGGGGAGGGCTACACGATCGGCTTGGCCTACGTGCTGCTCATCGGCGGCCTCTTGGCCGTGATTTACGGAATCTACTGCGCGCTTCAGATCCGAAAGGTTCAATCCGTGACGGTCGTGTGCTGCTACTGCGACTACGCGAACAAACTCACGGAGACCCCGATGGTGGACTTCTCGTGCCTGAGCTGCCACCGCATGATCCCGATCAAGGACGGCAAGGTCATGCCCGTCTCGCAAGTGCGGTGCGGCTACTGCAACGAGCTGAACTACTACAACGAGAAGACCGAGGTGCTCATCTGCGAGACCTGCGACCGTGAGATTCCGATCGCACAGGAAGAGGGCAAGCCGACGAAACACGTCCCCCGAGGGTTCGCGATCCAGGACGACGACAAGCTCTACGAGCTCGTGCTCGTTGCGTACGGCCACAAGACTGAGGAGCTGATCTCCGCCCTGCAGCAGATGCTGGCTTTGAACCGGAACCAAGTCAAGGACATGCTCACGCAGCTACCGGTCACCCTTCTCACCGGCATCACCCGCAAGAAGGCCGAAATGCTCCAGGCCCAGCTTTCCATCCACGACGCGGCGTCCGATTTCAAGCCCGTCTCCACCCCGTAGGTTCCACGGAGTTCGCCACATTGACGGTGGACACTCCGGAATCGGAGGGTATCCTATCCGGAGTTTCTTATCCGGCCCTCGCGGCCGAACGAAGGGTGGTGCACGGAAGCATGGTTAACAGGGGGTTCATCCACACAATGGTTTCGCAATGCGTGGCGCTGCGCGGTCGTCGTCGATCGGCGCACAGGGGCTGGACGTTGCTGCTCGGGGCGTTGTTGACGCTTCTTCCCGGGTTCGCGATGGCCTCGGCAGAGGGCAACGTCGTCCTCAAGTTCTCGCAGAACGACATGATCTATCTGTACGTGTCGCTCGCACTGGGCATTCTCGCGATCGGGGTCGGGATCTACCTGCGCAACTCCGTCGGCGCGATGTCCCCGGGCGATGAGAAGATGCAGGAGGTCGGCGGAGCGATCCGCGAGGGCGCTCTGGCGTACCTGCTCCAGCAGGTCAAGACGATGATCCCGTTCGTCCTGCTGCTGGCGGTCGGTCTCTTCGTCATGTACTGGAAGCGCTATGACTCCCTGGCGTTGGGCGGATGGATCGCCGTCACGTTCATCGGCGGCGTCGCCGCTTCGTACATCGCCGGCTACACGGGCATGCTGATGGCCGTCGCCGCGAACATGCGCACGGCCCATGCGGCCTTGACGAGCTACAAGAGCAGCTTGGAAGTCGCCTTCCGCAGCGGAGCCGTCGCCGGCATGTTCACCGTCGGCATGGGCTTGATCGGCGCGACGCTGATCTTCCTGCTCGCCGGCGGCAACGCCATGAAGCTGCTGGTCGGCTTCGGGTTCGGCGGCTCGCTCGCCGCGCTCTTTATGCGCGTTGGAGGAGGCATCTTCACCAAGGCGGCCGACGTAGGCGCGGACCTCGTCGGAAAGGTCGAAGCCGGGATTCCCGAGGACGACCCCCGCAACCCGGCAACCATTGCGGACAACGTGGGCGACAACGTCGGCGACTGCGCCGGTATGGCCGCCGACATCTTCGAATCGTACGAGGTCACCCTGGTGGCGGCCATCGTGCTTGGCGCAGCCACCGCGCAGATCTTCGATCAGCCCACGTGGATGAAGCTGATCCTATTCGCCCTCATGGCCCGCGGCGTCGGCATCGTCGCTTCGATCGTGGGCGTCTTCTCGGTCAAGGGCAGCGACAACATCGACGCCGATCCGCTCAAAGCGATCCGCAAGGGTTTCCAATCCTCGGCTGTGGTCGCAGCGATCGGCACCGCCATCCTGGCCTGGTTCATGATGGGCGGCAACGGCAACCCGATCAAGACCAACACGCTCCGCTCGACCGAAGAGTTCGCCCGCAACGATCTCAAGTCGATCTTCGCCCTGCGGGAGAAGATCGCCAAGGAGAAGGGCAAGAAGACGTGGGAGATCGGGGTTTCGGACCTGCAGAACCGTCCCGAACTCAAGGAGATGGGGATGGACAAGCCCGAGGATCAGGACCTGATCCAGCAGGCCATCTTCACCGATCCGACGCAGCTTCCCGAGATCAAGAGCCTCTCCGGCTACCACATGGTGGACTTTGCCGATGCGGACAATCCAATTCTGGACTATGCCATCCAGAATCCAAATCTCGCCTCGGATCCCTCGGCCAAACAGTACGTGACCATCAAGGAAGCGTTCGTGGGCAAGGGCGGCGAGGCCAACCTCGGGGCGGTGAAGCTCCACATCAAGGCCGACGTTCCAGAGCAGCCGGCACAGGGGGACACGCCCGCCCAGCCCGGCCAGAAGGTCGACCGCGAAACGTGGTTCGGCCCGGTGTTCGTCGACGAGCTGGACAAGCAGATCACGCAGCAGCTCGATGCCGCCAAGGCCCAGGGCGTCAAACTTGAGATCGAAAAGCTCAAGACGGTGCCGGTCCACCTCTACGCCAATGCCGACGGCAAACTGGCGCTGGGCGTGGACGCGGGCGTCGACAAGCCCCAGGTGCTGCGCCCGAACTTCCCGATGTTCTTCTTCACGGAGAGCGTCGACACCGTGGAGAAGGCCCAGGCCTCGCCCGGAGGCCAGATGGGCGGGATGCCCAACCGCGAGCCGATCGCCCTGGCCGTCGTCGAGAGCAAGACGGTGCCGTGGTACATGTTCTTCGCCGCCATCTTGTTCGGCATCCTCATGGCGTTCGCCATCGAGATCCTCACCGACTACTACGTGTCGACGCACAAGAAGCCGGTGCGCGAGGTCGCGGACGTGGCCAGCGCCGGTCCGGCGCCGATGATCATCCAAGGATTCGCGCTCGGTCTCGAATCCAGCGTGTTCTCGGTGTTCGCGATCGTCATCGCGCTGATCATGCCGCTGTTCTTCTTCCCTCCCGGGGATTACGGCGGGTACATCCTCAGCTTCTACGGCATCGCGCTCGTCGGGTTGGGACTGCTCACCACAACCGGGTACATCCTCGCGATGGACACGTTCGGCCCCATCTCGGACAACGCCCAAGGCGTGTTCGAAATGTCGGGTGCGGGGCACAACTCGCCCGAGGGGTCCAAAGCCGTCCAGCGGCTGGACGCCGCGGGCAACACGACCAAGGCCCTCACAAAGGGATTTGCGATTGCCACGGCGGTGGTCGCCGCGGTCGCGCTGTTCCACTCGTTCCTTGAAGACGCAAGGCTCGGCGAAGTCGGTCTCCGACTCGATGTCCCGCAGATCTTCCTCGGGCTTCTGATCGGCGGCGCCGCCCCTTACCTGTTCTCCGCGTTCTCGATCAATGCGGTCGGCCGTGCGGCCTTCCACCTGATCAGCGAAGTGCGCCAGCAGTTCGCAAACGACCCGGGAATCATGAAGGGCACCAGCAAGCCGAACTACGGCCGTTGCGTCGCCATCGTGACCGAGGCCGCCCAGAAGGAGCTGCTTGGGCCGGGCATCCTCGCGATCGCTCTGCCTGCGCTCGTCGCCTTCGGGTTCTCGATCGGCCAAGCCCCGACGATCATCAACGGCGATGCCTACAACCTGACCGGCGCGCAGGCGCTCGGTGGGTTCCTTGCCGGTGCGATCCTCTCCGGTCAGCTCATGGCCGTCCTGCTCGCCAACTCCGGCGGCATTTGGGACAACGCCAAGAAGCTCATCGAGGACGGTCTCCACGGCGGGAAGGGCACAGAAGCGCACAAGGCCGGCGTCGTCTGCGACACGGTCGGCGATCCGTTCAAGGACACTGCAGGCCCTGCGCTCAACCCGCTCATCAAGGTCATGAACCTCGTGGCCCTGCTCTTGGCGCCGGTCGTGATCCAGCCCTTCGGAACCGATGTGCTGGTTGCGATCTCCGGCATCTGTCTCGCGGCCCTCGCGTTCTCGATCTGGTGGTCGAAGCGTGGCAGCCTCAGCGACGCGTTGAGCGTCACAGCCACGGGCGGCGGCGCTCCCGCGCCAGCCGTGGCGGCATCGGCGGACGTCGCGGCCGCGCCCAAGCGGAAAATCCTCGTCGAAGAGGAGCCGGAAGCCGTCGAACCCGAAAATCCCGAGGCCTAGCGCGAATCAGGGGCACGTCGCTTTGGCGATGTGCCCCTTTCGCATCTACAATAGGATATGGCAGATCCCAAGGACGTCACTGCGACGAAGCTCCTTCGCCGCGACTTCAACCGCCAACGCATCGACTTGACCCATGCGGACCTCCGGGTCACGCACGGAGTCGCCTACATTCGCGGAACGATCGCCGCGGACAAGGGATCCGAAAATACGGATCTCAGGGCCGTGATCGAACGGATCGGAAACGGCCTTCGCCAAAAGGGCGTGATCCACGACTTCATCATGGATTGCCGGTTCAAGCTCTAGGCTATCGTTGAGGGGCCCGGATGGGAGTGAGTCCCAAGATCGCGCCGGCCTCGCCCACGAGGTAGAAGCTCCCGGTCACGACCACCAGGCCTTCCCTGCCCGCGTCCTGGGCGGCGGCGGTAAGCGCTTCCGCGACCGAAGCGTGTTCCTTTGGATGCAAATCCGGCAGGGCAGAGCCGACTTCGCGCATCGGCAGCGCGCGGTGAAAGTCGATCGGTGCCAGGTGAACGGTGCCCACCTGCGCCAAGAGGGGACGCACGAACTCGTTCGGAGCGTGGCCGCGGGTCATCGCCAGCACCAACGCCACCTTTCGCCCCGGATAGCGCATCGCCAAACCTTCGGCCAGCGTCTGGGCAGCATCGCGATTGTGCGCCCCGTCGAGCAGGACTTCCACCCCTTCCCACTCCGACGACTGCATTCGACCCGGCAGCGTCGCCGCGGCGGCCCCCTCGCGCACGGCATCTTCGTCGAGCGGAAACTCGGCAGCCACCAACGAAGCGATGGCGACGGCAAGGTTGTGGGGCGCCCGGGCGCCGCGCAAGCCGGGCCGAAGGCCAGACAGGCGGTGACCTTGGCTCCAGACGGTCCACTCGTCGGAGCCGCTCGGCTCCAAGCCGTACTCCTTTCCGTACCGCCAGTGGGGAGCGCGCCTCCGCCGAGCCTCCTCGGCGATCACGGAGAGTGCCGGCTCCGACATCTCGCCGCTCACGACGGGGCGCAGGGCCTTGATGATCCCCGCCTTCTCATGGGCGATGGCCTCGATCGTATCGCCCAGGATGTTCGTGTGGTCCAATCCGATGCTGACGATCGAGGCCACCGTGCCCTCCACGACGTTCGTCGCGTCGAGCCGGCCCCCAAGCCCCACCTCGAGCGCGACCCATTCGCATCGCTCCTCGCGCCAGTGAAGCAAGCCCGCAGCGGTCTTCACCTCGAACTCCGTCACCCCCCCGAACTCCGTGTCGACCAGGGATTCTCCAGCCGGAATCAACGTCTCGATTCGGCTGGCGAACGTTGCGCGATCGATCTTTTCACGGCCGACCGTGATGCGCTCGCAAGGATCGAAGACGTAGGGGCTGTAATACCCCCCGACGCGCACCCCGTGAGCCGCGACAATGGACTCGAGAAACGCAGTGACGGAGCCCTTTCCGTTGGTACCCGCCACGTGGAGGAAACGCGGCGCGAGGGACCCGCGCACGGCGGACTCCAACTGCGCCCGACGCACGAACTCTTCCATGCGGTCCAGGCCCATGCGCCAGCCGCGCGGCGCGAGGGAGTCGAGATACGCAAGGGCCTCGTCGAAGGTCATCATGGATTCGCGGGCGAAGGCACGAGCCCGGATTCGCCGATCCGGCGCGCCGCCTCTCGGAAGCGCTCGCCGTCCCGGTCCCCCGCCAAGGTGAGCGACATGCGCACGTAGCCTTCGCCGTGGGGGCCGTAGCCGTTCCCCGGGATGGCGAGCACGTGCGCCCGCTTGAGGAGCTCCGCGCAGAACTCCGTGCTGGTCATGTCCGGCCTCGGCAGACGCGCCCACACGTAAAACGTCGCCTTGGGCTTGACAACGTGCCATCCGAGCGCGTTGAGCCCGTCGCACAGGAAGTCCCGCCGCCGCTCGTACGTTCGGAGCGTTTCGCCGTTGTCCACGTCGAGCAAGGCATGGGCACCCGCCTCGGCGATCGCCGGAAACTGCTTGCTGTCCAGGTTCGACTTGAGGCGCTGGAGCGTCGTCACCGCGTCCGAGTTCCCCAGGGCAAAGCCCAGGCGCCACCCGGTCATGTTGAACATCTTGCTGAGCGAGTGGAACTCGACCGCGACCTCCTTGGCCCCATCGATCTGCAGCACCGAGGGGTTTCTGAAGCCGTCGTACGTCACCGTCGCGTACGCCATGTCGTTGACCAGGAGCACGTCGTGTTCGCGGCAGAAGCGCACCAGGTCTTCATAGAAGCCGCGAGTGGCCACGGCACCGGTCGGGTTGTGCGGATAGCACACGTAGAACAGCTTCGCTCGGCGCGCGACCTCCGTGGGTATCGCGTTCAAATCGGGAAGGAAGCCGTTGGCCTCGAGGAGCGGCGTCTCGTAGACGTCGCCTCCCGCCATCTGGGTGTTGACCTTGTACACCGTGTACCCGGGATCCGGGGTGATCGCCAGGTCCCCGGGATCGACGTAGGCCCACGCGAGGTGGGCGAGCCCCTCCTTCGACCCGATGAGCTGGACGACCTCCTCCCGGGGATCGATCCGAACGCCGAATTCGCGCTCGTACCAGGTGGCGGCAGCTTCGAGGAAAGGAGTCCAGCCGCGCGCCGTCTCGTCGTACCGGTGCGTCGCCGGGTTGTCGACGGCGCGCTTGAGCGCCTCCACCACACCGGTCGGCGTGGGGATGTCGGGATCCCCGATGCCCAGATCGATCACGTCCGCCCCTTGGGCGATGGCCTCCCGCTTGAGCCTCGCGATCTCGGCAAAGAGGTACGGCGGGATGAGATCGAGGCGCTTGGCGGGTGCGGGCATGCGCACGATTCTACCGGGAGGGCGCATAGGTACACTCTCGCGGGTCGGGGCGTGGCGCAGTTTGGTAGCGCGGTTGCTTTGGGAGCAACAGGTCGCAGGTTCGAATCCTGTCGCCCCGACCAGAAATTCCGATGGGGCCGAACCCTGGCCCGCTCCCTGCGTCTTTCCTTCCATGCTGGCTTGGATCGCCTCCCTTGTCGTTGCGCCCGTCTCCGGTGCGATTTGCCCGGTTTCCGGGGCGCCCCTGCCTCCGAATGCGCCGACGGTCGATGCCGGCGGCGTCCGCATCCGATTCTGCTGCGCGGATTGCAAAGCCAAATTCAAATCCGACCCCGAAGGCGTCGCCGAACAGGCCGTGAAGGCCGGCCGCACCGTTGGAACCAGCCTCTTCGACCCGGTCTCCGGACATCGGCTGACCGCTTCCCTCGCCCGTGGAGGCTGGGCCGAGCGAAACGGTGTCCGCTACGCCTTCGAAAACGCAAGCAACCGGACGGCGTTTCTCGCCTCTCCCGAGCGGTACGACGCGCCCAAGTCCGAGTGCCTCTACTGCCCCGTGATGAAAGTGGACTTGGCAAACTACTACGGGACCGGTGGGTTCGTGAACGTGGACGACGTCAGGATCTACGTGTGCTGCGATGGGTGCTTCGGCACCCTGAAGCGATCGCCCGGCACCTACGCGGCGGTCGGCAAGCAGAGAGCCGCAGCCCCCAAGGTGTTCGACGTGCCTGCTGCGCTGGCCAAGATCACCTGGCCGCCGCAGGACTCGAACTGACGCCCATCGCCCGCTGCCAGGCGGCCCCTGCTAGTCGAGGAAGTACCGCAGGTTCGTGACCGCGATGCCCTCGCGCTGGCCGAGGGCGAGCTTGAGCTGGATCGCGACGTTCTCTTGGAGCAGCTTGTGGATCCACTTGCGCGGCACCGCCTCGGACACGATGACCGTCACCATCCGGTTCGGGTCCTCGTCCCTCGCTTCGTCCACGTACTCCAAGATCGGTTTGATCAGGGAGCGGAACGGCGAACCGAGGACGACGAGAGGTACGCCCCGGCCAAGACGCTCCCAGTCGTCCCTCAGCGTCGGCACGTTCTTCTCGTCAAGGGTCACGTGGATCGCGCGGCACTCGCCGTGGCAGGAGAGTGCGTAATCCAGCGCTTCCTGCACGCCCCGATGCACTCGGGGAACGAGGACGAGCACCAGGTTCTTGCGGGCGCCAAGCTCGGCAGGCTTCGTGGTTTCGAGCTGGCGGGCGATCGATTCATACCTCTGTTTCACCGCGCGAAGGGAGACGAAGAGCACGGCGAGCAGGATCACGACGATCCAGGCCCCTTCCATGAACTTGGTCACGAGAATCACCAACGTGACCAAGGCCGTGACGATACCCCCTGTTCCGCTCACGAGGGCGCCGCGCATCCATTTCGGATCCGTACTCCGACGGCGGGACCAGTAGCGGAGCATCCCCAACTGCGAGAGCGTGAACGCGGTGAAGACGCCGACCGCGTAGAGCGGGAGGAGATGGTCCAGGTTGCCGTGGAAGTGCCAAACGAGCGTTCCGGCCAGCACGGCCAGGAGAATGATGCCGTTCTGGAACACGAGGCGGTCGCCCTGGCGCGCCATCGCACGGGGCAAGAACCCATCGCGAGCCAGAAAACTGCCGAGACGTGGGAAGTCGGCAAACGCCGTGTTGGCCGCGAGGACGAGGATGGCGGCCGTCGCAAACTGGAGCACGTAGAACAGGGCCGAATCCGCACCGAAGACGTGGATCGCGAGTTGCGAAACGAGCGTCCGGTACTCGGGATTCGCGGTGCTGTGCAGGGTGATTTCAGGCAAGAACCGCGAGAGATAGCCGGTCCCGATGAACAGCCCCACGAGCAGGAAGGCCATGATCCGCAAAGTTCGAATCGCATTCTGCGGAGCGGGATCGCGAAATGCCGCAACTCCGTCGCTCACCGCCTCGATGCCGGTGAGGGCGGTGCACCCCGCCGCAAACGAGCGAAGAATGACAAAAAGGAAGGGCAAGCTGGCCGCAGAGCCCAACATGTTCGGATCGGCAAAGACGACCTGAGGCGGGGGCGCGGTTCCGAGGGACTGCACGACGCCCGTCACGAGCATCGTTCCCATGGCGAGAATGAACCCATAGGTGGGAAGCGCAAACGCGGCACCCGATTCGCGCACGCCCCGCAGGTTCGCCCAAGCGACCCCTCCGATGAACAACAGACTCATGGGGACCAACAGGTTGTGCAGCGAAGGGTAAGCCGAGACGATCGCCGCAACACCCGCCGACACAGACACCGCGACCGTCAGGACGTAGTCGATCAGCAGCGCGCCGCCGGCGATGAGCCCCACCGTCTCGCCGAAGTTGTCGCTCGCCACGATGTACGAACCTCCGCCATGCGGATACGCCCGAATCGTCTGCGAGTACGAGATCGTGACGATGACGATCAGCGCGGCCACCGCGGCCGCGATCGGCAGTTGGTCGTGGATCGCCGCCAGTCCGTACAGCACGAGCACGCTGAGGATCGCTTCCGTCGCGTACGCCACCGAACTCAGCGCGTCGGAGGCGAAGACGGGAAGTCCGAGCAACGGCGACAGGCGTTCGTGATGCGCCTGCGATGAATGGATCGGCGCGCCGAAGAGTATTCGGCGAAGGCGCTTGAGCGCGGCCCAGAGCGAGAAATCTTTCATCGATGCCGATTCGGGCCAGCGCTGGCGCGACGGCTCGGGCTGCGCTGCCAACGAGACCGCCGACAATCATATCGCATCGGCCGCCTCCGTTGCGACGGCCCTCCCACCACCGACTCAATCGTCATCGTCGATCCGTTCGTATCGATCCTCCGGGAACGGCCTTTCCGGAAACACCGACTGCCACGCGGCCCGGGTGACGGTCTCCGGATCGGCCACGTCCATCTCGGACCAGTCCAGCTCCCCGCAGGCGAGCGCAAGCCGTCTCGCGGTGCCCTCCAACTCGCTTGGCGCCTTGTTCATCTCGTCCAGGGGAACGATATTGGCCGCATGGTCGTACGGCGTGTCGTTCGGAGTGGACGCGAAGCAGGCGGAGAGCGGTGTGGCCGTCCGGTCGAATCGATTGAGGGCCGGGAACCCGAGCACCAGCCCGATGGTCCGCACGAAGGACGCGTGGTCATAGGTCTCGCTCACCACCGCTCCCCTTCTCGTGTAGGGCGAGATACAAAACGCCGGGATGCGATGCCCGTCGACGTGGTCGAGACCCAACTGCGTGTCGTCCTCCACCACGAGGATGAGCGTCTCGGCCCAGAACTTCGAGTGCGTGAGACCCTCCACGATGCGACCGAGCGCCAGGTCGTTGTCGGCCACCTGCGCCCGCGGGGTCGGGTAGCCCGCCCGGGTGCCGGTCGTATGGTCATTCGGCAAGAGCATCACGCACAGGTCGGGCATGGCGCCTTCGGACTCCCACCGCTTGAGGTCGCCAAGAAACTGGTCGGCCCGCCACTGGTCGGACACGACGGTGGGAAAGCCGATGTAGTGGGGGTGAAGCAGCGGCTTGAGCGCCGCATTGTCCGTGTCGGACGTGATCTCGTAGTTCTTCGACCCCGTCCGGTAGTCGTTCCACAGCTCCGTCCATGTCCCCGACTTCCCCGTTTCCCGATGGGCGATCTTCGGCTTGTTCACGAACTCCCCGAAGACGCGCACCCGTTTCCCCGCGCGCACCGCGGCGGTCCACAGGAATCCTGCCGGCGAGTAGGCCAGCGGGTCCCCTCCGTCGTACGGATAGCTGCGCGCGTAGGCGCTGTAGTTCTGCTCGCTGTACGCGTTGGCCACCGACGAAGACGTCCATTGATGGCCGTCCGCGGAGTTGGTTCCGCTTGCGTAGGCGTTGTCCAAGAGAACGAACTCGTCGGCGAGCTTGTGGTGGTTGGGGGAGACGTCCTTTCCGAACATGCACAGGCTGGGATCCCCGCGTCCCCTGGGCACATCCCCCAACAAGGAGTCGTAAGACAGGTTTTCCTTGATGATGTACACCACGTGCCGAAACACCGAGGGTTCGCCCACGCGCTCGGGCACGGGTCGGGGCGCCTGTCCGGGCCGGGGGGCGGTCTCCCGGTTCCACCGGTTGTTGTCGGCGACTTGCCCCGACAACAACTTGAGGTCGCTCCAGTCGGCATCGTCCAACACCTGCACAACCCCCACGCTGTCGTGCGGTCCCCACTTGTTCGCCCGATCCTCCCTGCGGGATCCGATGCCCTTGGAACACGCGACCACCATCGCTCCGTCACGGCGCGCCAAACCGATCGGATACCACGCGGTCGGCACGAAACCGCGCACGCGGATCGAACGCCCGAAGTCGGCGACGAGAACCGCGTTGAGTCCGCCGCAGGCCACGAAGAGCGTCTTGCCATCCGAAGACAGCGCCACGTCCGTGGGCATTTGGCCGAATCCGGGATCGGTCGGAGGCCGAACAGAAACGGTCTGCGTCACCTCTCCCCGATCCACATCGAGAACCGAAATCGTGTCGGAGTCGGAATCCGCGACCACCAGGGTCTTGCCGTCCCCCGTGAAGGCCGCTCCGGACGGCTGGCGTCCTACCGGGATCTCGCGCGCGGTCCACGCCGCCGTGTCCACCAGCGAGATCGAACCTCCTTGCGAGGCATCGGTGCGGGGGTCCACTTTGACGTTGGTTCCCGCGCTGTCGGCCGAGGCCTCCCCGGCCGCCGCAACGGCTCCCGCGCGGTTGGACACCGCCACCCACCTTCCATCGCTCGAGACGCGCACGTGGTACGGCGCGACCCCCGTGGCCACCACGCGCTGGACGCTCCCCGTCGCCGGGTCCATGTCAACCAGGGCGTTTCGGATCCCGAGAGCGACGTAGAGGTGGCCGGGACTCCAGGCCAAACCGTTGACCTGCGGATTGCCGGACTTGGGGCCGCTGAGATCCGCCTCCGGCGGCGCGTCGACCTTCCACTCGGCCGTCTTCGTCCACTTCCCACCCACTTGACCCAATGTGGCGACCTTGCCGTCGCCCATCGAGGCGTAAAGTGTCGCGCCATCGCCCGACCAGGCCAGGCCGAGCCCGGCCGTGTTGAGGGCGATGTCGCCCTGGGGCTCGCCGTTCGAGGCAAAAACGCGCACGCGGCCGGTGCAGAGCGCGGCGAACACGCCGTCGCCTCGGATCTCGACCTGTTTGGGACGCGTTCCCTGCAACTCGATCCAGCTTCCAACCTTCGTCAGCCGCTGGTGTGTGGGAACCCAAACCGAGCCATCCGCTTGCTTGCCCGGGGTGGGCTGGCCCACTTGAAGCACCCAACCGGTCGCCAGCGCCGCAAGTCCCGCCAATACGAAGAGCCACGTCCTACGCATGGGCCCCTATTTGCCGCCGAAGCGGCAACTCCTCCCACTCACCGGTTTTCGCCGCCGCCGTGCAACCCCTTCCACGCCTCTCGGTAGCGGGCGGCCCTCGGATTCTCGGACCAGTGCGGAACCTGCGTGGAATCGGCGAGCGCCATCAGGCCCAACGCCACCATGCGATCCACCACAGCCATGTTTTCGAAGTCGACCTTGTCCCAATGGTCCGACACCTTGTGGTAGTCCGGAAAGATGAAGGTCGTGCAGAGGGTGTGCGCGGGAACTCCAGCGTCCGCCAGCGCTTGATTGTCGCTCCTTCCAAAGAACGCATCGCTGTTGACCGGGTGCTTCTGCACCTCCACTCCCACCTTCTCGCCAGCTGCTCGAAACACTTGACCGAGATCCGAGTAGTCGAAGCCCGTCATGCTCACGGCTTTGAGCCGGGGCCCCTCCGTATCGTCTGTACGGCCGACGTGCTCGAGGTTCACCATTGCCACCATCTTGTCGAGCGGGAACGGGGGGTGCTGGGCGAAGTACCGGGACCCGAGCAGACCCCGCTCTTCGCCGTAGTACGTCACGAAAACAATGGATCGCTTGGGATGGGTCTTCGCAAGGGCCCACGCCAGTTCGATCACGCTGACCGTGCCGCTGCCGTCGTCGTTCGCGCCGTTGAAGATCGTGTCGCCCTCCCCGGTCGCACGCATGCCTAGATGATCGTAATGCGCGCTCACCAGTACGCACGTGTCCTTCAACGCGGGGTCCGTGCCTCGAAGAATGCCCACCACGTTCCGGGCCTTCCCCGGCTCCGAAGACCCCCGAACCGAGACTTCGGCGGTCTGGAAGTAGCCGTCATCGCCGCCAGGTTCGAGACCGGCTCGGCGGAACTGGGCGGCGATGTACTCCGCGGCAAGGTCGAGCCCGCGGGATGGGGTTCCCCGACCCTCCAACAAGTCAGACGCGATGAACGAGAGGTGGCCGCGAAGCGAGTTGGCATCGACGCGATCCAGGACGGCCTGACGCGCCGGCGTCAGCGTCGTATCCCAAGCTGCGGATTGGGCGGCAGCCCACGAAGCACCAAGAACGATCGCGGCGGCGGCAAGGGTTTGGCGAATCATGCACCTTCATACCTCCAAGAACCGCCCGCGGCGTCGCCCATCGACAAAAAAGGGCCCCCAGCTTGCGCGCCGAGGGCCCCCAACGCTACTGGCCGTCGTCGAACTTGAAGGCCTTTCCCAGCATGCCTTCCCACTGTTTCCGTTGTCCGTCGGTCAAGACGGCAAGGAGCTTCTTGCCGGTCTCTTCGCGCATCTTCGCCATCTCCTCGGGGTCCACGCCGCCGCTTTGGCGCATGTCCCGCATGGCCTGCTGCTGCTCCTGGTTGATGCTCTGGATGGACTCCTTCTGGGCGTCTGAGAGTTTCAGCTTCTCGGCGACGTCCTGACGCGCCAACGCGGAAGGACCGCTCCTCTGCAGTTCGAGCTCTTGGAAGCGCTGGAACTGCTTGGCGTCCAGGATGCCCTTGATCGCCTCCATCATCTGGGCGCGGGCTTCGGCGTTCTGGCCGCGCGCTTGTCCGCCGCCCTGTCCCGCTCCTTGGCCCCGAGTTTGACCGGCGCCTTGCCCGCGGCCCTGTCCCGCGGGGAGCTTTGCGTTGATCGACTCGATCTGCGTCGCGGAGAGGTTCAGCTCTTTCTGGACGTCGGCGCGGCGCAGCAGCGCGGCACCGCCTCCCCGTTGGCCGCCTCGTCCCCCACCCTGCCCTTGCGCGAGGAGCGCGGGCACCAGGACGAACACCATGGCTGTGGTTGCCCACAATCGAACATTCATTTGTTATCCTCCGAAATGGCCTCCAACCGACCACCTACGGAAGCAATAACGCAAAACTGCCGGCAGAGATCAGCCGATTTCTCGAAGAATTCGCGATTTCTCGCTTGATCGGCGCCGACGCCCCAACGCGGCCATACCCAGGGCGAGGGCCGCCAGCGTGGCCGGCTCCGGAACGGCTTGGACGTTGTCGATCCCCAACTGGCCGACCACGGACGTGCCCTGGGCCGACGGACCGCCCGGATCGTGCCGGAACATCATCCGCCCCACGTCCGTGATCGTCTGGGCGTAGGTGGCGCTGCCTGCAACCGAAACCAGACTCGCAGAATCCAGGTCGAAGGCCACATGCTGCCAACCCGATCCCGGCGCGAGCACCACCGCGTTGGCCGAGGTGAAGCGCGAGGTGGGCGCGTTGAACCGGAACAGGACGATCCTCATCTCGAGCGTCGTGTTGCCCATGTTGAGCAGGTCCGCCTCGACGCGCGTGACACCGGCGGCCTGAAAATCGCCCGACCACTGGTTGTCGTTGAATGTGGCGATGCGACTCCCCGAGCCGCCACCTCCCGTCGCGGTCAGCCGCAGGAACCGGTCCCCGGCGCCCAATGGGCCTCCATCGGGGATGTTCGTGGGACTCGCGCCCCCCGACCAGTTCATGGTGGTTCCATCTTGAAACGTGTCGATCTGTCCCGCGACAACCTGGGCTTGGGCCCCTGCGGCGCACAGAATGGCCGCAACAAAGGGTGCCAGACGCACGGGTGCACTTGCTCTCCAAATCATGGTGCAAGTATATCAACTTTGAGCCGTCAGGCACCCTGAGGACGCGCCACGACGATGCCGGTCCACGAGCGGCTGGCTGCGACCAGCTCGACGATCGGGCGATCGAGGACGACCTTGCCCTGGCTGGAGGAGGCGTGCATCAGCCGCGCCCCGGCCCCGTCTCCGGCACACAAGCCCGTGTGCGCGCAATCCAAACCCTCCACGCCCGTGACCAATCCGAAGATGTCGCCGGAGCGGAACGCGCCGGCGGCCTTGGGGACCGCTTCCTTTGGAATCCAAGAACGATCCGCCTCGCTGAGAGCCCGTTCCGAGTCGCGGATGGCGTCGAACACGGCCGGATCGGCCAGCGCCGGATACCGGTCCCGGTGACCGCTCATGAAGCCGATCTTCTTTGTCCATGGCTCGGCACCGGGCATGGTGCGCGTCGCATCGGCGACCAAACCTCTGGCGGCGTTCGTCAAGATCCAATCCGAGGTGTAGTGCAGACGCGACGCGTAGCCTTCGGCGGCGCCGCGCCGATAGCGGGTCGCGGCCACTTCGGCAACGAGGGCGTCCCAAGAGGGCCGTTCCAACACCAGCACGCGCGCCAAGGCCAGTGACGTCTCGAAGAACGTCACGCAGTCCAATCCGTCGAGAAGGACCGTACACTCCTCCTTGCCCGGGCTGCGGTCGAGGGTTCCCCCCACGTACGGCGTCCCGAGGAACTCCTTGCCGATGGCCACCACGCGCCGACCCAGCGGAAGCCGCGACCAGCCGCGCTCCCTTCCCCGTTCCACGAGCGAATCGAACTCCACCTTGGCACCTCTCGCCAGGGAGGCCGTCGGCCCGAGCGATGCCAGGGCGCCCATCCCCACCAGGAATTGCCGCCTGTTCAGCCTGGGTCCTCCACAAGGGTTCCTTCGACGACGGCGCCCCGGCTCCTGCTTCGCCTCAGAACCGAATCTCGATCGGCGCGACGAGCTTGAAGATGACGCTGGGCCGGAACGTCCGCGCATTGGGGTCCCCGAGAATGAAGTAGTACTCGTTGCCGCGGTTCCCGCTGCGGCGGTAGGCGAGGTAGAAGTTCGTGTCGCCCCGTTGCGTGATCAGCCGCCCACTGACCGCATCGACCTTGTTGAGCTCGTAGTTTGCGCTGACGATCAGCAGCTCCTGCGTGTCGAAGTGCTCCACCCGCTGGTACCTGGCCTGAATCTGAAAGCCCTTCAACGGCCGAAGCGAAACGCTCGGCGCCAAGCTCCGGTACGCCTTGCCCGCGAACTCGCCCCACAGGTAATCGACCTGCCAATGTTGGTACGGATTGCCCCGCGGCCGTTCGACACTCACGAACTGATACCGATCGGTCGACCCACCAAACTTCGATTCGCCGTATCCGAAGTCGATGTCCGTCTGATCGCGCAGGGTCAGCGAGCCCTCGAACGACCCCCCGCGGCGGTAGAGGCCGCCTCCGTGAGCGTTCAAGTCCTCGTAATGCACCTCGAGTCCGGACTCCATCAAGGGCCCGTGGGGAATCGGCCGCACGTAACCCACGTTGGCGCCGAAGCCCCGGTAGCCTCGTTCGGGAGCGAAACCCAGCCGCGGAAGGAAGTTCGCGTCGATCGTGGTGTACTCGAGGGCGCCGTTCCATCCGTTCGCTTGGTAGATCAGGCCGCTGTTGAAGCGGCCCGCTTCGCCCGCCTGCGTGTCGTCCGTGGAGGAGAGTTGGGCGAAAGCCGAGACGGGCCCACGCCCGACGGTCCCGCCCAAGAAGGTCGCGGTGTTGGATCCTCCCTCGACGTCGAGCTGGGAGACCGCCGCAGTCACCGAGCTTTGGCCGTCGAAATTGTAGCCGAGGTTCGTGGCGAAGGCGTTCTCGTGTCCGAAATCCGCCGTGTTCAGCACCGCGAAGGTGGTGCGTGGCGAGAGCCTGCCGTACGCCTTCGCGCCAGCGTCGAACGAGCCGATCCTCTGGCTTGCGAAAACAGAAGCGTCCCGGGAGGTTTGGAAGTACTCCTGGCCTTCGAGGAAGAACGGGCGGCTCTCCCCGGCCAGCCGCTCGAAGTGGCTGAAGTCGAGGCTGAGGACCTGGTTCTCGACGTTTCGAAAGTCGGGGTTGATCGTTCCGACGATCTGCATGTCCGACGTGATGCTGCTCTTGAAGTCAAGCCCGGCATTCAGGATCGTGCCCTCGTCGCGATCGGTCCCCGCATAGCCGTAGGGGAGGAGTTTGATGGTTCTCCCCGTGTCCGACTTGGGAATCTCGACCCCGGTCCATCGTCCGAAGTTCTCGATCTTCCCACCCGAGATGTCGTTCCAGAGGTACAGGCGCTGCTCGCGGTGCAGATAGCGACCGACCGAGAACCGGGCCGTTCGCTTTCCGGCGGAGGGCAGGCTCATCACGCCCCAGGGAATGCGCGCCTCGCACTCCCACCCGTCCGTTGTGATCCTGCCGTGCGCTTCCATTTCGCCCAACCACTCGCGCTTGGCCGCTCGACCACCGGCGATCTGGAGGTTCGTCGCGCCGTTCGGGTTCACCCAGAATTTGTTCAGCTCGCCCAAGGTCCCGTACGGATCGATCGCGAAGATGACGAAGTCGTCGCCGGGGAAACTGACGTTGGCCCGAGTCTCCACCGCCTGGATCGAATCGGGCTTGCGGTCCCCGAGTCTGGCGGAGACGTAGATGTACTGATCGTCGTAGCCGACCCAGAAACGCATCGGCTCGGGGGCCGGCCTCCCGGTCTCCTCGTCAAAACCGCCCGATCCGCTGGCCGCTCCGTTCCACTCCTCCGGTTGGATCACACCGTCGATATTGGGGGGCTGATCCAGCCGGATCGCCGGAAGAGCCTCCTGTGACCAACTGGAGGACGCCACCAAACCCAAAAACAGAAGACCAAGAAGTTTCACGAGCCGTATGGTGACGCCTCATCGCACTGTTTCATCCCCCGCCGGGCACTCCGACCCATAGCGACCGAACCGATAGGGTCTCTTGGCCCCCAAGGAGTCGGTAATCTTACGTCCCCATGGACCCCCTTCCGACGCACGTGGACCTGACCGACGCCGAGCATCGGGCCAATCGCGAGGCGATGGACGCCACACTCGCCGAGTTTCGGGATCGAATCCAACACGCCCGGCGCGGAGGGGGAGATCGCGCGATCGCCAAGCACAAGGACCGTGGAAAGATGCTCGCCCGCGAACGGATCGAGGCTCTCGTCGACCCAGGCTCCGCGTTCCTCGAGTTCAGCGCGCTTGCCGCCAACGGCATGTACGAAGGCGACGCTCCAGGCGCCGGGATCGTGACCGGGATTGGGCGCGTCCAGGGAAGGGAGTGCGCGATCGTGGCGAACGACGCGACGGTGAAAGGGGGCACCTACTTCCCCATCACGGTCAAGAAACACATCCGACTCCAGGAGATCGCCCTCGAGAACCACCTGCCCTGCCTCTATCTGGTGGACTCTGGCGGCGCGTTTCTGCCGCTTCAAAGCGAAGTGTTCCCCGACCGCGACCACTTCGGCCGAATCTTCTACAACCAGGCCGTGATGAGTTCGCTCGGCATCGCGCAGATCGCGGCGGTCATGGGCTCCTGCACCGCAGGAGGCGCCTACGTCCCCGCGATGAGCGACGAGGCGGTGATCGTCAAGGGCGAGGGCACGATCTTTCTGGGCGGCCCTCCGCTCGTCAAGGCCGCGACCGGCGAGGAGGTGAGCGCGGAAGACCTCGGTGGCGCGGACGTGCACACGCGCATCAGCGGCGTGGCCGACCACTTCGCGGAGGACGACGCCCACGCGATCGAGATCCTGCGGAACATCGTCGAGTCTCTCGGGCCCCGCCCAACCAAGACTCCGCCCGAGCCCGCCGAAGACCCGCTGTACGACCCGTCCGAACTCTATTCGCTGGTCCCCACGGACTCGAAGCACCCCATGGCCATGCGTGAGGTGATCGCCCGAGTGGTGGACGGCTCGCGCTTCCAGGAGTTCAAGCGAAACTTCGGAACGACCTTGATCTGTGGGTTCGCGCGCTTCCATGGGCATCTGGCGGGAGTGCTCGCCAACGACGGCATCTTGTTCAGCGAGTCCGCGCAAAAGGGCGCGCACTTCATCGAGTTGTGCTGCCAGCGCGGCATTCCTCTCGTGTTCCTGCAAGACATCACCGGCTTCATGGTGGGCCGCAAAGTGGAGAACGAGGGCATCGCCAAGCACGGCGCAAAGCTCGTGACCGCCGTGAGCACCGCCAACGTGCCGAAGTTCACGGTCGTCGTTGGAGGTTCGTACGGCGCAGGGAACTATGGGATGTGCGGCCGGGCGTTCGGTCCGCGGCAGTTGTGGATGTGGCCCAACGCGAGAATCAGCGTGATGGGCGGCGAGCAGGCGGCGAACGTGCTGCTCACCGTCAAGCTCGATCAGCTTGCCGCGCGCGGCGAAACGATGACCGAGGAGGAGCAAGCGGCGTTCAAGGCGCCCATCCTGGCCTCGTACGCCGAGGAGTCCTCGTGCTACTACGCGACGGCGCGCCTGTGGGACGACGGCGTGATCGACCCAGTGGACACGCGGCGCGTCCTTGCCTTGGGCATCGAGGCGGCCCAAAACGCCCCCTCCCGCCCCCCGCGGTTCGGCCTGTTCCGCATGTGACCGTGCCGGTACAATCCCGGCGTGGTCAGAACCGTCTCGATCTGCAAGCATTTCAAAGATTCGAAACGCGGTGTGGTGAAGGCGGTGGATGGCATCTCGCTCGAAGCCCATCCGGGCCAGATCTTCGGGATCCTCGGGTGCAACGGCGCGGGCAAGACCACCCTGCTCCGGATGCTCTCGACGGTCCTGACCCCCACCTCGGGAACGGCCGACGTCGGTGGATTCGACGTGGTGAGGGACTCCGAGCGCGTGAGGGCCAGCATCGGGTTCCTTTCCAGCACGACGGCGCTTTACGGGCGGCTCAACCCGATCGAGTTGCTCGAGTATTTCGGGGGCCTTTACGGTTTGAAGGGCTCCGCCCTCAAGCAGCGCGTCGACTATGTCGTGGCCAAGCTCGATTTGAACGAGTTCACGGACCGGCTTTGCGACAAGCTGTCGACGGGCCAGAAGCAGCGCGTTTCCATCGCTCGCACCATCCTCCACGACCCGCCCGTGCTGTTCTTCGATGAGCCCACGGCCGGGTTGGACGTCGTCACGAGCCAGACGATCATGGGCTACGTCGAGGAGGCGCGGGCCCAGGGGAAGACCGTGATCTACTGCACCCACATCATGAGCGAGGCCGAACGCCTCTGCGACCGGCTGGCACTGCTCCACGATGGAGTCGTCCACGCCGAAGGCACCGCCGAGGAGTTGAAGACCCGTGCCGAGAGCCCCAATCTGGAAGTCGCCTTTCTTCGCCTGATTGGCGAACAGAAGCCCCTGGCGGGAGGGGTCGCTTGAACGCAACCCTGCACATCTACCGGAAGGAGCTTCGCGAGATGTTCCGGGACAAGCGGGTACGGTCCGGCGCCATCTTCTGGCCCATCGCGATGATCGTGATGTTCCTGTACCTCTTCGGGTTCCTTGCGTCCACCCTCTCCAAGCCCGAGAACCTCAAGGTCCACGTGGTGAAGGGGGAGAGCGCCCTGGCCGAGGCGTTCAAGAAGGCCAAGCTCAACGTCCAAACCGTCGACACGATCGAGGAGGGCGAGCAGCTGATCCGGGACGGCAAGGCGCGCATCGTGATGGCGCTGCCGAACGACGAGGATCTCAAGAACGCCGGGACCAAGGCCGTTCAGGTGGTGGTCGCGTTCGACCCGAAGGACCAGAAATCGCAAATCACCCTCGGCGCCGTTCGCAAGGTGTTCTCCGAGATGAACCAGGAGATCGTGAAGGCGGTGCTGGTCGCCAAGGGCGTCTCAGCGGACATGTCCGAGCCGGTGCAGGTCAAGGAGAAGCCCGTCAAGGTGGGCGAAGGCGGAGCGAACGATTTTGTCTTGAGCATGCTCCCGTACCTGATCGTGATCTGGGCGTTCTACGGAGGCATGAGCATCGTCGCGGATCTCGTCGCGGGCGAGAAGGAGCGGGCGACCTTGGAGACGCTCCTGATCTCACCCGTGAGCCGAACGAGCATCGCGCTTGGCAAGTTCCTCGCGCTGGCCACGGTCTGCCTGGTCAGCAGTCTGTCCTCGATCGTGGGTCTCGTGGTCATCAACCTGTTGAACCTGCCGATCACGCGGCCGCTGCTGGAGGAGGGCATGGGGCTCAATCCGGCGTCGTTTGCCGTGATCCTGGCCGTGCTGCTCCCGACCGTGGCGCTCTTCGCGGCCCTGCTCGTCGCGATCAGCACGTGGGCGCGAAACGTCCGGGAAGCGCAAACGCAGACCACGCTCCTCAGCTTCGTGGTGATCCTTCCGGCGGTGTTCAGCCAGTTCATCGGATTCACCGATTTCGGCTCCGAGCGCTGGGTCAGCCTGATCCCGGTCCTCAACACCGCCACCACCATCCGCAGCGCCCTCTTGGGCAAGTACGACGGCGTCGGCCTGCTGCTCACGCTCGGCTCCAGCGGCCTTCTCGCCGCGGTTGCGATCGCGCTCGCCGTTCGGATGTTTCAGCGCGAGGAGGTCCTCGTCAGGGTCTAGCCGGATTGGCACGCCCGTCCAGCGGGCGTGGCACCCGATAGAGGGGCATCCTAGCCGGTGTTCTGGTTCAGGGCTCCGAGCCGGGCCGCTTGCGACTGGTACTGGGCCATGGTTTGCTCCATGGCGGCAAAGCGCGCGCGCAGCTCGGTCTCCCTGGAGGCGAGACGCTCTTGGATGTCGGCGATCTGCTGCTCGATCGACGCCACCTGGTCCTGGATGGACTGGTCGGTGCTGGTGAGCAGTCCGCTGACCGAGTCGGTGAACGTGAACACGGAATCGGTCATCTGCGCGGCGATGCCCTTCGTGAACTTGATCGTGCCCACCAGGCCCGTGTCGATGCCCGTGTACTGAATCTGCAGGCCGGAGGTCTTCGCGTTGCCGGTATTGCCGACCAGGAACTGGCCGCTCCCGGTCGCGGCTTCCCCGTTGATCGTCCCCGCGACATCCAGGCCCGTGGAGACCGTACCGGGTTGGCCGATGCCGATGCCGCTCGTGTCGGACGCGGCCGCGGTGTCGCTGTCGACGGTGAAGTTGCCGTTGGCGCCGTAGCGTTTGCTCTCGATCTTGAGCAATCCTCCGTCCAAGCTCGCAACCACGAGGTCCTTCAGCGCGGAGTCGTTGTTGATCTGATCGACGGCGGCCGCGGCCGTGCTGCCGATGGGAAGCACCAGTTGGTAGGGCGTGCTGCCGAAGAGGGTTCCGTCGAACGTCAGGGTCTCCGGGACGGAGCTTGGCGCCGTTTGGGCCACGGAGCCTGTGTAGGACCCCTTGGTCGCGATCTGCGAGATCACGACATCGTAGGAGCCGGTCCCCGAAGCCACGGTCTTGTCCGAGCTCGACACGTAGGTGATGGAGTCCGTCGAGCCCTTCCCCATCGCGCGGAACACGGCGCTCACGCCCGCAGGGTCGGCCGCCATGGCCGTATCGAAGGCCGCCTGGTCGAAGGTCAGCTTGCCCTCTTCGCCCATCGAGAAACCCAGTTGGCTCAGGTTGGTGTAGGTTCCGGTCAGGCCGGGCACCGTATTGAAGAGCAGGTCCGTGATCGCCGATTCGACTTGGCGGGCGACGGGGTCTCCAAAGAGCGCCCCGCTGTTGAACGTGTCCTTGTCGAACGCGCTGTTCTGCTTGATGAAGTCGATGACGCCGTTGAAGCTGTCCACGAAGCCCTGCACCGACGACTTCACGCCGTCGGTATCGCGCTGAAGGGTCAAGGTAGACGTTTTCGGCGTCGTTTCGTCGGCCGAGAGAAGCGTGAGCGTCACTCCGGGAATCACCGTGGTGATCGCATTGGTCTCGCTCGTGAAGGCGATCGTGTCGAGCGTGTACTCGGCGCTCTGCGCGGCCACGAGCTCCGAGCCGATCGGTTGCTGGAGGATGCCGAGGGACCCCAAGATGTTCTGGTCGTCGGCAAACGTCGGCGTCGTGGCGCCGCTGATATCCAACTTGTAGACCGTCGCGCCGTTCTTCTGGGCGCTTCGCACCGTCGCGGTCGCTCCGGTCCCGGCTGCGTTGATCTTGTCGGCGATAGCCTGGAGCGAATCCGCGTTGGGATCGATGCTGACGCCGACGCCGTTGATGAGCACCGTCCCGGACGCCAGCCCGGTCGCTCCGAAAAGCGAACCGACGGCCGTGGTGGAGGAGCTGAATCCAAAGCTGGTGGCCCCGTTGGCGATCGATTCGCGAATCGTCGCGGCGCCGGCGACGAGGCCCAAGGTGTCGGCGACGGTTCCGGAGAGGTCGGCGATCTGGATCTTGTTCGTCGCGCCCGTGGAGGACGCGGTGATGGTCAGATACGCGCTCCCGGCACCTCCGTCGATCACGCTCGCAGTTACCCCGACGTTCGCATTGGTGATCTTCTGGGCGACGGCGGCCAACGAGTCCGTGGCCACCACGTCGACCGCCTTGCCGTTGACAACGAACTTGCCGGCAAGGCCGAGGGCGCTGGTCGTGTCGGATTGCGCGGAGGACGAGAACTTGTGTGCCTTGGCGAGTTTGGAGACCGAAAGGTCGTATGAGCCCGCGACCGCGCCGGACGTTGCGCTGAGCGTCGCGACGCTGCTGTCGCTCGTGCTCGCGCTGATTGGGTTGAAGGCCGCGAGGCTGTTCAGGCCCGCCGCGTTCGTCGAAAGCGTCTGCATCTGGTTCTTCAGTTGCTGGAGCACGCTCGATCGACTGTTGAGCTGCGCTTCCTGAAGCTGGAGTCGCTGGATCGGGATGGCTTCGACCTGAAGCAGCTGCTTGATCAAGCCCTCGGTGTCGATCCCCGAGCTCAAGCCACTGAACGTAATGCCGGAAAGGCTGGATCCTATGCTCATAACGTTACTGCACGATCAGTCCGTACACTTCGGCCGCCTCATCGACCTTGCTCTCGGTCTCCGCCAAAACCGCTTCGATATCCTCGGGCGTGAATCCGAGCCAACACTCGACTTCCAAGTCCATCGTGGGTGTCTGCACGCCAAACGTCTTGGTGTATCTCGACGCCGTCAACCGATCGGCTCCGTGGATCGCGAACAACGCGTGCTCGATCTCGTCGCCGAACGGGCCCTCGTGGCGGGCGATCAAGTCGGTCAGCGCCGCGGGAAAGTGCCACGTCTTCGCCAACTCCCCTCCGATCTCGTCGTGGCGCACGCCGAGCATCTCCGGCTCGACCTCGTCGAGGCTCCGCTCCGACTTTGCGGCGTGGGCGATGACGGCCAGATACTCTTCGGACACCGCGCTGAACAGGTAGAGCCTCCCGATATCGTGTAGCAATCCCGCCGTGTAGACCATTTCCGCGTCCCGGGCCGAGAATCGCTTGCGGCGGGCGATGATCTGCGCGCAAACCGCGGTGGCGAAGGAGTGCATCCAAAAGCTGTGCTGCAGCCTCCTCAACTGGGGCGTCCTGCCTTTGAGCAGGCTCAGGGCGCTGATGCTGAGAACGAGGTTGCGGATCTGTTGGATCCCCAGGATCACGACGGCCTGGTTCAGGCTCGACACCTGACCGGACAAACCGTAGTACGCCGAGTTCACGACGCGCAGAATTTTCGCCGAGAGGGCGGCATCCGAGCTCACCAAACGCTCGATCTCGCTCGCGCTGGTGGACTCCCGCTCGGTGGCCTCCAGCGTCTTCGTCACCACGTCGGACAGCGACGGCAGGTCGTGGACGCCGCGCAAGATCCACTTTCGCGTCGTGGCGGAGAGGTCCTGGGGAAGAGCCATCAGGCAGCCTCCTTCGTAACGACCTCGTTCACGTCGACGATCAACGCCACCGTTCCATCGCCGAGAATCGTCGCTCCGCTGATGCCTCGGGTGTCCCCGCAATTCGAGCCCAGACTCTTGATCACCACTTCCTGCTCCCCACCCAGACCGTCGACGATGAGTCCCACGCGCTGGTCCGCGACGCCTGCGACCACGACATAGCGCTTGTCGGAGTCCTCGACCGCATCGTCGGCGATCCGGCCGCGGAACCAACTGCGCAGGCGGACCAGCGGAGTGATCGTGCCTCGCACGACCAGGACTTCGCTGTCCGGCAACCGTTGGATCTCCCGTTCGCGAACGAGGAGGGTCTCGACGATATTGCTGATGGGAACCACGTAGGCGCCCGATCCGACGCGCACCAGCAGGCCGCGGATGATCGCGAGGGTGAGAGGGAGTCGAAACGTAAACCGCGTCCCTCTTCCGGGGCGCGTCTGCACGTCGATCATCCCGCCCAACCGTTGGATGTTGGCCTTGACGATGTCCATGCCCACGCCGCGGCCCGAGACGTCGCTCACATCCGCCGCGGTGCTCAATCCGCTGGCAAAGACGAGATTGACGGCCTCTTGCTCCGTCATAGCGGCGGCCGTCGGGCTGTCGATGATGCCCCTTTCAACGGCCTTGGCTTTGACGCGTTCGATGTCGATGCCGCCACCGTCGTCCTCAATGTCGATGACGATCTGGTTTTCGATGTGCCTGGCCGAGAGCACGATCGTGCCGCGGCGAGGTTTGTCCACCCGCTCCCGGAGGTCCGGCGGCTCGATCCCGTGGTCCAGCGAGTTCCGGAGGATGTGCAGGATCGGATCGCCGATGATCTCGATCACGCTTCGATCAATCTCCGTATCGGCCCCGCGCATTTCCAGACCCACCTCTTTCTTCAGGCTCTGGGCAAGGTCGCGCACCATTCTCGGAAAGCGGCTGAACACCGTCTCGATCGGCAGCATGCGTGCCTTGAGGATGCTCTCCTGGAGTCCCGCAGTGATCCGGCCGATGTGCGCCACCGTCTCCTGAACCTGATCGATCGCCTCGTCGCCCGGGAAACGGGACGCGAGGGACGAGGCGAGCTGGGCGACCCTCGTACGATCGATCACCAGTTCGCCCACCAGATTCATCAACTCGTCCATGCGCGCCACGTCCACGCGCACGGTTTGTCCTGTGTCCAACCGCTTTGGCGAACTGCTTGGCGCCGAGGGCTCGAGGACGGGCGCAGGAAGGGGAGCTTGGGGGCTTTCAGGCTGTGCTGCCGACTCGGTGACGTGGCAGGACGCGACTTCCGGAATGGTTTGAAGGCGCTTCTGAAGCTCCGCTGCGGAGACCCCGGTCATCACGTAGATCTCGAACTCCGAGTCGAACTGCTCCTCTTCGAGCGCGGCGCGGTCCGGCACGCACTCCACGATTTCGCCGACTTCGGAGGCTGCGTTGATCGCCATGAACGCCCGGACGAACTTCATTACGCAAGAGGGCTCGAGCGCCACTTGTGCGCGCATCAATCGGCGCGAAGGCGGCCTGGACGCCGCCTCGCCATGGAGGGACCTGATGGTCTCCAGGAGGTGCTGTGGATTGACGCCGGAGTCCACGCCCGTCCGAACGTCCTCCGTGAGGTCCGAGAGGAGGTCGTTGGCCTCAAGGAGGGCTTGAACGACGGTCGGGGAGCACCGGACTTCACCGGTGCGCAGCCGATCGAGCAGGTTCTCCATCTCGTGCGTGAGATCGGCGATCTTCACGAAGCCCATGGCTCGGCTGCTTCCCTTCAAGGTGTGGGCGGCTCGAAAGAGCGCCTGGACCCGAGTGAGATCGGCGTCGCTCTCGAGCCCAAGGGTCTCCCGCTCCAGGATCTCCAACTGCTCGGTCGCCTCCTGAAGGAAGAGATCGTGGTACTGCTCCGTGTCGTTTCCCGAATCCATCATGCCGTCTCCACCCAACCCCTGACGCCCCCGAAAGCCTGCGAACTCCGTCGCTCCACCCACGTCGTTCGCAGCAGCTTGCGCGGCCCGCCAGCCAGGGAGCGCCTCGCGCGGAGGTTCCCTAAGGGTATCGTCGGTAACTGGAGCCTCGGCTTGTAGCCGGGAAGAGACCCGTTGTGCCGATTTCACTTCTCGCCCTGGACCTCGACGGTACGACCCTGCTCCCCGACCGCACCATCCATCCCGCGTCGGCCGACGCGATCCGCCGCGCCGCCCTGTCGGGCATCCACGTGGTCCTCGCCAGCGGGCGCAATGCCCCCAGCGTTCGCCACTACGCGTCGCTTCTCGGACTCACTGGAGCCACGATCTGCTGCAACGGCGCCCACGTGCTGCTTTCGGCCGAACAGGAACTTCTCCACCACTCTCTGGAACCCGAGTTGGTGTCCAGGCTTCTGGGCTACGCGGAGACCCATGGCCTTCATGCCCATCTCTACAGCCGGAATCGACTGATCTTCCCTCGGGACAGCGAGTGGGGAGACCTGTATCTTCACCGGGTTGGTGGCGTACAGCGAGAACTATTGGGTTCCCAGCGCGTCGAAGAGTTGCAGGTCACCAAGCTGATGTTTGTCGCCGAGGAGCCGCGAATCGGCAAAGAATTCCGCAGCTTCGCGTCGGATCGCGCGTACTCCGGCGCACAACTCACTTTGTCGGAACCGGAGTACCTCGAGTTCTTGCCGCGCGACGCAAACAAGGGGGCGGCGCTTCAATCCCTCGCCTCCCACCTCGCGATTCCGCGGTCCGAAGTCGCGGCGATCGGGGACTATTTGAACGACCTGGAAATGCTCGCCTGGGCGGGATTGGGCGGGGCTGTGGCCAACGCGGCGGACGAGGTTCGCGCCTGCGCGAGAGTGCACGTCGCGGCCAATACGGAGGGCGGAGTCGCCGAATTCATTGACTCGTACGTCCTAAATCAGCGAGAATAGATCGCCTTGATGGACCGCATCATGGCATTAGACTCTGGAGGGGAATGATGAATATCTTGAAAGCAACGACCATGCTCGCAGCACTTCTGTGCGCGCTGGCGGTCCAGGCGCAGACCTTGACGGTCACCTCGCCGACCGATGGAGCATTTGTCGGAAGCTCGACCCAAGTCAAATTCCTCATCAGCGGTGCGACACTCGAGGTGACGGTCAAGGCCCTCGCGACAGGACCCGGCGGAGTCCAAACCAGCGTGGAAGGGCGTTTCACCCCCAACTCCCAGGGGCAGATCGACAACAACCTCACGCTCTCCTTTGGCCCGTCCAACCCGGAAGGCGCCTACACGATCGTGGTGACGGCGACCGAGCCGGGGGCGACCTACACGCCCAAGACGCTCAACGTGACGTTGGACCGCACGAAACCCAAGTTTCTTCAGTTCAACCCAACCAACAACGCCTTCGTGCGTGGGCCGTTCATTCCGATCAGCGTGGAACTCGATGAAGCGAACGTCAAAGAGTGGCGCGTCCAGGTGAACAACCAGGACATCCCCAACAATACGGGGAACACGCAGTCCTTCACCGTCACTTGGGACACAAGCGGCATCGAGTTGGATGGCGCCCAGACGATTACGATCAAGGTCACCGACGAAGCGGAGAACACCGCCACCCAGTCGATCAGCGTGACGTTGGACCGCGTGGATCCGGTCCTCACGATTCAGTACCCGCGATCCGACACGAACCTCCGGCGGAGGGCGACCATTTCCGTCGTTGTGGACGTCACCGATCTGAGTACTTCGTCCATCGACGTGACCGGCATCGATGTGTTCGTGCAGTCGCTGACCGGCGCCTTCATCACGCGGGTCGCGCGCAGTTCTGTCCGCACTTCGGGAAACAACACCTTGCGGTGGAGCGGGCGCATCCGTTGGCGTCCGGGACTGCCCAACGAGTTTAAGATTGTGACGACGGCCCGCGATCGCGCGGGGAATGTCGCGGCCACACAGGAAGTGACCGTCAGGCTTAGGTAACGCAGCCGAAGTCGTTTGGAGGACTTTGCATGAAGATGATGAGAAGGTATTCGTTCGTCGCGGTCGTTGCCGCGGTATCGGCTTTGGGCTCCGCCCAGATCCCCGACGTTCTGTCGGCGCTCGACGCCGGAGGCCGCGCCATGGGCATGGGAGGTGCCGGAAACATCACGGGCGCCGACACCCTCTCCGGATACAACAATCCGGCGGGCCTCGGCTATGTCGATCGCACCCAGGTCGGCGTGGTCCTCCGAAACCTGCCCGAAAGCAAGACGGCGGTGACCGGACCCTTCGCCCCTCTTTCCCAGCAGCAGTTCTCCACGACAGGCTCTGGCGGTCCCCTCGCGCTGACCCATGCCGGGGTGGCCATGCCGCTCAAGGATCGTTCGGGCCGCTCGAAAGGAACCGTCAGCCTCGGGATCACCCTTGGGGGATTCCTGCACGACGTGCGTACGTCCAATAACCTTTCCAGCGGAGCGCTCACGGTCCGCAACTACAGCGAACTCACCAAGATCCGAACGGACGTCGTCACCCTTTCGTTCGGCAAGACGAACGAGGCTCAAAACTTCAACTGGGGCGTCGGCGTGATGTACGCCACGACAGGGATCCTCGACCGCAGGCGCGGCCAGCTTTTCGATGGTAGCAACAACGTCGTCGGGGACGTCGATAGCGACGTCGATGAGACCGGGACGGGATTTGGCGTCGTCGCAGGCGTCCAGTACGTGCCGCGCAACCAGCCCAATTCGATTTTCGGACTCAGCTTCCACAGTGAGATCAACTTGAGCGGAAACTCGAATTCACAGGACCTCTACGACAAGGTCCCCGCTCGCATTTCGGCCGGCTTCGCCACGCGCCGAGACGGGCTCCGCGGCGGCAGGGACTACCTGGTCCTTGGCGCCGAGGTCGAGCACCTGTTCTCGGGCGGGCCCAGCCCCTTCGGTGGTACGCGAGACGCCCAGACCCGTTTCGGAGCGGGCTTGGAGTACACGTACAACGCGCAGTTCGGTCGCGTGCCGATCCGGGTCGGTTACAGCTGGAATCCCAGCGCCGGCGACCACTTCGACGACCGCAGCGGTCTCGTTTACGGCATCGGCTACCGCCCCAATGGTTCCGATCTCAGCCTCGACCTCAACTGGGGCGATCCGGACACGGGCGGTCGCGACTTCAGCTTCGGAGTCTCCTACAAGGTGAAAAGGTAGCACTATGAAATTGGTTCGAAGAGTAACCGTCCTGCTGGCCGTGCTCGCGATGGCCGCTATCGGGCTGGCCCAGTCGTGGAGCACCTCTTACGAGGAGGGCCTGCAGAACGCGCGCGCCGGGCTCTGGGCCGAAGCGCGACAGGCCTTTCAACAGGCAGCCGCCTACCGCCCCGAAGACTACTCTGGCGCCACCCTTCTCCCCGGACCCGTGTCCGAACGAAGGCAATGGCGAGACGGCGCGCCGTACTCCCCGAATTTCATGGCCGCGTACTCCGCGTACCGCGCCGCGATGGTCCTTGGCCCCGGCGATCAACGGAGCAACATGCTTCGAACCGCCGCCCAGGAGTTCGAGGCGCTCCTCGCCAAGAGGCAGTTCAGCCGCGAGACCTTCTACTTCCTCAACGCGATCTACGTCGAGACCGGTGACACGGCCAAGGCGCAAACCCTCGAGGGAACCTATGCGGAAGCCGGCAAGGCGGACTGGCGCGTCGACGCCGAGGTCGTGGCTCCCGACGAGCGTGCCGCCATCGAGCAGGCCGCGCCCGTCGGAAACGTCAAGACCGTCAAGGCAGGCACGGACTCCGTGGACATCAAAGCTGGGGATTTGGCGGACACGTCGACCTCGGCGACCGGTGGCTTCATCGCTCCGCTCGTCGGCCGCGTGGCCCCGCTGGCGACGAAGTTCGCGCTCGTGATCGGTAACTCCGAAGGGCGGCTGCCACAGGGAATGCTTCCCTTCGGTGCCGACGATGCAGCCCATGTGCGGGAGGCTCTCATCACCCACGGAGGGTATCCCGAGGGCAATGTCGACCTCGTGGCCAATGCCACCTCGGCCCAGATTCTCGCGAGCGCCCGAGCCATGGCCCAGCGCGTGGGAGAGGGCAACACGGTGACGATCTTCTTCGCCGGGGTCGGCGTGAACTTGGATGGCAAGGACTACCTTGCCGGCATCGAGGCGCAATCGGCGTCGGAGTCGACCGGCATGGTCGCCAAAAGCGAACTCTACAAGATCTTCATGGCCAAGGGAGCCAAGATCTTCGCGTTCTTCGAAGCGAACCGTCCGATCGTGCAGGGACGCTATTTCGGCATGGAGACACCTCTCGTCGGGGCGATCTCCCAGGCACAAGCCACATTGCCGGGCGATACCGTCTTCTCCTCCGTGCGCGATGGGAAGCCCATCGGGGTCTACGGCGAAGCCATGGCGTCCGTGCTGAGCGAGATGCGGTCCAACCGGATTCCCATCCTCGAGTTCGGGTGGCAGGTCTTCTACCGCATTCGCCGAGGGGACACCGGGTCGACCGGTGGAGCCAGCCAGCAGACACCCACTCTGCCCGTGTTGAGCAACATGGCTTCTGACGCGCGCTTCTAGAGGCGCGAGGTGAACATCGAAGACAGATGACCCCTTTCGAACTCCGGCCAGAAGCCCGCGCACTGATGCTGGCCCTGGCCGGCGATCCAGCCGATCGCTACGTCGAGCAACTGCTTGTGCCCGGTGTTTCGAAGGCCGCACAAGAGAGGGTGGAATCCGCCGAGGAGCTCGAGAGACTGTTTCTCGATCCGTACGGCTGCTGTTGCGCCATGCTCGGCTACTACGCGTTCATGCGCAGGGGTAAGGACCGGCTCGAACTCGGTGAAATCGCCGGCGCGGCCTGGAGAGACTGTTACCCAAGGGAGCGCTTCGGCTCCTTCCTCGAAGACCAAGCCGCAGACAGGGTCTGGGAAGCGTTTGCCAAGCGTTGCTCCGAGCGCGGGCGCAAGCCCAATGAAAGTCTCAACTACGGCGTCGTGGCCGGGTTGGTGGAGCTTGTCCAGGACGCCTTTCGCGCTACCGATGGCGGGAGCGTGGCCCAGTACGTGGGCGATGCCGTCGAGCGCACGGGCCGCCTGGAGACCGAGTTCATGCGGATCGTCGACATTCGAGGAGTCGGCCCGAAATTCGCGAGCATCTTTCTTCGCGACGTCGTGGACACCTTGGATTTGGAGGAGGGCGTGTCCAACGTGGACCGCCTCTACCTTCAACCCATGGACAAATGGGTCCGCCTCGCGGCGCGGCACATCCTCAGCGAGGAGGAAGCGGACTCGGCGGACTGGGTGCTGGCGGGCAAACTGGCGAAGTACGCGCGCCACAGCGGCGTGAGCGGCATTCGATTCAATATGGGCGCCACGTATGTGGGAGCCCGGGGTTCGCGGGACAGCGGCCAGTTCGACTCGATTCTCCGCAGCCTGGCCCGCACCTGAATGGTCAGGCTGTTGAGGCCTCGAACCGGGCAAACGCGATCCGAAGCCCATCGAGCGTGAGATGGGGCTCGTACGAGGCGATTTGGGCGCACAGCGCGGCAAACTGACTGCCAAGCCCGCCTGTCGCCAGCACGCGCGCTCCGCCAAGCTCGTCGGACATGCGGGCCGCCAGCGTGTCGATGGCGCCCGCATAGCCCAAAACCAGACCCGACTGGAGAGACTCCACCGTCGTCCTCCCGATCGCGCGCTCCGGCGCGACCAGCTCGACTTGGGGCAACTTTGCCGTCCGCCCGAACAGGGCCTGGCTCGAGACCTCGATTCCCGTGAGAATGGCGCCGCCCACGTACGCGCCTTGGCGATCGATCGCATCGAACGTCGTGGCCGTCCCGAAGTCCACGACCACGATCGGCGGCTCGAATCGGTCCAACGCGCCCAGGGCGTTCGCAAGGCGGTCGGCGCCCACGGCGTGCGGAGGATCGTAGGTCACGACCAGTCCCACTTGATCCCCACGGTCGAGGAAGCGAGGTTCGGAGCCGAGCCACTTGCCGCCCAGCCGCGCGATCGCCGAGTGCATCGCCGGCACGACGCTCGCGCAGACCACGCCGCTCGCCGCCATCTCGACGCCGTCCAGTTCGCACATCGCCTTGATCCAGGCGGCCAGCTCGTCTTCGGTGGCCTCCGCATCCGTGGACCTGCGCCATACCGACCGCCAGGCATCGCCGTCCCAGAGGCCGACGACCGTGTGCGTGTTCCCGACATCAATCGCCCAAAGCATGTGTGAGATCCACCTTGCTGTACACGCGTCCGTCCAGCTCGCTTTGCATCGCCGATACGATTTGGTCCGCCACCTCGTCCCGCAGCGCGTACGTGTCGGCTTCCACCATGACGCGCACCATCGGCTGGGTGCCACTGGGCCGAACGACGAGCCGGCCGTGGCCGGCAAGCGCCTGCTCGCCCGAGGCGAGGGCTTCGCGGACGAGCTCGCCCGCATCCCACCCGTCCCTCGACGCGACCGCCACGTTGATCAGCACCTGGGGCCACGACTCGTAATCCTCGTAGAACGCGGAAGCCGGTCGCGATTCGCGCCGAAGCACGCGGAGCATCTCGAGCATCGTCACCAGGCCGTCGCCCGTGGGGCCGTGGGCGGGAAAGATGATGTGCCCGCTCTGCTCTCCTCCGATCTTCGCACCAGTCTCGATCAGTCGCTGCGCCACGTACTTGTCGCCCACGGGGGTTCGCTCGAGCCGGACTCCGCGGCCGAGGAGGTAGCGCTCGAACCCACCGTTGCTCATGACGGTGCCCACGACGACGCGAGGCTCCAACAACCCGTGCCGCTGCCAGTGCCCGCTCCAGATCCCGATGGTGCGGTCCCCGTTGATCAGGCGCCCGCGCTCGTCGCAAAAGACCGCTCGGTCCGCGTCGCCATCGAAAGCGACGCCGAATTCCGCCTCGGTCTCCAGGGTGAAAGCCCCGATCCGATCGGGTTTCGTCGCGCCTCCCTCGGCGTTGATGTTCATCCCGTCCGGCTCCGCTCCGGTCAGATACACCTCCGCGCCCAACCGGACCAGCACCTCCGGAGCAAGCTCGAACGCGGCCCCGTGGGCGGCGTCCACCGCAATCTGCATCCCATCCAGGCGCTCTGGCACCATCGCCACCAACGTGTCGAGGTACGCGTCCACGAGGGCCCGATCGCTTTCGAGGGAGCCCACTTCCCCGCCCGTGGGCCGCAGGGTCACCGCCTCCGGGGCTAAGGCCGCCTCGAGCTCGAGTTCGACGCTGTCGGCGAGTTTGCACCCATCGTGTCCGACGAGCTTGATGCCGTTGTCGGGCGCGGGGTTGTGGCTGGCCGAGAGAATGGCCCCCAACCCGAACTCCCCCGTGCGCGCAGCGTAAGACACCGTGGGCGTCGGCACGACGCCGAGGGACACCACATCGACGCCTGTCGAGCACAATCCGCTTGCCAGGGCCGCCCCCAGCATGGGCCCGCTCCGGCGAGTATCCCGGCCCATCACCGCCCGCCGGGGCAACCCTCGCGCGTGCAGGAAGTGGCCTGCAGCCCGGCCCAACGCGAAAGCGAGTTCCGGAGTGAGTTTCTCGTTGGCGACTCCGCGGATGCCGTCGGTCCCGAAGTGCCGGCGGCTCATGGCTTGCGCGATACCTTGACGCGCGCGGGTCGCACCACCCGGTCTCCCAGCTTGTAGCCCGGCTCCAACTCCTCGATGACCGTCCCGTCTGGGTGCCAAATCGACTCCTCGGTCACCACGGCCTCGTGCAGTTCTGGATCGAAGGCCGTCCCCTTTGCGGGAACGCGCGTCACGTGGCGGCCTTCGAGCACGCCGCGCAACTGCCGTTCGACGGCGAGGATGCCTTCCGCAACGGATTCGATCGCCGCGCCCGCCTGCAGCGCCGCCGTCGTCCGCTCGAAGTTGTCGAGAACGGGGAGCAAATCGAGCACCAGCGTCTCGATCGCGAACTTCTGAAGCTGGACCTTCTCCTGCTGGACCCGCTTTCGAAAGTTCTGGAACTCCGCGACGCTCCGAACCACCTGGTCCCGCTCCTCCTCGAGCTGCTTCTCCAGTTCCGCGATTCGGGCGAGAAGCCCCTCGATCGCCGCCGTCTCGTCGGCACCGCCCCCGCCTGTCGCCCCGGATTCGGACTGGGCGTCGGAGGTTGGGCCCTCTGATTTCAGATGGCCTTCCGCTTCCTTCGAGGGTGGCGAGTCCTTTGCGGTGTCGGAGTGTTTCTTTGGCAAGGTTTCAGGTCTCCTGTGCTTTCGGCGAAGGTTCATTTTACCTTTCACCGGCTCCCTCGAACCGGGCCGCCAGGCGCGCCTTGTTCGAGATGCCGACACCCGTCAAGACGATGCCCATTCCCACAAACTGGATCCCGTTGACGGTGCGGCCGAGGACCAGCCACGCAAAGAGCGCGGCTAAAACCGGCACGAAATACTGGTAGACCATCGCCGCAGGCCCCCCGATCTGCCGAACGCCCTCGTAGAACCCCACGAAGCCAACTGCGCCCGCAATCACCGCCACATACGCGAGCATCGACCAGGTCGTCGGCGTCAGGGCCGTCCACGGCGTGTGCAGGGACGCCAACAGGCCGTACGGCACCAGAACGATCAATGCTCCGGGCATCGAGAGGGTCAACACACGGAAGGGCGAGATCCGTTCGACCAGCGGTCGCGAGACCACCGTGCTCGCCGCCCACAGCACCGCCGAGATCAGGATCAGGACGTTCCCGAGGAGCTTGCCGTGATCCCCGCTGCTCGCTCCGAGGACCACGACGGCGACTCCGGCGAACGCGAGCAGCGCCCCGGCGAACGCTCCCCGGTTCAGCTTCTCCTGGCCCACCGCGCTTGCGATCAAGGCCGTGAAGATCGGCGACGTGGAGAGGATGATCGCTCCTTCGGCCGGAGCCGACTCCTTCATGCCCTCCAGAAAGAAGACCATGTACACGCCCATCGAGAGAAACCCGAGCGTGAGCAGGCGAAACGTCTCGCCCTGCGGGTACCGCAGCGACTCCTTCCGGGAAGCGCTGAACGCCACCAACAACGCAAACATTCCCAGGTAGCGAACGAGTGCCACCGCGGGAGGCGTCATCTGCTCGTACACCATCTTGAGCGCGACGAAGTTGAAGCCCCAACTCAGCATCGTGAGCGACAGCGGAAGATTGGGCTTGACGCCAGGCACGCACCAGTATGGCCTCAGGGCAGGAAGGCGCCCACCGCCCGCGAATTGAGAGAACAACCATGTCCATCACCGACCACTCCCAAACGAACTGGGGCGCAGCCAAGCGTTTCCGACTCATCCTCCGCGAACAGGGCAAAACGCGGGATATGGGCGGCGAAGACATGTCGGTCGCCGTGGGCATCGTCGACAACATCTTCATGAACGCCCTGGACACCGGAACCAGCGACATCCACCTCCAGCCCGAACGGGAACAGTTGGGCATTCGGTTCCGCCAGGATGGCCAGCTCCAGGACAACGGTCAACTGCCCCCCGAGCAGGCGGCCAACGTGCTCGCCCGTCTGAAGCTCGCCGCTGGGATGCGGATCGACGAGAATCGCGAGCCACAAGATGGTCGCATCGACATGGAGTACATGGGACGGAGGCTCTCGGCCCGTGCCTCGTGCATCCCCTCCCTGAACGGGGAGAAGTTCGTGATGCGCCTCCTCGACCCCACCGCCATGAAGGTCGATCTGCAGAAATTGGGAATGTCCGAAGAGCTGTTGGTCAAATGGAGACGCGCGATCGAAGTTCCCTACGGCCTCATCCTCGTCACCGGCCCCACCGGCTCGGGAAAGACGTCGACCCTCTACGCCTCGCTGCACCAGTTCGACTCGAAACGGCGAAACATCGTGACCGTCGAGGACCCGATCGAGTACGAGTTCGAGAAGAACATCGCGCAGGTGCAAGTCACGGAGAAGATGACCTTCCCCCGGGTGATGCGCACGTTCCTGCGCCAGGACCCGGACGTGATGCTCGTGGGAGAAATGCGCGATGCCGAATCGTTGTCGATCGGCATCCAAGCCGGCTTGACCGGCCACCTCGTCCTGTCCACGCTGCACACGAACAACGCGGTCGAGACCATCGGGCGCATGGTGGACATGGACGCGGAGCCTTACCTCGTCGCGGCGGTGACCGTCGCGATTCTCGCCCAGCGACTCGTTCGATTGAACTGTCCCAAGTGCCGCGAGCCGTACCAGCCCAGCAAGGAAGAGTTGGAGATGTGCCGATTCACGCCCGAGGAGATCGCTTCCGCCCAGTTCGTCAAAGGCAAAGGGTGTTCCGATTGCCGCGGCACCGGATACAAGGGCCGCGTCGGCGTGTTCGAACTGATTCTGGGAACCCCCAAGTTCCGACAGGCGATCACGAAGGGCGTCGATATTCCCCACATCGCGGCCGCCGCGCGCGAGCAGGGCTATCAGACCATGATGGAGGACGGCAAACAGAAGATCCTCAAGGGCTGGACGACGCCTGACGAGGTCCTCAAGGCCGTCTACACGCAAACGGTCGATTAGGAGGCGTCCGCACGCATCGAATCGATTCCAAAGATCGTCCTTTCCAAGGACACGGTCAAGCCACGGATTTGGCTATAATCGCGTCTGATTCGTACGAATCCCAAGGAGGAAGGGAAATGATGAAGACTCTTGGACATGGCGTCGCCGCGGCGACGCTTGCACTCTGCGTGGCGGGAACCGCCAACGCCCAGATGAGCAAGCCATCGAACATTTCGGTGCGCGCAGGCATCTTCTCCCCAACGGACAGCGATGCACGTGACATCGGCAACACCTGGTTCGCAGCCGGCCTGGAGTGGAAAGGCGGCGATCTCGAGCGGTCGGGCTCCATGATGAACGCGCACGCGCACTGGTCGATCTCCGTCGACTGGTACGGCAAGGACGATGCGAGCGCGGTCCCCGTGCTGTTCAACTACGTCGAGAAGACGACGAACTTCTACTGGAGCGCAGGCATCGGCTTCGCCTTCAACTCGATTCCAGGCTCGGGGTACGTGCCTACGGAGGACGCCCCCGGAGACAAGAAGACGTCGACCAAGTTCGGCTACTCGTTGGCCCTTGGCTGGGACGCACCCAGCAACAACGGCACCCCTTGGTTCGTCGAGGGTCGCTACTTCGGCAACGCTCAGTCCGAGCTCAACGGGTTCGGCCTCTACGTCGGCATCCGCTTCTAGCGGCGCCCCCTCTCTCGCGGACCCTGCGCCATCGCAGGGTCCGCGCTACTTCGCCCCGACCTGAGGCCGTAGCGCGCGAGCAGGACGTTCCACCGGAGCGCATCGAGCCGCGCATACAGGTCGGCTCCGGGACAATCGGTCTGGGCAAAGTCCTTGTGGCTTTGAATCTCGGCGCTCGGGATATGGTCCCTTTGGGCCAACCACCAGACGACGTTCCACAGCGAGCGCATCTGCGCTTCGTTGACCGTCTCGTTCTCAAAGTTCCCTTCCACGACGACGAGGACGTGCCCCGCCGGATCGTACTCCGTGTTGGTGTCGCCCGCGAAGCGGTCGTCCCGACCCACCGCGATCTGGCCGTCCACCCCGATGTAGTAGTGGTAAGGCACGTCCCCCCAAGCGGGTTTGGTCCGCCCATCGGCCAACTTGTCCTCGCGTTGGGAGAAGAGTTGGAGGTTCTTGATCTTCTGGGCCGTCGTCAGGTCGGGCCGCTGCGGCGTGCCCGTGTGATGGATCGTGATCCGAGAGGGTCGATGCGGGCGCATGGCCAAGACGGGCGGTGCGGCACCCCACGCCTCCCGCTCGATCATGACGGGCCGGGGTGCAGACTGTATGAGGAGCAGCCCGGCAAGGACACCGATCGCAGGACCAAACACCGCCTAGTGGTACCCGATGCGGGTTTCCGTGCCGACAATTTGAAACGGACATGGGTGGCAACGTGATTCCCTTGGGACGCGGGACGACGCGGATCCGCCAATCTGGGCGCCTCCGCCCCGATCACCATGCCGTTCCCGGCTCGAACGCGCGCCCAGCCCTCGCCATCCAAGGCGAGGACATCGACCTCGACCTGGAAGGGAGCGTCCTTTCCGGTGCCGAAGGCGAACAGGACAGCTTCGAAGGGGTCGGAATCCAGGTCCAGAACGCGCGAAACGTCACGATCCGGAACGCCCGTGTCCACGGGTACCGCTTCAACCTCCATGCCGAGGGCTGCAACGGACTTCGCCTGATCAACTGCGACTTCTCTGGCAGCCGAGCCGAATGCCTCCGCGAGGGTGGGGAGATCCTCGACAAGTGGCTCGAGATCCGCGACCTTGGCTTTTGGCGCACGACGGGCGCGGGGATGTGGTTGGACCGTTGCCATCGAGTCCACATCTCTGAAACGCAGGCGAACGGCGCCCAGAACGGCATCGTCCTGGTGGGATGCCAAGCGTGCGAGATCTTCCACAACGACTTGAGCTTCAACTCCGGATGGGGTGTGGCGATGTGGGCCTCCTCCCGCAACGTCGTCGCGTGGAACAACATCGACTTCGTGAATCGGCCGTGGCGCGGGGGTTGGGGCGGGGACAGCGCCGCCGTTCTCCTCGTCAACGAAAGCCACCAGAACTACATCGTGGCCAACTCGATGACCCACTCCGGCGATGGCGCGTTCCTGACCGATCGCACGCAGGGCGGGCTAGAGGCATCGGGTGCAAGCAACGAGAACATCCTTGCGTTCAACGACGGATCGTTCTCCACCAACAACGCGTTCGAAGCGACGTTCTCGGCGCGGAACGTCTTCTATCGAAACTACGCCAACGATTCGAGATACGGTTTCTGGCTCGGGTTCTCCAACGAGAGTTGGGTGCTTGAGAACGAGATCTGCCGCAACGCCGAGTATGGCGTTGCGATCGAACACGGCCGGTCCAGCCAGATCGCCCAGAACACGATGATCGCCAACGGCCGGGCGGCGGTCCGACTGTGGGCGCCTCGGCGGGAAGCCAAACGCTCGCACCCTTCCACCGACATTGTGCTTGCCCACAACGCGATTCGATCGTGTCCCCTCGCCGTCGCGGTCGAAGACACGACCGACCTGCTGTTTCACGAGAACGAGTGCCTGGACGCGCCATGGCCCGATGGCGTGACCTCCTCCAAGAACGTGAAGCGCCCCGAAGCCGAACAAGCGCGGTACGACCAAGACGGCTGGTTCTTGAAGGTCGTGGGATTGCTCAAACGCAGGCCGGTCGACTTCCACGCCTACGCGGGAAGGACCCTGCCCCAAGGCTGGGGCTGGATCTCCTGCGGGCCCTTCGGCCCCGAGGATTTTCGAGGTCGCCCCGTCCTGTGGCGGCGCGTGGGCGATCGCTGCGTCGAGTTGTTTCTCACGGACACCTCGATGGCGCGCTATGCGATTCGAGCCGGCAAGGGCGTCCTGATGGAGTCTCCGCGGCCGGGTGTCCCGTTCACCGCCTGCTCGCAAACCCCTCGGAAGGGCGTCGTAACCGTGCGCCACCTGAAGGAGATGCTCCGAATCGAGCTCTGAGCCCAAAGGCGGACCGGGGATACGCAACCTGCAATCCGTTCGTCAGAACCGATACACTGACGCACCGGAGGTCCCGCACGTGAAACCGCTCGCCCTGTCCCTTTTCGCCCTTTGCACGCTTGCTTCGGCGCAAGTCGACCCGAACCGAACCGTCGCCGTCGTCAACGGCGAAGAGATCAAGGGGGCGGAGTACTACCGCCGGATGGAGTTTCTCCCCGGAGTGGGCAAGCGCATCGGCAACGCCATCGCCGAGGCAACCCCCGGGTTCCTGACGATCGACACGCTGATCAACGAGCACCTGATGTTTCAACTGGCCAAGGAGAAGAACATCGTCGTCACAGACGCCGAAGTCCAAGCCGAAATGCAGAAGCGCCAGGCAGACAATCCCACGATGCTCCAGAACTGGCTGGCCAACGGCCGCACCCAAGCCGAGTTGACCCATCTCCTGCGTCTGGAGATGGTCCAGTTCAAACTCCAGACCAACGGCATCACGATCACGGACCAGGAGGTCGAGAAGTTCTACAAGGACAACCCGACACGCTTCACATCGCTTCGTTCCGTCCAAATCCGGGTGATCGCAGCGGACACCGAAGAGCTGAAGAAGAAGATCGACGACGCCCTGGCGGCCGGACAGAAGTTCGCCGATGTCGCCCAGCAGTTCAGCATCGATCTCACCAAGACCCAAGGCGGGTCCCTCGGTCGCCCGGTCCTCTCGCTGCTTCCGACGCCTGTCCAGAACGCGTTGGGGGCCATCAAGATCGGCCAAGCCACCGATTGGGTTCAAACCGAGAAGGTGTATGCGAAGTTTCTTCTCGAAGACGTGTTCCCGGAGAAGCTGCTTTCCCTCACCGACACCCTCAAGGCACAGATCCGCCGCCAACTGATGCTCGACAAAGGCTCGGTTCGGAACGACCTGCAGCAACAGATGTCGGACATGCGGAGGCGATCGAAGATCGACATCAAGGAGAAGCAGTTCGCCGACACGTATCGGAAGCTGATGGGCACCTCGGGTGGCTGATCGCGTCAGGGTCATCGTGGCTTCCGGCGACGCGAGCTGGCCGGAAGCGGTGCGAGGCGCGGCCTCTGGCGGCGTTGTCTACCACACGGCTCCTTCGCATCCGTCCGCGCAGTGCGTCGCAGCGTTGGGGCTGACGGTCGAAGCGGTCCCTCCGGAGGGCCTTCCTCCAGGCTCGGTGTTGGTGGTTCCGGCGCCAAGCGAGCCCAGCGAACTCGAGTCCGTGGTCCACGTCGCCGACCGGCTTCTGGGCCCCGGCGGGTGCCCTTGGGATCAGGAGCAAACGCACGAATCGCTCAAGCGGCACCTTCTCGAAGAGACTTACGAAGTGCTGGAGGCGATCGATTCCGGATCGTCCGAGGCTCTCTGCGAAGAGTTGGGAGACCTGCTGCTCCAACCCGTGATGCACGCGCAGATGGCATCGCTTCGCGGCGAATTTGATATCCAGGAGGTGGCCCGCCGCCTCCGGGACAAGCTCGTTCGCCGCCACCCCCACGTGTTCGGCCCACTCTCGGTCGAAGACGCCGACGAGGTCTTGCGCAACTGGGACGCGATCAAGCGACAGGAGAAGGGCGGAGAGCCCGCTTCCATCCTCGAGGGGGTACCCCGCGGCATGGCGTCCCTTCTTCGAGCGTTCGAAATCTCCAAGCGGGCGGCGCGGGCGGGCTTCGAGTGGCCGAACCTCGAAGCGGTGTTCGCCAAGCTGGCGGAGGAGGAAACCGAACTCCGCGGAGCCCTCGATGACGGCGATCCGAAGCGCGTCGAGGACGAAGTGGGCGACCTCCTGTTCACCGCTGTCAATATCGCGCGCTGGGCGGGGGTGGAGCCGGAGGATGCGCTTCGCAAGATGCTCCACCGCTTCACCGATCGCTTCATGGCGATCGAGCGCTCTGCAACCAAACCGCTGGCCGAACTCTCCGCCGAGGAGTGGGATGCGCTCTGGGAGCAATCCAAGGCAAAGGAGCGAATCTCCGATAGGTAATCTCGCCCCTATGCGATCACGCTTGGCCCTGGCATTGCTGGCTTGTCTGGCAACACCCGTCTTTGCATGGATCGATACGGGGCACATGGTGATCGCGCAGATCGCCGAAAAGCGTCTGCAGCTCGACGTCCGGCGACAGTGCGAGGAGCTTCTGGCCGTCGGCGGCGATTTCAAAACCAACACGTTCGTCACGGCGGCGTGTTGGGCCGACGACACCAAGAGCCGCGAGAACGGGGCCTGGCACTACATCAACGTGCACTTCCGCACCGATGGGAAGAAGACCGACAACAAGCCCGAACCGGAGAACGTGATCTGGGCGATCGAGAAGTTTTCGAAAGTTCTGGCGAACCGTTCGCTTCCCAAAGCGGAGCGCGCCGATGCGCTTCGCTACCTGATCCATTTCGTGGGCGACGTGCACCAACCCATGCACAACGTGGCCCGCGACACCGACACGTTTCCCAACGGGGATCGTGGCGGCAACGACTTCCCCGTCGTGTCGCCGCCGTCGCTCAAACCGGAACCTCGAAATCTGCACTTCCTGTGGGACATCGGTGGGGGATTGTTCCCGTCCGTTCCACGGCCCCTCGATGTTCGCGGGAAGCGGGAGATCGCCGATCTGGCCGATCGGATCGTCGCGCTCATGCCCGCGACTTCCCTGTCGGGAGTGGACGATCCCGACCCCTCCCGCTGGTCGGCCGAGAGCGTTGCTTTGGCGAAATCGCGGGCCTACTCCCTTCCCGTGGGGTCGGTCCCCACGGACCAGTACCTGCGGGCCGCGCAGCGGGCGAGCGCCGAGCGCGCCGCGCTTGCGGGCTACCGACTCGCCAACCTCCTCAACAAGCTGCTGCACCAGTAACAAGGGGCGGCGCCGGGGATCTTCTCCCCCGCGCCGCCCCTCGCTACGCTTCGACGCCTTAGCGCTTCATATTCAGAAGCTCTTGCAGCATCTCGTCGACCGTCGTCACCACGCGCGTGTTCGCCTGGAACCCGCGCTGGGTCACGATCAGGTCGGTGAATTCGCTCGAGATGTCGACGTTTGACTGCTCGAGGAATCCGGCGTTGATCGAACCGCGACCTCCGACTCCCGACACGCCCAGAAGCGCGTTGCCCGAGTTCTCGGTGTTGCGCCACTGGTTGCTCCCCAGCCGCTCGAGACCGCCGGGATTCGAGAAGATGGCGATCGCTATCTGCCCCAGATTGCGTGTCAGGCCGTTCGTATAGTTGCCGGTGATCAAGCCGTCGACCGACACGCCAAATCCCTGGAGAGATCCAGGGGGGAAGCCGTCCTGAGAGGCGCTCACGAACGAGCTGTCCCCTGCCTGCTGCGCGATCTTCGTGAAATCGACCGTGAGATCCAACGGCGTGGTGCCGGACGAGCCCGGAACGGTGATCGTCCCCGTTCCGACCGGATTGATAAGGGTTCCCGCCGCGTCGAAGTAAAGGAGATCGTTGCCTGGATCGCTCGAGCTGCCCACGCCGACTCCGTTTTCGGTCGCGGACCACTCCCAACTCGCCATAGCTCCCGGAGGCGGCGAGCCCGCGGGCGGGACCATGCGGTTGTCGAACGTCATGGTCAGGTCGTGCGGGGCGCCTAACTGGTCGTACACGCGAACGGTCGTCACGCCGGGAACCACCGGGGTCTGGCTGCTCAGGAGGGTCCCTTGAAACGAGACGTTCTGGGTGGCTTGCGTCGCCGTGAGCGATCCGATCGGAATCGTCAGCACGGAGTCGGCGGTGAGCGCCGTCGTCGTGTCGACGTCTCCCGTCGGGGAGGCGGCCCATCCCAACAGCCGCTCGCCTGAGGCGCGCTGGGTCAGGTTGCCCTGCGAGTCGATGTCGAAGCTCCCATCTCTCGTGTAGGCAATGCGGGATCCATCACCGGTCAGGAAGTAGCCGTTGCCCTGGATCGCGAGGTCCGTAGGGCGGTTTGTCGCGCTCAACGCACCCTGCTCGTTGTTCGTGTCCGTTCCCGAGATGCTCGTTCCCAGGCCGAGTTGGTACGGGTTGGTGCCGCCTTTGCTCGCCGACGGCCGGGAGGCCGATCGGATCGTCTGCGCGATCATGTCCTCGAACGTCACCCGCGTTCCTTTGTACGACGTGGTGTTGACGTTGGCGAGGTTGTTGCCGATGACGTTCATCTTGGATTGCTGAGACTTGATGCTCGCAACGCCGGAAAGCAGTGCCTGAATCATGTTCTTTCTTCCTCCGAAGGAGAAAGAGGCGAGCGGTCCGATTCTCGAATCCGCCCGAACCCTTGGAGCGCATGCGCCCCAATCCGGTCCTTTCCTCTTCTCTGTTTGCTGTTTGTCTTGTTCTGTGGCAATTGGGTCGGGCTACACGATCACCGCGCTGTCGATGTTCGTGAAGACGTTGTCCTTGAGCTGGCCCTTGTCGACGGCCGTGATCACGGTTCGATTGCGGACGCTCACGACGAGCGCCACGTCGTCGACCATGACGAGCGACTCCTTCGCACCCTTGGCCGCCGCACGATCGACGCCCTCGAGCACACGATTCCACTCGGATTGGCCGAGGTCGATGTTTCGACTCTGCAATCGCGTTTGGGCGTGCCCGCTGACCTTGAGGCGGTCCTGAAGCAGTGCGGCAAACGTCCCGTCGGCGACCGGCTTGGTGGCCGGAGCGGCGGTGGGCTGCGTCTGCACGAGGCCCGCGATGGTTTGGTTTTGGATCCGGTTGTCCATGAGCGTTGGGACGTTACTCAGAGATGGATTGGAGCGAACCCAGGGGCGCTTCGACCAACCCGCCGTTGGCCTCGCGGACGCCGAGCACCTGCTCGCCGTTCTTGAGGGTGACCCGCTCCACGATGCCGGAGTAGGTCTGGTTCGCGCTTCCTTGGAGCGCTCCGGGCCGCACGCCGGTGACCGTCTTGCCGATCATTCCGGCTGCTTGGGTCATGTCCATCGACTTCTTCATCTTGTCGAGGCCGTCCACCGTTCCCAGTTGGGCGAGCTGCGCGAAGAAGTCGCGGTCGTTCATCGGTTCCAACGGATTCTGGTTCGAAAGCTGCACTGTCAGCAACTTGATGAACTGCGTGCTGTTGAGATCGGATTTCGGCTGAATCGGCTTCGTTCCGAAATACGCTTGCGAGTTGAAGGGTGTGACTTCCATGGTTTCTCCTAGATCCAAAGATCGACGCCTGTGGCGCTGCGCGCGGACTCGCGCCAGTCGCTCGAGACGATCGAACCACCCAAGGCTTGAGGGGTCGGCGAAGCGCTGGGGGCGTTCGCCTCGCGCTCCATGTGTTGGGCGTGGCTTCCGAGTTGGGCGGATTGACTCCCGACTTCGAGCGATCCCAGGTTCAATCCGCGCGTTTCAAGCGCGTGCTGAAGCTGCGGACGGCTCTGCTCGAGAGCCGCGCGGACCGCGTCGTGGCTGGCCAAGACGTTTGTCTCAACCTCGCCGCCCCGCTGCCGCACCGTCAACGTGATCGAACCCAACTCGATCGGGTTGAGACGGATCGTCACGCCCTCCCGAGGCCTTGCGGCGGTCAGAAGCTCCAAACGGTCTGCGATCTGGCGGACGACCGACACGCGGTCGATCGGCGCAGGATCGTTTGCCGCCGGACGCGCGACCGATGCCGCCTCGGCAGCCTTCCCTGGGGGAACGGCCACGCGGAATTCCGGCTTCGCCTCCGAAGCGTTGTCCGGGTTTCCGACGGCGCCCGTGTCCTTGTCCAGCAGGTCGGGGGCGCCAAGGTCCGGGGCGTCTCCGCCCCAACTGGGCTGCCCCGAGAAGTCGGCGCCGCCCCGCTCCTTTCCTTGGACCAAGTCCGCCTGGGGATTGAACGCAGGTTCGCTGATTCCGTCAGGCTTCGTTGGCCGAATCGGCGCCTTGTCCGAAGGGGGGACGACCACGTCCGCCGCTCCCTTGTGATCGGCTTGGACCGAACCAGAAGCGTCGGCCTTGGGGTCGGATTGGGCCGTCTGCGGCGGATCGACCTTCACGAGGTCGATCCCCAGAGACTGGACCTCGTCCTGTCCGAGTCCGGTCGCATCCTGCACGAGATCTGCCCGCGCCGAGACCGCTGTTTCTGCAGCCCCGTCGGCTGTCCGATCTTGGGGTTTGGCCTGGACCCGATCGGCTTCCGCGGCCACGGGCGCCGCGTCGGGAACCGGAACCCCTTTCGCGTCGACGGCGCCCTCAGGGGCAACGACGGCTGTCGGGACGGATGGAGCAGGCGAGGTGACGACTTCAGGAGCTGCGGCGACGATCTCGGGTGCGAGAGGTACGGGCGAACCGGTCAGGGTTGGCACCGCTTTCCCAAGCAGCGGATCGGACGCATCGACGGTCCGGGGCTCCTTCTTCTGCCTCTCGAGAGGGTCCGGCTCTTCAGGGCGAGCGTTCTGCTCGGCGCCCTGGGGCTTCCTCTCGTTTTCTACCTTTGCCGGTGGATCGCTGCCTGGTGGTCCCGTTGCCCCCGCAACCTTGAATTCGCCCTTCACGGCCGAATCAGGCGGCGCGGCTCGAGCTCCAACCATGGTCAGCGCCGCCGACGGCGACGATTGCATGATTTGCACGATTGGCCTCCTACAACATCCATGATCGGCACACCGGCCCGGCAAAATTAGCGTGCCTCGCGGCATCGGACGCAGGTCCCGGTCCCTGCATCTGCCATACTGGGAACTGGAATGCCCGGGGGGCCGCGCCTGAACGGATTCGAAGCAGTACTTTTCGACGTCGATGGAACCCTTGTGGACAGTCTCGAGACGCTTGTGCGGGGATTGGGCGACACCTACGAGGCATTCAACGGATCGCGACCGAAGGACGAGGACCTGAGGGCGATCATCGGATTGCCTCTGAGCCGACAAATGGCCATGTTTCGCGAGACCCCGCCTTCGGATTCCCAATCGGCTGAAATGGCCGAGTTTGCGATCGAGCGATTTCGTGTCCACAGCGACATGGAGGCGGCGATTCGGCCCGCCGTCGCCGCCCTCGAGCATTGCCATCGCCACGGCTTGAAGACAGCCCTGGTGACGAGCAAATCCACCGTGGAACTGGCCGAGTTCCTCGAGAAGTTTCCCCTCGCCCCCTTCGTGGACGCCACCGTTTGCTCCAGCGACGTGGAGCATCCCAAGCCCGCGGCGGACAGCGCGTTGCTCGCCTGCGAACGGCTTGGTGTTCCGGTGCCGAGCGCGATCATGATCGGCGACTCCGTCTTCGATCTCCGTTGCGCGCGCGCCGCCGGCGTCGGTGCCGTGGGCGTCGCTTACGGGGCCACCCCCTATGCGACGCTCGAGGCCGAACAGCCCGATGCTCTATTCCGCACCCCAGACCAGCTTCGACAATGGATCGAAGCGACCTTGAATTAGTAAACCCATGGCTCGAAAACAGACTGAAACCCACGACGACGCTCCGGACACCGCCAAGAAAGCGGCTCTTGGGCGCAAACCCCGCGCGACGAAGGCCAAGGCCAACGCTCCGGCCGAAGAGGCGCCGGCCAAGCCCAGCAGCCGCAGGAAGGCCGCCCCAGAGTCCGCCGAAACGGCCCCGACAAAGAAAGCGGCACCGCGAACGCGCAAGAAGATCGGCGCCCCCGAAGAGGCCGAGCCGCAGGAAGCAGCGGCCGCGCCGCCCAAGAAGCGCGCGTCCGCCAAGAAGGACGAGCCGGTCGCCCGCACCCGGTCCCGAAAGAAGTCCGAGGATCCCCCGGAGCCGGCTCCCGAGGCCAAGAAGCCGGCCCCGAGAAGCCGCCGCCGAAAAGCGGCCGAACCCGACGACGCCTTGGCCGCACTGAACGCCGAGGCGGAAGCCCTCGACGTGCTTCCGCCCACGTGGAGGCCGAGACCCGCCAGTGCGCGCAAGCAGGAGAAGGCGGAAAAGCCCGTGGAGCCCACCGCAGAGTCCGACGCGGAAGAACCCGAGGGCGGCGTTCGCCGCCGCCGACGACGACGGACGCGGCGCGGAGAGGAGCCCGAACCGACGGCCGCGGAGACCGTCGCGGAACCGACGCCCGAGGTGCCGGCCACGGCCGTGATTTCCGCGCCGCCGCTGAAACCGGCCATTCCCGTGCCCGACGACGCACCCCAGGTGGTGCTCCGAGACGGCATCCCGACACTCGTTCGCGCGGGCCGCGTGTTTCCGCCTCTCATGTTCTTTGGGAGCTCCTCCGACGAGAAGAGCGCGGCGACCGTCCTCGACGAGATGCGTCAGGCGGGCGAGGCGGGCATCCACCTCCACTCGCACCTGATCGAGTTCGAGGTCGATGAGCGGGCCGTCGATGAGAACGCCGCGCTTGCGGCCTACCTGCTCGCCAAGACCCTCGAGGTCGATCCGGACGCCCAAGTGGTCTACCGAATCGTGTTCGTGGCGGGACGGGGGTGGCAGGAGCGGTTCCCCAACGGCCGTTACACCACGCAGGACGGGTCCGTGGCTGAGCCCAGCGTGTGCGACGACGAGTTCTGGGGGCTCGCCCGGGAGTGCCTGGCCCTGTTCGCAAAGAAGATCGGTCTCCTGCCTGCCAGCGACCATGTCCTCGGTGTCCACCTCGAGCGAGGCGAGTGGTTTTTCGCCGACGGATGGGGCTACGACACCTCGAAGGCAGGCGTGGCAAAGTTCCGGGAGTGGACCCGAAGGCGCTACCTCAACGACCGCGTGGCCCTGCGGGCGGCGTGGTTCGACGGCAGCGTCGAGTTCGACACGCTGGAAGTACCGACCTACCAGTCGCCGAAAGAGGAACCGAAGTTCGTGCGCTCCTCCCGTAAGGAGCGGCGGTGGGTGGATTACCACCTCTTTCTCAGCGACGCGACGGTCGAGCGGATCGGGGACCTCGCGTACGCCATCAAGGAAGCCAGCGGCGGCGAACTGCTCGTCGGTGTGAGCTACGGCTACACGTTCGAGTGGTCGCACCCCGCGAGCGGCCACCTCTCCCTCGGCAAACTCCTTCGAAACTCGGAGATCGACTTCATCGCCGGCCCTCCGAGCTACAAAACCCGCGAACCCGGCGGGGCCGCGCCCTTCCCGGGTCCGATCGACAGCTTTGCACTCAACGGCAAGCTCTACATCAGCGAGGAGGACTTCAAGACCTCGATCGGCCAAGGCATCGATCCCGACGATTTCAACCCGGTCATCAAGACCCCTCAAGCGCTGGAGAGCGTGCAGTGGCGAGGCGCGGGGTCGGCGCTCGCCCATGCCAGCGGCATGTGCTGGATGGACCTCTGGGGGCACGGCTGGCTGCGCACCCAGGGCATTTGGGAGCGTGGCGCCGCGGTGCGCGACGTGCTGGTGCGGCGGATGGCCGCTCCCGTCGGCGAACCGGACGTCGCCGTGTTCATCGATGAGCGCGCCTTGGCCTATCTCGTCGACCAGAAGGCCTTCTCGCTGCTCGTCCAGAACGTGCGCGAATCCGTCCTGCGCTCCGGAATGTCGGCCGCGTTCTACCTCCTGAGCGACCTGGCTCACCGCGAGCATTTCCCCGAGAGCAAGCTCTACGTCTTCCTCAACGCGTGGGACCTGCGCTCCGAGTTGCGCGCCGCCATCAAGTCGCGGCTCCAGCGCGACAACAAGGTGCTTTGCTGGCTCTACGCCGCAGGGCTTTTCGAATCCGGCCGCGAGTCGCTCGAGCGGGCCCGCGAAGTCACGGGCATCGCCCTCAAGCCACAGCCGTTCCACTCCAAATCCGGAACGACGATCCTCAACCGCCGGCACGTGCTGAGCGAGGCCTTCCAGGACCGCACCCTTGTCGGAGGCATGCAGCTCGAACCCAGCTACTTTGCGATCCCCGAAGAGGCCACGGTGCTCGGTGAGTATTCCGCGACCGGCTTGCCCAGCTTCGTGGTGAAGGAGTTCAACGCGGGCGAGGAAGAGACCCACTGGACGAGCGTGTTCATGGGGGAGCCCGTGGTCACCCCCGCGCTGATGCGCGCCCTCGGGCAGATCGCCGGAGTCCACGTGTGGAACTATCAGGACGATGTGGTGCACGTCCGCCCGCCGTTCCTGACCGTGCACTGCACCGGGACCGGTCCGCGCACCATCGCGCTGCCTAACAAATGGTCGGTTTACGACCTCCTGCACAAGGATTGGATCGCGACCGACTCGACGAGCCTCCGGTTCAACGCCGTGGATGGAACGACCCACGCTTTTCTCGTCGGGGTCAAGTCCGAGCTGGAGGCGATTCTTGCCGCCAACCCAGACGACCTGCTCCGGATGGAGGAGCTGCCGACCAAGCCGGACGACACCGTGCGCTTCGACTCGTTCAGCTTCGACGTACCGATCATGAAGCTGGGCGAATTCATGGAGGGTGGATCGGACGAGGACATCAGCGAGGACTTCCTCCTGCGCCCCGTGGTGGTCGAGGATTCGGAGACCGAGTTGGAAACGACGACGACCGGCCGGCGTCGCCGTCGCCGGCGGCGACGGGGCGGAAGCGACCGCTCCCCGGCCGAGAACGGCAACGGCACGGCGACCTTGCCCGACCCCGACCTGGATGTGCACGTGATGTTCCGGAAGCGCGAGTAGCCCATGGCGTTCCGGTACGGCCACGTCGCACTCCTCGGTCGGCCCAATGTGGGCAAGAGCACGCTCTTGAACCGCATCGTCGGCCAGAAGGTGTCCATCGTCAGCCAGCGGCCGCAAACGACGCGCAAGCGCGTGTTGGGCATCGCCGATGGCGAGGGCTATCAGGTCGTGTTCATCGATACGCCCGGCATCCACGAGCCGAACAACCGGCTCGGGCGAGCCATGGTGGAAGCGGCGCGCCGGGCGCTGGATGGCGTCGATCTCGTCCTTTTCGTGGCGGACGGCTCGACCATGCCGGGAGACAACGACCGCCAGATCGCCCAGTGGATTGCGGCGTCGCAGTTGCCGGTCTTGGTGTGCCTGAACAAGATGGACCGTCTCAAGCCGGAAAACGTGCAGCGACACGTCGACGCGTACCATGCGCTGCTCGGGACGGAAGATTCGATGTTCACCACCGCCACGTCCGGCCACAACGTGGACCGGCTCATGCAGATGATCGTCGAGCGGATGCCGGAAGGCGAACCCCGCTTCTCCTCCGAGGAGTACACCGACCAGTCGGCACGATTCACGGCAGCAGAGCTCGTGCGCGAAAAAATCCTGCTCGCGACGCGGCAAGAGCTTCCCTACTCCACCGCGGTCATGGTCGAATCCTGGGAGGAAGAGCCATCCGGCCTCATCCGCATCTCCGCATCGATCATTGTGGAGAAGGAAGGCCAAAAGGCGATCGTCATCGGCCAAGGCGGGAAGTTCATCAAGGCCGTGGGCACCGCGGCGAGAAAGGAGATCGAGGAGCTTCTCGGGCACCACGTGTTTCTGGAACTGCACGTGAAGGTGCGTCCCGACTGGCGCATGAATCCGCGCATGCTCCAAGAGCTGGAGTACACGGATTGAGCGCTTCGAATCGGTTGCCCCAGCCTTCGTTGCCGACCCAATACGGACCCGAACCCTTGCACAAGGTGCAGTACGTCGTCGAGATCGTCGGTCCCCGTTCCCTGCCGTCCGCCGCGGCGAAAGCGCTGCTCGACCCCAAGTGGCAAGGCCCCCTGGGTGACCCCCAGACCTTCGTGATGGGCCCCGCGGACGCGCGCTGGCGACCCCTGGTCGCGAGCGATCCCACCGGCTCCTACGACTCGCTCGCCCTGACGTGGAATCTCCTGAAACACCACGGCGCCCTCGGGGCCGCCAGCGCGCGTCACCTCTTGGCGGTCGCCCAGACCTTCGCGGAGCAGGTGCAGCGTCGAGCCATCCCCCTTCCCATCCCCGACGACATCGATGCCATGCGCGAAACGCTCGAGACGATCCGCGATACCCTGGATATCGGGGTGGCCGCCGCCGTCGCGTTTCCGGCCCCGGGCACCGAGGAGGCGGAGTTGGCCGAGGCCCTTGCCGAACTCGGGCTTCAGCCCATTCCCGACGGCTACGCCTGGCTCGTATCGGGTTGGGACGCGCCCCTCCTCTATGCTTCGGCATGCGAGGACGAACCGGACTTTCCCAGCGGGAATCCCACGCTTCGCCATCATGCGCTCTCCCTGGGTTTCTCGATCCCGCTGAACCCCGCTCCCGCCGCGGCGCTCGACGCGATGCTCCTCCTTGCCGATGAGCTGTCGCGACGCTTCGGTGGCGTGGCGAGCGTGGACGGCGCGCCCCTCGAACCCGGGTCGATGCGTTCACAACTCGACCAGGCCCTGCAAGCGTTCGAACGAGCCCATTTGGAGCCTGGCTCCCCGGAAGCGCGTCTGCTGTTCGAAGGGTAGCCACCGCGCTGCGCACGCCCGGTGGCCGATGTATCATGGACGCATGCCTATGCGCGGTTGGTGGGTTCTTGCCGTCGCTTTTGTCGGCGGATACGTTTGGTGTCAGGGCTCGGACGAGTTGAAGCGCCTCGCAGCCGAAGACCAGGCGGACCGCACGCAGTGGCTCTCGATGTCCGTGGAGGAGCGGCTAGCCGTCCAATCTCGGGATACGGAACGTCGCAAGCGGGCCGCCGAACTGATCGAGTCCGATGCTCTGACCACGGCGGAGGATTTCGATTCCGCCGCGTTGCTCTTCCAGCACGGGACGTCGCCGGACGACTTCGAGGTCGCCCGCGAACTGGCCCTCATGGCCTTCCACATGGGGAGGCCCACCAGCCTGGTCGCTCTGGCCGAAGATCGTTTCCTCGTGCACATCAATCGACCTCAGCGCTTTGGAAGCCAGTTCGCCGTCTCCGGCAGCGGCCCCTTGACCATGAATCGTGTGGACACCGGGACAAGGGCCTCCGTGACCGACGCGCTGCGTCTGGACTCGCTGCAACCACCGCTCGACGTGCTTCAGAAGCAGAGCACAGAGGCGGTCGAGGCCTCGATGCCGGCCATTCTCGAACGATTGAAGGAGCGGACGGACAATGCCTGGCAGATCACGGCGCTGGCCACGCCGGAGAGCCTCGAACTCTCGAAGCTCGCCAAAGGGCGCTCCACACAGGCCGCCAGAGCGCGCGTGTTGGAGCTTTACGCCGCGGACAAGCTCGCCGCCCCCTTGGATTACCTGAACGCGGCGAAGGTGCTCACCGAGTCGTCCGAGCCACCCGCGCGCCTCCTTGCAAACGAACTCGCCGCGGTCGCTTTTGTGAGGGGCCAGCCCGACGCGGGTCCGCTCTTCGCGCTGACGTGGGACCGATTCCTCGGTGGGATTGGCCGACCGACGCGCTACGGGACGCGCGGCACCAAGCGCGTGCGACCCTCCGTGAGCCCTGCCGTGCGGCGCGCCTTCGGCCTCGAGGAAGCCCTCTAGTCGTCCAGCTCGACGGTTCCCTTCTTGTCCACGCCCGACTTTCGCTTGATCGAACCGTAGGACTGCGACGGGTCTCCGGGCGCCTGGGCCGGGGTTCCGCCATGGGCGGCCGCAGCCGTCGCGGCTGCCCGCGCGCGAGCCAACTCCTCCGAAGCCAGGTGCACCAGCGTGTGCTTCTCCCCCTTCTTCCGGCCGATCGCCCGGTCCCACAAGTAGAGGATGGGGGCCGCGTTGTAGATCGAAGAGTAGGTGCCCGAGATCACGCCGACGAGCATCGCCGCGTTGAACAGCTTCAGGTCCGGCGTCGCGGATCCGATAAAGATCAGGATCGCAAGCGACACGATGACCGTCATCGAGGTGTTGATCGACCGCGCGAACGACTGGGTGATCGAGCGGTTGACAAGGTTCTCGAAGTCTTCGCCGCGCTTAGGTTTCCTGAGATTCTCACGGATTCGGTCGAAGATGACGATCGTGTCGTGCGTGGAGAAGCCGATCATCGTGAGCATCGCGGTCAGGAACAGGGCGCTGATCTCCCAGCCGAGGAAGTAACCACCCACGGCGGCCAAACCCACCACCACGAGGATGTCGTGAATCAAAGCGCCGAGCGCCGAGGCGCCGAAGCGCAAGCCCACGACGAAGCCGAGCCCGAGCGACAGGCCGAACCGGAAGCCCAGGTAGACGATGATCAAGATCGTGCTGTAGATCACGCCTTTGACGGCGTTCGTGACCGTCTCCGCCTGGACGGCGGGTCCGATGTCCGTAAATTCGCGGGTATCCGCTTCGGTGAATCCTGCTGCCTGGGCGACCTTGGTCCGCAAGGCTTTCGCGCGCTCAGCCTGGTCCTTGAACTGGCGACCGCCTCCGCTTTCAAACTCCTTGATGGGAGGCACGGTGACGTAGGCAATGCGCCCGCTGTCGGCCGTGGCGAGCTTCACATTACCGCCTTTGATGCCGTTTTCTTCGAGGTTCTTCTGAATGCTCGCCGATGTGGTCGAGTTGTCCTTCAGCGCGTAAACGGCCTCGTAGCCGCCTTGGAACTCGACGTTGGGCTTGAGCCCGCCCATGGCGATGAAGATGATGCCCGGGACGATCGGCAACGCCGAGATGATGAAGAAACGCTTGGCGTTGTTGACGATCTGCAGGGGCTTCGCGTCGGCTCCCTTCTCGAGCTTTTCGCCAAACCAGGCCCGGTTCAAGCCGTACCACTTCTTGTCCTTGCCGATGCCCGTTCCCACGAGGAACATGAGGAGCGATCGCGTGACCGTCACGGCGGTGAACAGCGAGATCAGGACGCCGATGATCAGCGTGCTGGCAAATCCCTTCACCGGACCCGTTCCGAACTGCGCAAGCACCAAGGAGGTGAGGATCGTACACGCGTTCGAGTCCACGATCGCCGGCAAGGCGCGCCGGAATCCGAGTTCGATGGCGGAGGTCAATGGCCGGCCTTCGCCGATCTCCTCCTTGACCCGTTCAAACACAAGGATATTGGCGTCCACGGCCATGCCCACGGAGAGCACGACGCCCGCAATCGCGGCGAGCGAGAAGGTGGCGCCGAGCATCTTGAGCACCGTCAAGGTGAAGAGGATGTACAGCAGCAGCGCCACGAGCGCCACCACGCCTGGGAACACGTAGTAGATGATCAGGAACAGCGAGATGAAGGCGAACGCGACGACGCCTGCCGTGAGGATCTGGTTGAGCGCCTGCTTGCCGATCGTGGGGTCCACCTTCTGGCTGGAAAGCTCCTCAAGGTCGACCGGAAGCGCGCCCGAGTTCCACAAATTGGTCAGCGTTCGGACGTATTCGGGCGTGAAATCGCCTTCGATGACGGCGTTTGTGGTGAGAATCGTGCCGTCGCGAAGGGGGGCGATGCTGAGGACGACGCCGTCCATGACCGCGGCGATCTTCTCGCCCTGGTTCATGACCTTGCGGCTCCAAGCCTCGATCTTCTTCGAGCCCTCGCTCGAGAACTCCATTAGCGGAATCCACTTGTTGCCGTTCTGCTGCCCCGTCGCCCGTTTGAGATCGTCGCCTTGAAGGATCAGCTCCCAGCCCTCGATCATCTTCTCATACTCGGGGTCGCCCGGTTTGAAGACCTTGGTTGCGTCTCGCGTGAGCCGGAAATTGACCTCCGGGCTTCCGTCTTCGGTGACCTGCTGGTCCTCGGAGTAGCGGCGGAATCCCGCCCGCTCCGTGGTGACGTTCTTCGCCCAGTAGAACTTGATGCTGGCGCTGGTTTGGAGCGTTTTGCGCGCCGCATCGATGTCGGTCGTTCCGGGAAGCTCGACCACAAACTGGTCTGTTCCCTTGGCTTGGACGTTCCCCTCCACGACGCCGATCGACTTGGCGACGCGGCTCGTGAGGATGCGCACCAGGTTCCGACGAATCTCCTCGACCCGGCCCTTCTGGTCCTGCGTCAGCTTGGACAGGTCCATGCGGAACGTGAACCGCACGCCGCCTTGGACATCGAGCCCGTACTGGTAGTTGGTGCTCCGGTAGAGCAGCGCCGACACGATGGTCAGGCCCAAAACGATAAGGAGGAAATAATAGCTTCTCGACTGCAAGTTCGCACGTCTCCAACGCGAGGTGATCGCCGCGACATTATACCGGAGCGGGAATCGGGAGACGGGAACCGGGAGACGGGAACCGGGAATCGGGAGACGGGAACCGGGAGACGGGAGACGGGAATCGGGAGACGGGAGACGGGAACCGGGAATCGGGAACCGGGAATCGGGAACCGGGAGACGGGAATCGGGAATCGCTCCGACACCGATTCCCGATTCCCGACTCCCGACTCCCGTCCCCCAGATATAGTAAAGAGGAAGAGGAGGTCTTCGAAATGAAACTTCGATTACTCCTTGCCGGCACGGTGGTTCTCGCCTCCGCCCTGTCTCAAGCCCAGCCCATTGGATGGGTGAAGGATTGGGATGCGGCGAAGAAGAGCGCGGCTGCGTCCGGCAAGATGATCATGCTCGACTTCTACACCGACTGGTGAGGCTGGTGCAAGCGACTGGAGAAGGACACCTATCCCGATCCTCGAGTCCAGAAGCTTGCGGCCCAGTTGGTGCCGCTCAAAGTCAACGCAGAAAAAGAGGGCGTCGCCCTCGCCAAACAGTATCACGTCCAGGGTTATCCCACGATCCTGTTCGTCGACGCCAAGGGGGAACTCGTCGGAAAGATCGGCGGCTACATGCCCCCCGAAGGGTTCTCAGAGGAGATGGCCAAGGCGCTGAAGCTCCACAAGTCGCTCCCAAGCGTCCTTGCGAAGCTCAAGGCCAACCCGAACGACCCGGAAGCCAACGCGCAGATGGTCGCCATTTCGGCGGCTCGCGAAAAGCCGGACCAGGCCCTCGCCCAACTGGCACGGGCCGAGAAGGGCCACTACAAGGGCCCCGCGCTCGCGCCGGCGTACAACGCCGTCGGCGACTACTACCAAACGTCCGGCGACCTTGACAAGGCCATCGGCTACTTCAAGAAGGCGGATGCGGCGTCGCTGAACGCGAACGACCGCGCTTACGCGCTCATCTCGCTCATGGTGTGCCACCAGGGCAATCGGGACGTGGCCTCGGCCAAGGCCGTGGCCAAACGACTCGTCGCCCTCGAAGGCGCGCCGAAGGAGTACGTTCAAATGGCCCAGGACCTCCTCAAGGGCGGCTAAAGCCTCCGCCCCATGAGGTAGAGTGACTGGTGACCGACTTTGATTGTTGGTCACCAGTCACCATGAACGCGACTCACGATCCCGTTCGGGAAGAGATACTCGACGCCGCCGCCGAGCTCTTCGAGCACTACAGCTATCGGAAGACGACCGTCGAGGAGATCGCCCAGAAAGCCGGCGTCGGCAAGGGCACGATCTACCTTCACTTCGAGAGCAAGGAGGAGATCGGACTCGCGTGGCTGCACCGAATCCACCAGGAGATGCTGATCTCCCTTCTCGAGACGGTCGAGGGGACGGGCAGCGCGCTCGATCGACTCGAGGAGTTCCTCGTGCAGCGGGTGATGTTGCGGGATGCGATCTTCCGCCAGCACCGAAGGAGTCTGGACGAGGCCCTCGAGAGCCTGAGAGGCATGCTCGACGAGCATCGCCACCGGTTCCACGCCCAAGAAGCCGCATTGATCGCCCGGCTCATCGACGAGGCTGCTCGGGAAGGGGAGGCGCGCCAGACCGGCGAGTCGTCCGACCGGCTGGGCGAGACGTTGGTGGTCGCCACCAACTCGCTGCTTCCCTACCGTGTGCGAACAGAACAGGTCCCCCCGCGCAAGACGATCGAGGACCATGCGCGCCGCGTCTCCGCGCTCCTGCGCCAAGCCCTTCAGAAGCCGCAAGAGATCAATCATGGATGAATCCCCCAGCCCGCCCTCCAAACGCAAGCGCGGCGTCGCCGTCGCCAAGATCCTGATCCCGCTGGCGGTCGTCATCGCGCTGGGCTACGGCGTACGCCAGTGGATCTGGCTCCATGGGCATGAATCTACGGACAACGCGCAGGTCGCCTCCGATCTCGTCCAGATCGCGCCTCAGGTGACCGGAATCGTTTCCGAAGTTCTCGTCTCCGAAAACGAAGAGGTCCATGCCGGGCAGTTGCTCGCCCGACTCGACGACTCCAAGCTCCGAGCGCAAGTCTCCGCAGCGCGGGCAAACCTCGAAGCCGCGATTGCCGATGCCCGGGCGGCAGGAGTCGACGTCGACTTCTCGAAGACCATGGCCGAGGCCAGCAAGCTCTCCGCAGACGGCGACCGCGCCCAAGCCCAGGCCGGGGTGTTGGCCGCCGAGGCCGGCATCGGCTCCGCCGCCGCCGCCCTGTTGGGATCCCAGGCGGACGCCCAGGGCGCCGCTTCCCTGCTGGACGACGCCAAGGCCCAGGTCGCGCTCGCCCGCCAAAGCCTCGAGCGGACCGATGCCGGGGTGACCGCCGCACAGGCCCAACTGCGGGCCGCCAAGACCTCGGTCGCCTCCGCAGAGGCATCGATCTCTGCGGCCCAAACGGGAGCGACGGTCGCCGCGCGGGATCTGGCGCGCCTCAAACTCCTTGAAAGTCAGGGCGCCGTGAGTCGGGAGCAGCTCGACCAAGGCCTTGCTCGGGAGGCGCAGGCCTCCGCGGGTCTGCAGGTCGCGCAGCAACAACTGGCCATGGCACGGGCGCTGGTCGACCAGCGCCAGGCCGAATTGGAGAGCGCCCTCGTCGCCCGGAAGCTTGCGCAGACGGCCATCGACCAAGCGCAAGTCCACCTGCGAACCGTCCGCCACGATCTTGATTCAGCCAAAGCTCGGGCAGATCTTGCCAAGCAGAAGACCACGGGGGCCCAGGCCGAGCTTGCCGCGGCCAAGGGCCGGCGGACGAGCGCGGCCGGCGAGCTGTCTCAGGCAGCCGGCGCGCAATTGATGGTCGGGCAGAAGGAGGCCGCCTGGCAGCAAGCGCAGGCGAAGGTCGATCAGGCGAGGGCGGCGCTGGAAAGTGCCGAGCTCGACCTTGCGCATGCCCGAATCGTGGCGCCGCGCGCCGGACGCGTGAGCAAGAAACTGGGGGCGGTGGGCGATCTGGTCGCCGTCGGACAACCCTTGATGTCGATCGTGCCGGCTGGCGGCTTGTACATCGTCGCCAACTTCAAGGAGACGCAGATGGTCAACATTCGGAGCGGCGAGCCCGTGGAGATCGAACTGGACGCCTACCCGGGTCGAACGATCGCGGGCCGCATCGACAGCACGTCGGCGGCGACCGGTTCAACGTTCTCCCTTCTTCCTCCGGACAATGCCACCGGGAACTTCGTGAAGGTCGTGCAGCGAGTTCCCGTCAAGATCGTGTTCGCCGACGACTCGAAACTGGAGGGGCTGCGGGTGGGCATGTCCGCTCTGGTCACCGTGGCGGTGAAATAGCGTTGGGTCCCATTCCCTCGATGGAGGAGCCGCTGAACCCCAACCGGTGGATCATCCTCGTCGGGCTGATCCTCGCCGCGGTCATGGAGGTGCTCGACACCACGATCGTCAACGTGTCGCTGCCTCAAATGGCGGGAAACCTCGGTGCGACGACCGAGGAGATCGGCTGGGTGGCGACCGGCTACATCCTCAGCAACGTGGTGGTGTTGCCCCTCACGGCGTGGCTTTCATTCCGATTCGGCCGCAAACGCTACCTGGGCGCGTCCATTCTCCTCTTCGTGGGGGCTTCATTCTTCTGCGGCACCTCCACGTCGTTGGTGTCGCTCGTGGGATGGCGGATTGTCCAAGGCGCCGGGGGCGCCGCGCTGCTCTCCACTGCGCAGGCGACGATTCGCGAGATCTTCCCACGCGAGCAGCAGGGCCTGGTCCAGTCCATCTACGTGCTGGGCATCATCGTGGCGCCCACCCTCGGCCCAACGGTGGGTGGGTGGATCACCGACAACTACTCCTGGCACTGGAACTTCCTGATCAACGTGCCCATCGGCCTCTTGGCGTTCTTCCTCGTCTTCTCCTTCCTGGAAGATTCGACCTTCCACATGAAGGTCCAGAAGCTCGACGTCGCGGGCATCCTGCTCTTGACGTCCGGGCTGGGCTGCCTCCAGTACGCCCTGGAGTCTGGCAACGACAAAGGCTGGTTCGAAAGTTCTGCCATCGTGTGGCCGTTTCTCATCGCCTCCATCACCCTTCCGATCTTCGTGTGGTGGCAGCTCTCGCCGCGGAACGAACAGCCAGTGGTGAATCTGCGGGTCCTGCGCAATCGGGAGCTCTCGGCGGCACTCGTGCTGTTCGTGGTGTTGGGATTCGGTCTCTACGGCGGGGTTTTCATCTTCCCGTTGTTCGCCCAGTCGGTCATGGGGCTCTCTCCAACCGAGACCGGGCTTTCGATGCTTCCCGGAGGGATTGCCACGGGGATCGCCGCGATCACGGTGGGCCGTTTGCTGAACGGCCCCCGGCCCCGTTTCGACCCTCGCCTTTCCATCGTGCTGGGATTGGGACTGTTCGTCACGTCGATGTTCGACCTGGGTTCCCTCCCCGCCTACGCGGGCTCCGGCGACGTCCAACTGGCGCTTATCGTGCGCGGTTTCGGCCTGGGAATGCTCTTCGTGCCGATCAACCTCGCCGCGTTTGCGACGCTCCGCGGGGCCGAGATCGCTCAAGGCGCCGCCATGTTGAATCTGAGCCGACAGATCGGAGGGACGTTCGGCATCGCGGCCCTTGGGAGCTTCATCACGCGGCAGGCGGCCTACGCGCGCGTGGATCTGCTCTCCAATCTCTATGCGGGCAATCCCGCACTCCAGCAGCGCATCGAGGGCGCAGCACAAGCGCTCGTGGCTCGCGGGTATTCGCCCGCCGGCGCCCACCAGGCAGCCTTTGCCCTGATCGATCGGAGCGTCTCCGTCCAGGCCCACACCATCGCCTTCAACAGCGGGTTCATCCTGATCGGGATCGTGTCGATCGTCTCCTCCGTGGCGATCTTGGCGTTGCGAAAGCCCGAACCCCTTCCACGAGCCGCGTAGCGCGTGGCACGCACGGGCAGGCCGGACCAGTAGAATGGGCGCATGAGGGTCTACATTTCCGCCGACATCGAAGGAGTCACGGGGGTGGTCACTTGGGGTCAAACGGGGGGTCCCCGCTCCGAGCACTACGATTGGCCGCACGCCCGCCGGATGATGACCCACGACGTGAACGCCGCGATCCGAGGGGCGCGGGCCGCGGGTGCAACCCGAATCGTGGTGAAGGACAGCCACGGGGGCGGCAAGAACCTCCTCGTCTCCGATCTCGAAGCGGGCGTCGAGCTGCTCTCGGGCTCCGGAAGCGGGGCTCTGGGGATGATGGAGGGGGTCGACGCGGGTTTCGACTGCGCGATGCTGGTCGGCTACCACGCGATGGCGGGGACGACCGCGGGCGTGATGGAGCACACGATCAGTGGAAACGTCCATCGGTACTGGATCAACGGGATGCCCGCAGGCGAAATCGCCATGAGCGCGGCGACGGCGGGTGTCTGCGAGGTTCCGCTGGTGCTGGTCAGCAGCGACGAGGCCGGATGCCGCGAGGCCGAGGAGTTGGTGCCCGCGCTGAAGACCGCGGTGACCAAACACGGCATCGGCCGTTACATGGGCCGTTTGCTGCACCCCTCCGAGACGGGGCCCCGGATCGAAGCGGCGGCGGGGGATGCGGTCCGTTCGGCGGGGAGCATCGCGCCGTGGGTGCCTCAAAGCCCCGTGGTGGCGAAGATCGAGTTCAACCGCTCCGAAGAGGCGGACGCCGCGTGCCAGCTCTTGGAGTGGGAGCGGATCGATGCCTACACGGTCGTGTGTACGGCGCCCGACTGGCCCACCGCGCACGTCGCTTCGCGCCGCGCCATGGCCGCCGCAGGCACCGGCGCCTCCAACAACGGCTAGCGCTAGTCTGTGGGAGTGCGCGGACTCCGAGTAGGACAACCCCTCCGTGTCCTCGTCGATGCCACGCCCGCTTGGCGGGCGTGCCGAGACTCTCCGACCTTGAACTCACGCTCGTCGAGCGGGCGTGGCACCCGCCGAGGATCGGCAACCTTGGCAGAGGTCAGTCGGCGGCCCAGAACATGGGTCCGGCGGGCTCGGAAATCACGCTTGCCTTGAGCACCTGGACCGCTTTGCGGAGGCCTTCCATCGGGGACATGAGCCCATCCTCGTGCTCGATGCTGAGCACGTGGTCGTAGCCCGCCATGCGCAGGTTCGAGACGAAGTCCTTCCACCACCCCAGCGTGTGCCCGTAGCCCACGCTGCGGAACACCCAAGACCGGTTCAGGATGTCCCCATAGGACTTGGTGTCGAGGTTTCCGTTGCGCGCGGAGTTGTAGGGATCGATGCGCGTGTCCTTGGCGTGGACGTGGTAGAGGGCCCCTTCGGCACCCAGTTCCCGAACGGCGGCGATGGGATCGATGCCTTGCCACCAAAGGTGCGAGGGGTCGAAGTTGGCGCCGATCGCATCGCCGTTCTTCCCCACGCCGTTGCGCAGTTTGAGCAGGGTGTCGTTCGAGTAGCAGACGAACCCCGGGTGCATCTCGATGCAGAACTTGACCTTGTGCTCCTTCAGGAAAGCCGCCTGCTCGCGCCAGTAGGGGATCACCTTCTTCTTCCACTGCCAGTCCAGAATGTCTCGGAACTCGTCGGGCCAAGCACAGGTCACCCAGTTGGGGTTCTTCGCCTTCGGGCCGTCCCCCGGGCAGCCGCTGAAGCCGTTGACGCACTCCACTCCCAAGAGGTGCGCGAGCTTTACCGAGTTCTTGAATGCTTGATGGTGCTCCTCGGCCACGGCATTGTCGGGGTGCAAGGGGTTCCCATGGCAACTGATCGCGCTGATCGAGAGCCCCCGCTTCGCCACCTCGGCGAGGAGTTTTTCGCGGGCGGACTTACTCTCGAGGAGCTTCTCGACGTCGAGGTGGGCGGCCCCGGGATAGGCGCCGGCTCCGAACTCGACGGCCTCGATCCCTTCGGCCTGCACGATATCGAGTGTTTCGGTCAGCGACTTGTCCCCAAAGAGGGCGGTAAAGATCCCGATCTTCATGGCCCATTATCCCGCATCGACAAGGGTCGCCTGGCAACATTGCGAGTGTCATTAGCAACAGTTCTGCGTTATGATGGGAGGACGGGTGTCTTTCCATTGGGGCCACCCTGAGAGGAGACCATGAGGCGAACCCTATTCTTGGCCATTGCCGTGTGTGCAACCCACGCTCACGCGGGCATCACTTGGTACGATCATCCCGCGCTTTGGGGTGCGGCCGCCGGCCCCCCTTCTTACTTCGAGACTTTTGACGGATTTGCGACCGATCTCTCGTTCACGTCGAGTCCGGTGGCGTCCGCCGCGGGCGCCTTCTCTCAAGAGAGCCTCGACGGCAACACGTTCCGCAACTTTATCGATGTCCCGCCTCTTGTCTACACCGATAATAACGGGACCAAGCACGCATCGCTCTTCACAAACGGTCACGAAGCAGGTGTGGGCACCGACGTGCGCCTCACGTTTTTCACGCGCCACACCGCGCTCAGCTTTCTCACCTGGGACGCGATGACCCTCGAAGGGGCGACCATCGACGTCTTCGACGACGCGACGCTCCTTGGAAGCCACGATCTCTCCGGAGGAGCGGCTGAATTCACCGGTTTCGTCCTCGACGGCGGAATGTCGGCGACCTCGGTTCGCTTTCGCTCGACGAGCACGGTTGCCGGGATGCCTGGCGAGGGATTTGGGCTGGACGATATCCGGGGGGTCCACGCGCCGGTTCCGGAACCCGCCACCACGGCGCTTGCCTGCCTCGCCTTAGCGGCTACCGCCAGGCGCCGCAGATTCAGGCAGCCGACTCGCTAGATCCTCGGTCGGTGCCCACAGGGTGCAGAATCAACGACCTCGATAGGTCGCAAACGAATGTCCGAGGTCGAGCTGCGGCGGGACCCTGGGCTCCAAGGGTTCCCTGGCACCCCCCTCTCCAGACTGAGACCCGCGGGCGCGGGGCTACTCCCTCTCGCCCTCCAGGGCGGCTTTGACGGCGTCGAAGTTCGGCATCGTCAGGGGCGTTTCGGTCTGCTCGGCGTAGCGGATGATCCCGTGGCGATTGACGACGAAGGCCGCTCGAGCCGCGGAGGGTCCCATGCCGGCCAGACTTGGCAACAGCACGTCGTACTGCGTGGCCACCTCTTTGGCGTAGTCCGCAAGCAGGGGAATCGAGATGTTCTCCTGCTTGGCCCACGCCGCCTGAGAAAACGCGGTGTCGCACGAGATGCCCCAGACCACGGCGTCCAGCGCGGCGGCCTTCTGGTGCCAGTCGTTCACCAGGCACATCTCCTCCGTGCACGGGGGGGTGAACGCGCCCGGGAAGAACAGCAGCACGGTGTTGCGCTGTCCGAGGTTGTCCTCGAGCGACACGTCCTTGAACTCCCCGTTCTGGAGGCTTCGGAGGGTGAACAACGGGGCTCGGGTTCCAACTGGCAAAGGCATACCCACGTTCTACCCCAAGGGGACGCTCGCCGGGCAGAGGCATGGTCCGCCGAGGTCAGCCCCTTCACCTAAGGGTGGACGAACCCCTCGGTCTCGCCCCCCCTCCGCATAGCCAAGAAGGGGCGGCAGGTTCATCGCTTGCGGCTCCGTGTGTTGGAATTGTCCCCCTCGGACTCCAGCGGGGTGTCGAAACACGACCGTGAAAGAGGTCGCGGACGTTGGCCCGGGGTCGAGCAGCAGCGAGACCCCGGGCTCAAGGGTGCCCTGTTAGGCTCGTCGGCGCCTTGCGAGAAGGGCGCCGGCACCCAGAGCGAGGGCCACCATCGACGCCGGCTCGGGAACCGGATTCGCGCGAATGGTCCCATCCTGGACGTTCACGAACAGCTCCACATTGGGGTTCGCGGCGTCTGTGAAGAACTCGAGGTTGTCCGCATTGATGCTGCGGTAGTCGGCCCCGATCGCGTCCCACGTGCCGGTGTTGACGGCTTTGTAGAAGTGGCTGCCGGCGCTCAGTCCCGTAGCGGTGAACTTGTAGATCCCACCGCCCATGTCCGCCATCGCCGTGGCGGCGTTCGCATTGTCCCAGCCTTGCCAATCGCCGACCGCCGTCCAGGCGGAGACGTTGTTGCTGAGGCCGATCCGGCCACCGTCCCCGCTCCAGCCGTCTCCGTAGACGTTGGTGTCGTAGGTGATCGTAATCTCCCCGCCGCTCGTCGAGTAGAACCAGCTGTTTCCGCTGCCGGGCCAGGAGACGTTCCAGGTCCCGTCGGTGACTTTGAACTCGTGCCGCACCGTGTCGCCGAGCCCGCTCAAGTCTGCGGTGAAGATCCCGGTCCCGCTTCCGGTCTCATTGAGGAGCGGACCGTTTGGATCCCACCCGTTGAAGTCTCCAGCCAGATGAAACTCGGCATGAACGGCGCCTGAAGCGGCAACCACCGAGAGCACGAGCATCGTTCGCAGATTCATGTCCACTCTCCTTTGCGACGCGCGACGTACCGGCGCCTCGCCCTCTGGGTCCATTGTAACCCAGAATACGTATTCTCGCCAAACGGAGGGGCCAGCAACAATACGGGGTTTTTCCAGAACGGGAGTCGGGAGTCGGGAATCGGGAGTCGGGGAGGCTTGCAAATGGAAAGAGCCCCTCGAGGGGGCTCTTTGAAATCATCTACTCGGGCAACGTGCCTATCTCCCGGGCCCTTGCGGGCCAAGTACATCCGCCGCTGAGAGGCTTAACTGCCGTGTTCGGGATGGGAACGGGTGTGACCCTCTCGCCATGGTCACCCGAATAGAAACCTATTCGCCTGATTGTCGCCGCGACGCCAAGCGCTTTGGCAGCCACATGCTGGTTTAGTGGGGTTCAAGCACCAAGCTTGAATCGTAAGAGCTTTGTTTAAGCCCTCGGCCAATTAGTATCGCTTAGCTTTGACATTACTGCCTTTACACCTGCGACCTATCACCCGGTAGTCTTCCGGGGGCCTTACTCAATTGATGGGAAACCTAATCTTGGGGTGGGCTTGGCGCTTAGATGCTTTCAGCGCTTATCCCTGCCCGACGTGGCTACCCAGCGTCTGCGCCTGGCGGCACAACTGGTACACCAGAGGTCAGTTCACTCCGGTCCTCTCGTACTAAGAGCGACTCCCCTCAAGTTTCCTACGAACGTAGTGGATAGGGACCGAACTGGCTCACGCCGTTCTGAACCCAGCTCGCGTGCCGTTTTAATCCGTGAACTCCGGAACCCTTGGGACCTTGTACAGCCCCAGGATACGACGAGCCGACATCGAGGTGCCAAACCATGCCGTCGCTGTGAGCGCTCGGGCAAGATCAGCCTGTTATCCCCGGGGTAGCTTTTATCCGATGAACCCTGGCGTGCCCACACACCACCAGAGGGTCACTTAGCTCGACTTTCGTCCCTGCTCGACCTGTGTGTCTCGCAGTCAATCGCACTCTATACCTATACGCTCAACGGCTGATTTCCAACCAGCCTGAGTGCAACTTTAGACGCCTCCGTTACCTTTTGGGAGGCGACCGCCCCAGTCAAACTACCCGCCTGAGATTGTCTCCAGACCCGATAAGGGCCTGGGTTAGTGAACCAGTTATACGAGGGTGGTGTTCCATTGGTGCCGAAGCTCCCACCTACGCTCTACACGCATAGCCAATTCACAATCTCAAGGTGTAGTAAAGCTCCACGGGGTCTTTCCGTCCTACTACGTTTAACCCGCATCTTCACGGGTGCTACATTTTCACCGAGCTTCTCGTTGAGACAGTTCCCAAGTCGTTACGCCTTTCATGCGGGTCGGTATTTAGCCGACAAGGAATTTCGCTACCTTAGGACCGTTAGAGTTACGGCCGCCATTCACCCGGGCTTCACTTCAATGCTTCGGGTTACCCCTGACATCTCCGATTAACCTACGGGCATTGGGCAGGCGTCAGCCCCTATACCTCGACTTTCGTCTTAGCAGAGACCTGTGTTTTTGGTAAACAGTCGCCTGGGATGCTTCGCTGCGGCCCACCGAAGTGGGCGCCCCTTATCCCGAAGTTACGGGGCCCATTTGCCTAGTTCCTTAACGAGAGTTCTCTCGAACGCCTTAGTCTCCTCGACTCACCTACCTGTGTCGGTTTGCAGTACGGCTCGATATATCATTAACGCTGAGGAGATTTTCTCGGCCCCCCTCTGTCCCAGTTCGATTGCTCCGAAGAGCGCCCTTCCCCCGTGTCGACCTTTCCGCCGGTCTATTCAACCGGCCCAGCCTTCACGTAGCCCGCAACAACCAACGGTGCGGGATGGAACGTCGAGAAGCGTCTTTCCATCGCTGATATACCAAGGACGGGAATTTCTACCCGTTGTCCATCGGCTACGCCTTCTGGCCTCGCCTTAGGTGCCGCCTAACCTCCGTCTGACGAACATAGACGGAGAAACCTTAGGTTTTCGGCGCACAGGATTCTCACCTGTGTGATCGCTACTCATGCCTGCATTCTCACTTGTGTCCGCTCCACCAGTGCTTCCGCTCTAGCTTCACTGCTGAACACAACGCTCCCCTACCGATCCAATCCGAAGATTGAATCCCGAAGCTTCGGGAGTGTGCTTTAGCCCCCTTACATTATCCGCGCGAAATCACATTCGGCCAGTAAGCTGTTACGCACTTTTTAAAGGGTGGCTGCTTCCAAGCCAACCTCCTGGCTGTTTACGCGATTTCACATCGTTTCACACTTAGCACACGTTTAGGGCCCTTAGCTGTCGATCTGGACTGTTTTCCTTTTGACGACGGAGCTTAGCCTTCGCCGTCTCACTGCCACGTTAATTGATGGGTATTCGGAGTTTAATTGGGTTCGGTAAGCTGGTAGGCCCCCTAGCCCATTTAGTGCTCTACCCCCCACCAACATCACGTAACGCTGCACCCAAATGCATTTCGGGGAGAACCAGCTATCTCTGCGTTCGATTGGCATTTCACCGTACTAACCACAGCTCATCCCGTGACTTTTCAACGTCAATGAGTTCGGTCCTCCATGTTGTGTTACCAACACTTCAACCTGGCCATGGCTAGATCACGCAGTTTCGGGTCTACTAATGCTGACTTGACGCCCTATTCGGACTCGGTTTCCCTCCGGCTCCGGATCTTAAATCCTTAACCTTGCCAACACTAGTAACTCGCAGGCTCATTCTGCAAAAGGTACGCCATCACACCTGAACGGATTGCTCCGCACATTGTGCTCTGACTGTTTGTGGGTCGTACGATTTCAGGTTCTATTTCACTCCCCTACCCGGGGTTCTTTTCACCTTTCCCTCACGGTACTGGATGCACTATCGGTGACAAGTTGTGTTTAGCCTTACCCAGTGGTCTGGGCGGGTTCACACGCAGTTCCTCGTGTTGCGTGCTACTCAGGTACCATCTGAATCCGAAGGAAGTTTTCGAGTACGGGGCTCTCACCCTCTATGGCGGGACGTTCCAGTCCTCTTCCGCTAACACCTTCGATCTTCTTTTCTGAACCCCTCAAACGAAAGGCGAACCCTTCGTTTGGGGGGCTTAGTGATGGCCCTACAACCCCAACAGGCAAGCCTGTTGGTTTGGGCTGGTCCGCTTTCGCTCGCCGCTACTTACGGAATCTCTTCGATTTCTTTTCCTCGGGTTAATGAGATGTTTCAGTTCACCCGGTTCCCTCCACATGCCCTATTTTATTCAGGCAAGGGTAACGTGGCATTACCCACGCTGGGTTTCCCCATTCGGACACCTCCGGATCAACACTTCTGTGCAGCTCCCCGGAGCGTTTCGCCGCTTGCGCGTCCTTCATCGGCAACTTGTCCCTAGGCATTCATCGTACACCCTCTTAAGCTTATTTAGACAAAGCAGCTTTCGATTCGATGCTCGATGCTTGAATCCACTAAACCAATATGCGGCTGTCAAAGTGCTCGTGCGCGGGCCGTCGTTCGGCTTCTTGCGAAACCAACCTGCGGCAAGAGGAGATGATACCAGACCGGGAGGGGCAAGTCAAGGGGCCGGAGAGAAAATTTCGCGGCGGGCCCGCAACCCCAACGCACCACGTCCTCCCCCTCCGGCGCCGCTCTACTGCAGCGGGCCGGTCTTGAGGCCCATCTTTCCCGTCTTCGAGTCGAGCGTGTGGCAGTTCAGGCACGCGCCCTGGAACTTCTTGACGAACTCGCTCTCCTCGAGCCTTGCGTAGTGGGCCCGGTGCAGCAACGAGCCGATTTCGCCCAGCGGGGATTCCGCGCGGTGGCACTTGGCGCACTCCGTGGGGACGGCCACACCCGCTTTCAGCTTGGGATGGCCCTTCACCTTCGCCAACAGCGCGCTGAGGCGGTGGTCCTGACCTTCGACCACCACGTGGCAACTGACGCAGCCCTTCGGGAACGCATCCTTGGACGTCAGGCCGGGCAGACCCGCCGTCTGGTCGAGCGAACCCAAGGGGGCAAACGCGCCGACCGCGGCGATCAGCGCGAGGATTCCGATACGCATCACTGTCTCCTCCTCGAAGCGCCCGCCTCAGCAGCGGGCCCTTCCGTCGCCGGCTTCCCCCCGCCTCGCCGGATCGGTATCCAGCAAAAGACCGGTTCCACCCCATTGTACGTCACCCGCCGCGCAGACAACCCCCGTCCCCACTCCCGATTCCCGATTCCCGATTCCCGTCCCCCCCTAATGCATCTCCCGGTCTCCCAGCATCAACTGGATCTGGTTGATCTGCCCGAGGTGGTACTGCATGTTGTTGTGGTGGAGCATGCACACGTCCGCAAGGGACAGCTTCATGCCGCCGCCGAACGGAAGCTCGATCTCCTCTTCAAGGTGCTCGTCCTCCATCGACTCGATCACGCCGCACAGCAGGGCCGTGTGCGACTGGGCGGCCAGGATGCAGTCCTCCACCGTCGCGTGCGTCTGCCTCAGCCGTACCGCCTCCCGTTTGGCGTGCGCGTCGAACACGGGCATCTTGCGCTCTCGCAAGATGGGAAGGAACCATGGCGCGGCCGCGGCGATCTCTTGCATCTGGTCGAGCACGCTCCTCGCCGCTCCCATCGGCACCCACTCCCGCTTGTCTTCCGGCACCGCCCGCGCCGCGCGGCAGATGTCGTCGAGCGCGCGCTGGGTCATGCGGACCGCCTGATCTTGAAAGCGCATGCCTGATTGTAGATCCACAGGGGCCTTGGGTGGAGCGCACGCAGTGACAACTCCCGGGTTCCAAGCCGTTGCATTTGCTTTCTGAGACTCAGGATCCGAAGCCGAACGCACGCCCGACAAGCGGGCGTGGCACCTGAGGGCACCTGGTGAGCCTGGTGGGCATGCCCCTCACGCCCGACAAGCGGGCGTGGCACCCGAGGGCACCTGGTGAGCCTGGTGGGCATGCCCCTCACGCCCGACAAGCGGGCGTGGCACCCGAGGGCACCTGGTGAGCCTGGCGGGCATGCTTCTCACGCCCGTCAAGCGGGCGTGGCACCCGAGGGCACCCGAGGGCACCCGACGGCATCAGATGGCTTTCCGCAACCGTTGGGCGGGATCGGCTAGAGATTGGCGCGGGCCTGTTCGAACAAATCCGCAACGGTGAGCCCGTACGTCTGGCGCAGGGCCCGGTCGGTGGGACTTCGACCCTGAAGCAGCGCCAGCACGCGGCCCCAGGTCGAGCCTCCCACATGGGCGCGCAGCAGATCTCCCAGGCGCCGCTCGTCCCCCATCGACACGAGAAACCTCCCGATCCAACCCGATTGCTGGTAGGCGAGCCACACGTCCCACTCCGGGTTCTCGCCCTCCTCGTCCCCCGCGAACGCCGCCTCCAAGGGTCCCGGAGAACGCCACTTCCCCGCCGCGAGCGCCTTGAGCGCCCGCGCGTCGAAGTTCCGTTCCGCCAGGACGGACACCGCCTCCGAAAGCCAACGCGGTGCCCGTCCCTCGGTCAAGTGGTGCGTGACCACGTGCGCGTACTCGTGCGCGATGGCCTGTCGGAACTCCCCCAGGTCGTCCTGCAGATACGCGGGAAGGCAGATCTTGTCGTAATCCGTGCGCGGGCTGTGGTAGCCGTGCGGGTTGGTGGCCCAAGGGGCGTCAGCCTCGTCGGCGAGCACCGCGATCCTCGTCGCCGCTCCGTGGGTCCAACCCAGACGCTCCGCAACGAGATCACACGTGGCCAGCGTCGCCTCGGCGAGCGCCTTGAAATTGCGCACCTCGTGAGGCAGGTATTCGAATTCAAGCCACTCGGCAAGACGCACGACCCGGCTCTCGCGCCGAGTGGCGGCCTCCGCCTCGATCGAGCGGTAGAAACCCAAGTGGACGCCGAACTCGCCCGTTCCAAGAGACTCGGCAAGCTCGTGGGCGGCCACCACCTCGTCGCGGTCGTACATCCGACCGACCGCCGCCCACAAACTCCCGTCGTCCATTGGACGAGAGTCTATCCTCCGGACGGGAATCGGGAGTCGGGAACCGGGAGTCGGGAATCGGGAACCGGAATCGGGTGGTGTTAGCCGAGACGCCGGACTTCGGCCACCACGTCGTCCTCGTTGGGGATGCACAGCAACTCCAACGGGCGCGTGTACGGCATGGGAACGTTCAGGCCGCCGACCCTCCGCACAGGCGCGTCGAGGTCGTCGAAGCAGTCCTGCGCGATGCGCGCGGCGATCTCCGCGCCGAATCCCCCGCTCTTCCAATCCTCGTACACGACCACACAGCGGTGCGTCTTCGCCACCGATGCGTAGATCGTCTCCGCGTCCAACGGAAGCAACGATCGCACGTCGACCACTTCGACGTCCAGCCCGTCCTTCTCCAGCATCTCCGCGGCCTTCAGGCACACGTGCACCATCCGGCTGTACGCCACGAGCGTGAGGTCCTTCCCCCCTTTCGCGATCCGCGCCTTTCCGAAGGGCACCAACGATTCAGGATCGGTGGAGACTTCCCCTTTGAGTGCGTAAAGGCCGGGATTCTCGGTGAACACGACCGGGTTGTCGTCCCGGATCGCGGACTTCAACATGCCCTTGGCACACCCGGGCGTCGCGGGCGCGACGACCTTGAGCCCCGGCACGTGCGCGTACCACCCCTCCAGCGAGTGGCTGTGCTGCGCGGAGAGCTGGTTCGCCGCCCCGCCTGGGCCGCGCATCACCAAGGGCACCTTGGCCTGCCCTGCCGTCATGTAGTGGATCTTCGCGGCGTGGTTGATCATCTGGTCGAGCGCGAGGATCGAGAACGACATCGTCATCATCTCGACCACCGGGCGCAAGCCCGTCATCGCGGCTCCCGTCGCCATCCCGACGATTCCGGGCTCCGTGATGGGCGTGTCCACGATCCGCCGCCCCCCGTACTTCTCAAACAGCCCTTGGGTGACGCGGAAGGTGCCCTGGTACCGACCGATATCTTCACCAATCACGAACACGTTGTCGTCGCGGTCCAACTCCTCGATCAGGGCTTGGCGCACCGCATCGCGGTAGGTCATCGTCTCGGTTGCCATTAGTGCCCCTCCTCCGGGGTCATGTCCGTGTATACGTGCTCGTACACTTCGCCCGCCTCCGGCATCGGCGAGGCGTCGGCCTCTTCGTAAATCTGCTCGACGCGCTCCTCCAGTTCGGCGTCGATGGCCTCGAGCTTCTCTTTCGTGGCCACTTTGTTCTTCACGAGATACTCTTCGAACAGGTGGATCGGGTCTCGCTTCTTGGCTTGATCGACCTCTTTCGCCGTGCGGTAAAGGCTCTGGTCGTTGTCCGCCGCCCCGTGGCCCGCAAAACGGTACGTCATCACCTCGACGAGATACGGTTTCTGCTCTTTCCGGACCCAATCCACGATCCGCTCGGCATCGGACAACGTCTGGAGAAGGTCCATCCCGTCCACCCGCTCGTGCTTGATGCCGAACGGATACCCGCGCTTGTGCAACTCGGGATCGGCCGCGTGGTACTCGAGGCGCGTTCCCATCGCGAACTCGTTGTTCTCGATGATGAAGATGATCGGCAGGTCCCACAATCCGCACATGTTGAGCGTCTCGTAGAACACGCCGGCGTTCGCGGCGCCGTCACCGAGGTAGCACAAGGTCACCCGGTCCTCCCCGCGGTACTTCGCAGCGAAGGCCAACCCTCCGCCCAGGGCCGTGTGGCCTCCGACGATCCCCCAGCCTCCGTAGAAGTTCCGCCCGATGTCGTAAAGGTGCATCGAGCCGCCCTTGCCCCGGCTCAATCCGCCGCTGCGACCCATGATCTCGGCCATCACGGCGACGGGGTCCGAGCCCAGCACGAGCGCGTGGCCGTGGTCGCGGTACGCCGTGATCACGTAGTCGTAGCCCTTCTTGATCACGTTGAGCCAGCCCACGACAAGCGGCTCCATCCCGATGTACACGTGGAGGTAGCCGCCGGCTTTGCCTTGGCGGTACGCGAAGTTGCACTTCTCCTCGAAGTGCCGCAAGAACACCATCTCGCGGTAGAAGTCCTCGAGCTGCGAGGGAGTGAATTGGGCAGGGGTTTGGGCAGGTTTGGGCACAGCGCTTATTCCTCGATTGTCAGACGACACGTTGGGCGGCTGCGCCGTTGAAGCTCGCGGCCAACGCGTCTAGTCTACCTTTGGGCTCCGCCCAGCTGGTTTGTGGTTGGTGGTTTGTGGTTTGGGCTAGCCGTCCAGCTTTGGGGGAGGAGCAATGTCCCACTTCTTGGGGGGCGTCCGCTTCGGCATCGGTTGGGGCGTTGGGGCCGGGGGCTCCGGTTGGGGTCCTTCCAACGGCTCCGGGACGACCACGGGCGCCTTGGCCTCGACCTCCGCCTCCCGCTTCTTTCCGAAGTCGGCGTCCCTAAGCTTCTCCACCAGGTCCACCCCGGTCAGCCGGCGGAACTGCTCGAGCGTGCTGAACGCCTTGACCGGCAACGAACCGCCACCGTCGCCCAGCCCCGGCGTTCCCGAACCGATCATCGTGACCTTGTCGATCCGCGTCTCGGCGATCGTGTCGGTGATCGCCTCGATGATGCTGTCGAGCTTCTGGAGCAGCAGCACGTCGCGGCCGCCCTTGCCCGCCTTGCGGTAGCTCTCGGCCAGCCGTCTCAGCGCCTCGGCCCGGGCGCGGCCGTCCTCGACGATCTGCACGGTCTTGCCTTTGGCCTGGGCCTCCGCCGCCTCGGACGAGGCCTTGGCGGGCTGAACGACGTCGGCTTCGAGCATCTTCCGCACCTGCTCGACGCGCGCCTTCTGCACGCCGACTTCCGCCTTGGACTGGGCCACCTGCGCGGCGACGGTCGCTAGCTCCTCGGCCACCAGGGCCGCACGCCGGGTCTGGGCGTCGGTCAGCCGCCGCTGCGCGTCGGCTTTGGCGATCGACGTCTGGGCGTCGATCTGAGCCTTGGTCTCCCGCTGAAGGTTCTCCGCGGCGCGCACCATCGAGTCGGCCTTCGCCTTCGCCTCCGCCATCCGGGCCGTGCTCAGGATCTCCGCGCTCTTCTTGCGCCCGATCGAATCGAGGTACTTCACCTCGTCGTGGACGTTCTGGATCTTCAAGGTGTCGACAACGAGTCCGAGAGCCGTCATGTCCTGCTCTACCTCGTGCACGAGGCGCTCGGCGAACTTCAGCTTGTCCTCGTTCACCTCCTCGGGCGTGAGGGACGCCAGCACGCCGCGCAGGCTGCCCTCGAGCGTCGCCTTCGCGATCCGCATGATCTCCTCGCGACTCTTGCCCAGGAACCGCTCGATCGCGTTGTTCAGCACGGGTTCGTTGCCCGCGATCTTGACGTTCGCCACGCCCTGCACCGTGAGCGGAATGCCGCCCTTGGAGTAAGCGTTCGTGGCGCCCACGTCGATCACCATGTTGGTCAGGTCCATCTTGTCCACGCGCTCGAGCATCGGAACCCGGAAGCGCGAACCTCCCTTGACGATCACGTAGCCGTACCGTCGGTTCTCGCCCCGCAATCTGCGGGTGGAGCCGGAAAAGATCAGCACCTCGTTGGGAGCGCAGATGTAGAACAGCCGCCGAAGGCTTAGGAGACCGAGCACTCCGAAAAACGCCAATACCGTCAGGATGATTACGGGAATCACTGCTTGCCCCCTTCCTCTTGGGCCAAGAGGCTGTCTGCCTCTCCTTCCGTCTGCGAAATCGCTTTGCGAATGTCGAGTCCGGTCGTCCGCGTGACGGCGTCGAGCACCGAGCCCAGCATCTCGGGATAGACGCTGAGGTAGTTGGACAGCACCTTGCCGTCCCCGCTGTCGATCATGTCGAGGTTGTCGATCTTGATCTTGGCGACGCCCTTGGCGGCCTTGCCGAGGATCTTCTCGATCTCTTCGATCAAGTAGATGGCCAGCGCTTGGTCGCCCGCCTCGAGCCACGCCGAGTTCATCTCCTCGAGCGCCTGCCCCACGGCGATGCCGCGCTCGCGGAGGATCGCCGCGTCGCCCTTGGCCCGATACTCCTGGGCGACCAGTTGCGCTTCGGCGGGCAACACCTGGTCGGTGTGGAGCCGGACCCCCTCGACCTCGGCGCGCACCTGCTGCAACTCCTGCTCCGCCTTGGCCCGCGCCTCGCGGGCCGCAGCCAGCGTGCGCTCCTCCTCGGAACGGACTTCGGACTCCAGCTCGGCTTGAATCCGCCGCAACTCGTTGCGCATCTGCAGCACCTGCGCCTGCACGTTGGCCTCGATGACCCTGGCGCGGCCGTCGTTCTCGGCCTCGGCAAGCTCGGCCTGGCGTTTCATGTCGCTCTCGGCGATCTCCGCCTCCATCACGACGTTGGCGATCGCTTCCCTGCCGATAGAGTCGAGATAGTGCACCTCGTCCGACACGTGCTGGATCTTCAGCGTGTCGAGATGGATGCCCAGCTTGTTGAGATCAAGCTCCGACTCGCGCAGAAGCTCGTCGGCGAATTTGAGCCGATCCTCGTTCACCTCTTCGGGGGTGAGCCGCGCGAGCACGCCCCGCAGGTGGCCCTCCAGGGTCTCCTTCGCCACTCTCCGAATCTCCGCCGGGTCCCGCCCGAGAAAGCGCTCGATCGCGTTGCCGACCACCTGCGGGTCGCTCGAGATCTTCACGTTGGCGATGGCGTCCATCGCCAACGGGATGCCGCCCTTCGAGTAGGCGTTCCGCGTCTGGATGGGGACCTCCATGATGCTCAGGCTCATGCGGTCGACCTTCTCGACGATCGGCATCCGCCACCCCCTTCCCCCAAAGATCGGTCGGAATCCGCGCTGGGAGCCGTCCGCCATCTTGCGCCGACGCCCCGAGAAGATCAGCACCTCGTTGGGAGGACAGATGTGGAGAAAGCTCTTGATCCATGCCAGGCCGATGAGAATGACGAGGGCGGCGCCGCCCCCGATCATCAGCCCCGTCGTCACTTCCTGCGAAAGTTGAATCGTTGCCATAGAATTAACCAAACACGTCCTCGCGCGAGACCACCCGCGCCTTGTCGCCGACCATTTCCACAATGACCACGGATTGGCCTTCTTCGAAAACCCGGTCCTCGTCGGACGTGGCGAACACGTCCAGCGCCTCGCCCTTCACGTTGCACCGCACGCGGCCCATCAAAGCGCCCCGGATCGGCACCGTCACGCGCGCCTCGATCCCGAGCATGTCGCTCGACGAGATCGAGCTGTCGACGCCGATCCGCTTCAACACCAGCATCAGGTACGAGACGGCCAGACCGACGACCAGGCCCATGGCGATGGACCAGGTGAGGACCGTCGGCTGCGGCGTATCCGTCAGCCACGTGAGCAAGACCCCCGTCAGCCCAAAGGCCGCCAGCAGATAAGTCCAGAACCGAAGGCTGAAGAACGGCAGCCAGGGCCCGGCATGGTCCCCCCCGTGATCGGCGCCGGCGTCCGAATCCGTGTCGGAATCCACTTCGACGTGCACGTCGGCGTCGTGCGTAAAGTCGTGGTCGGTGTCCGCGTCGTGGCCGCCCATGAGCGCGCTCACGAGAACCATCGCGCCGCCCACGATCGCGGTGACGATGTAGAGCGTCAACATCGCGAAGGAGCCTCAAAACCAAAGCCGCCGCGCCCAGCGCGAACGGCCCCCGGTCGAAACCTAATTTCCATCGTCTTCGTAGGAAATCACGCGCCGGAGCATCGGCGGGTTGCAAACGTGCGACCTGCGACGTTGCGGAACGGGAGCCCCAGATTCATGAGCTTCACCCTCGCCGTCCTCGCCCTGTTCGCATCAGGTTCGTTCGCGGACCAAGAGATCGTCCTTCGCGATGTCGAGGGCAAGTCCCACACGATGACCGTTCCGCCCAAGGGGCACACGCTCTCCGCGGTGATCTTCGTGACGGTCGATTGCCCGATCAGCAACGCCTACGCCCCGGAGATCAACCGCCTCGTCGCAGCGTACGATCCCAAGGGCGTCCAGTTCTATCTCGTGCACGTCGATCCCGACCTCTCTTCTTCGCGGGCCAAGGCCCATGCGAAGGAGTTCGGCTTCAAGTGCCCCGTCCTCCTCGATCCGCGCCACCAGTTCGTCAAGGAGCTCGGAGCGACCAAGACCCCCGAGGCGTTCGTCCTCGATCGGAAGGGCCCGGAGCTCTACCGGGGCCGCATCGACGACCGTTGGGCCGACCTCGGCGTGCTGCGCGACCCGCGCACCCACGACCTTCGCGACGCGATCGACGCCGCGCTTGCTGGCAAGGCCGTCAAGGTGAAACGCACCGAGGCCGTCGGGTGCTTCATCCCCAAGGTGTCCTGACCTTTGCCGCCCAAGCACGCCCGTCGAGCGGGCGTGGCACCTCCTGTGCACGATCCCCACTACGGGGCATCAGCCCAGAACCAGCCGCCGCACGTGCAACGCGTAGAGAAGCAGGTAGGCGACAAACGCGATCCACGTGCCTTGCTCGGCGGACTTCGGATGCGACCGCCTCGCGTACTCGAGCAGCAGCACGGGTCCGAGCAGCAGCGCCAATTTGCCGAGGGCGAACGCCATCGAGCCGTGTCGGGCCAGCGCCCGGAAGAACGGATTGCCCTCCTGGTGGCCAAGATTCATCCACATGAGCGACGACACCAGGTCGACGGCGCCCAACACGAGCAGACAGGTCGTGGACAAATGGACGCGCCCGTTCACAGCGTTCCGTACAGGCGGTCGCCGTAGTCGCCAAGCCCGGGCACGATGTACTTCCGATCGTTGAGCCCATGGTCCAACCCCGCCCGTGTAGATCGCAACCTCCGGGTGGGCCGCCTCAAGCCGGGCGACCCCCTCCGGCGCGGCGACCACGCACACCATCGCGAGCTGCTGCGCGCCGTGCGCCTTCATCAGAGAAAGGGCCTGGGCCGCGGAGCCGCCGGTTGCCAGCATCGGATCCACGCAAAGCACGAACCGGCTCTGGAAGTCCGGGAGCTTGCAGTAGTAGCTGTGCGCGATCGCGGTGTCCTCGTGGCGCTCGAGGCCGATGTAGCCGATCGAAACGTCGGGAAACAGCTCCACGATGGGCTCTAACATTCCAAGCCCGGCCCGCAGGACCGGAACGACAGCGAGCCCCTGGCTTAGAACCCGCTGCGAAACGGGCTCAAGAGGGGTTTCCACCACCCTCTCCGCCGTCGCCAGAGTTCGGGTCGCCTCCAAGGCCAGCAATGTGGTCAGGCGTTTGGACAGTTGGCGGAAGCGGTCGGGCGGCGTGGCCACGTCCCGCAGACCCGCCAACAGGTGGCCGGCCAAGGGGTGGTCGAGCACGTGCAGAGGCATGGCTGAATGATAGCCCCTGCTACTTCAAGAGAGACTTGGCGATTACGAGCTTCTGGATCTCGCTCGCTCCTTCGCCGATCTCGGTGAGCTTGGCGTCGCGCCAGAGCTTCTCGATCAGATACTCCTGCATCATGCCTCGGCCACCGTGGACCTGGAGCATGGCGTTGGTCGTGTCCCGCGCCGCTTCGGAGGCGAACAGCTTGGCGTAGGAGGCTTCCTTCACAATCGGGAGCCCCTGGTCGTACATCCATGCGGCTTTGTGCACCAGGAGTCGGGCTGCCTCGACCTTCATGGCGCTCTCGGCGATCATGTTCTGCACGCTCTGCATCGCGGCAAGGGGTCGGTTGAACTGCTCGCGCGTCTTGCTGTAGGAGATGCCCTCCTCGAGCGCCTTCTCCGCGATGCCAAGAGCCATCGCGCCAATGCCCACGCGACCCCGATAGAGAAGCCCGATCACCTGCTCGAATGAGCCCGGCGTATGCCAGCCGACCGCGTCGTTCATCTTGAACCGCAACGTGTACGAGGCGCTCACCCCGATCGTCGGGATGCGGCCGAGATCCTCGAAACCCGGCTGGTCCTTCTCCATGAGGAACGCGCTCAGCTCGGTGTCGCTCACCCGCGCGATGATGATGAAGAGCTTCGCGAACCCGCCGTTGGTGATGAACATCTTCTCGCCGTTGAGGTGGAAGTAGCCCGGCCGCCCCTCGATCGGTGTCGCGAAGGTCTTCACCCGGCGCGCGTCGCTGCCCGCGTCGGGCTCGGTCAGCCCCCACGCCAACGGGATCTCCCCGCTCAGAACGCCTGGGAGGTAACGCTCGCGCTGCTCATCGTTGGCAAAGTGCTCGAAGTGCGCCGCGCACAGGGCGTTGATCGCCGCGACGTTCATGCTGAGCGCCGGATCGCCTTGGGCGATCATCCGGCACATCTCCACGTACGTGCCGCACGAGTAGCCCCGCCCGCCGTAGGCTTTCGGCAACAGGCAACTGGTGATGCCCAGCTCCGCCGTGCGCTTCCAGATATCGTCCGGGAAGGTGGATTTCTCCCACTCACGCGTGTTGGGGAGGACTTCGTCGGCGACGAACCGCTCGACCGTCTCAAAAAACCGTTTCTCTTCGTCGTTGAAGGAAAGAACCATTGCCGGGATTCTACCGAGATCGGCAGGGGTTCGGGGAGACACCAAAAAGCCCCGGGGATCGGCCGGGGCTGAGGCTTCGATCCATGGGGACCGAAATCGACTAGTTGTGGAGCGAGGACGAGCGAGGCGTCGGCGGGGCCGCCTCCACGTACACGCTGGCGGGAACGATGAGGTAGATGTGGTCCCCGATCTCCTCCCACGTGCCTTCCTGAGCGAAGTTGACGCCGCACATGAAGTCCACGATCTTCTGCCGCATCGTGGGCTCGGTGGCCGAGAGATTGAGAATCTGCTGCTCTCCCCGCTTCAAGCCCTGGGCGGCGGCCATCGCATCGTCGAACGAGGCGACTTGTCTGCGGACCGTCACGTGGTACCGGTAGGCCGTGCGCAACTGGTAGGTGCGGGCGTTGCTTTCGGACGGTTCCTCGTCCTCGATCTCGTCGTGGTCGCCACGCGTGAACACGGCGGCGAGTTTCGTAAATATCCCAGGCTTTTCCTGGAGTTCCAGCTCTTCCATGAGTCCTCCAAACGGTCTAATTTTCCCGTGGCCCCAAAAGGGCGGTGCCGATCCGAACGTGGGTGGACCCTTCCTGGATCGCCACTTCGAAGTCGCCGCTCATCCCCATACTCAGACACCCTCCCGGATCCAGAGGCGCCTCCCATTGCGCATCATGCGCAAACGAAGCCCATCTGCCCCGGCTCCAGCCCTGCTGGACCGACGGTCATCAGTCCTTGAAGACGAACGTGCTCCCAGTTTAGGAGCAAAGATTTCGATTCGTCAAGCAAATTTGCGTCTCGGACCCCGATATGGCGTAGGATGGAAGTGAATCAAACCTCCCACAAGTGGCAGGTGAGCCCATGCCTTTGGCAAGTCTCCTCAGACGAATCGTGGCGTCGATCGTGGATGCGATCCTCGCCGCCAGTTGCGTTTTCGGGCTGCTTCGCGCCGGGATCGGGTCTCGGGAACCTCTGGCTCTCATCGGCGTGGTGGTCTTCGCGTTGACGGCCATCCCCGCGTTGATGGCCGTTTTCGAGTTCCGGTACGGTTCGACTCCCGGCAAGTGGCTCGCCAGGATCCGGGTGACCGACGACGACGGCGGTCGCGTCCGTTTCTCACGCGCGCTGAGGCGAAACTTCCTCAAGTGGTGCGCGCCGATGGGGTACGCCACCGCCGCGGAGCTCGGGCTCGTGGCGCACTTCCGGAACCTCGATTTCGTGAGCAGCACCCTTTTGTTCGCCGCCTACGGTCTTGCGAGCATGAACGTGCTCGCGATCTGGCTCAGCACGTACCGCCAAGCGATCCACGATGTCTTGAGCGACACGCTGGTCCTCGTCGCGCCTCGCCGCACTCCGATTCCGCCGTGTCCCGTGAAGGGCCTCGAGGAGGAGCTTCACACCGGGGACCGCAACTAGCGCGGCAAACGAGACCCGGCTTCTTCACGAGCGGCACGCCCGTCAGGCGGGCGTGGCACCCGACTCATCGGCGGACCATCGAGGGTTCAGCCCCTCCACCCTTCTGACGAGCAAACTTCAGGAGGTTCGCCGCCAACTCCCGCTGGCTGTGGAACAGGTGCTCTCCCGCCAGGGCCGCCTCCAGGTTGCGCGCAGCGTCCGCGAACCCATCGGTCGAAAGGTAGGTCCGAGCGAGGCCGAAAAGCGCTTGGGCCCGCACCCGCGCATCCGTCGAAAGCACCGCCTTCTCAAAGTGCGAACGCGCGTCCGTGAGCCGCATCTCCTCCTCGAAGTAAATCCCCGCAGCGAGGTGGGCGGCGGCGGACTCTGGATCGCTCCCCGCGCCCAGGCGCCCCAGCCACGTCTCAACGTCCGCCTCGTTCCGCTGCGCGGCCGCGATGGCGACCCGATCGGCAAATGCCTGTCGCGAGCGGGGAACCACGTCGAGGTTGCACGCCCGTCTTGCGGCCTCCGAGGCCTCGAACTGGATGGCATCGGCCGACACAAACCCTTGGATGCGTCCGACGACGCGACCCTTGCTCGACAGGAACAGGAGCGTCGGGAATCCGCGAACACCCAGCCTCGCCGACTCCCCAGCTTCGGATCCGTCGCCCTGGAGTCTCACCGGAACCAGCGAATTGCCGAGGTCTTGAAACTCCTTGGAGGGAAAGGTCTCCTTCTCGAGTTTGTCGCACCACGGGCAATCCTGCTTCCACAAGAACGCCAGCACGACGCGGCCGCCGCCGGCGGTCCGAAGCGCCGTCGGAAGGTCGGCGGCCCACTGGAGGGGCGCCGCCAAAGCGAGGGCGGCCAAGAGGATCATCGCGCCCCACCGCCTCCGGTATCGCCGCCGACCGGCGGCGGATCCCGCACGATGGGGGGTTTGAACCAGGCCTCCTCCGGGGTGACCGGTGCGCCGAACACCGGCACCAGGGTGACGGTGTCCACCGTGGTGCCGCCTGGCACGACGACCGCTTCCCTAAACCGCCGGATCGCGTGCGAGTCCCGGTCGATCCACACGGTGACGGCCGAGTCCTCAAAGCCCTTCCCCACCAAGACATCGCACAGTGCACCCGTAACCTGCTCGGTGCCCGCCTTCTTCAAGGACGCCAACTGGGCGACCGACCAGCCTTTCCCATCGACGGGCGGCGAGAGCAGGGCGTACACCAGGTCGGAAGCCCCGCCCGAGAGGGCCGAGGCCTCTCCCAACGCCTCCAAAGGCGTGTCGTGGTGCGTGCCGTTGGCGATCGTCGACCACCACGTGTGAGACTTCGTGGCACCCCTCCAAACGACGAAATACTCCTCCGCCTTGGTCGCGGCATTCTTCTCGTGGCATTCGAAACGGATGTGGTCCGGCCGCACGAAAAGGGTGCGGATCGTCCGAACGGAGGGTTCGCCCGTCTCGTCGCCGGCTTCGAAGACCGAAGAGACCACCCCGGTGTCGGCGTACGTTTCGCAGGATCGGTAGGCCGCGCTCATCGAAGCCAAGATCTCCTCGGCCGTTTCGGACGGCTGCAGGGTCGCAAGGGTTAGGAGCAACAGCACGGTTCAACCTCGGGGCGCATTGGGAGCCGCCTCTGGGACATGGTATCCGATTCGGGCCGAAGCGCCCAAGCGCAAAGCAAGAAGGGCCGCTCCGATAGGAGCGGCCCTTCCCTTTCCCGCGAGCGAGGAGGAGTTAGCGGTTTCGCCGGCGCAGGAGCGCGGCCCCACCCAGCAGGAGCGCGGCAAAGGAAGCGGGCTCCGGCACGGGGGTTGCGGCGATGTTGTCGTAGTACATGCTGTTCGGGAAGTCAGGCACACCGCCGCGGAAGCGGATCGAGCGAGCGGCACCGGACTCGAAAACGCTCGACCATCCGAGGGCCATGTAGCTCGGACTTGAGTTACCGCCCCAACTGAGCGTCTTGGTCGCGATCAAGGTTCCCGTGGCATCGAGGCCGCTGTAGACCTCCATCACAAGTTCGTCCTCGTCGCTGCCGAAGTCCGTCATCTCCACCTCGACCTGCTTGACCGCCGAGGAGAAGTTGCCGATAAACCAATCGTCCGTGGTGAGGTTGGCGAACGGATCGAGGACCCGCGTCTCCCACGTGAGCGGGAAGAAGCCTTCGGTGGATGTCGCATCCCAGATGTCGAACGTGGCTCCGCCTTCGCGATAAAGCTCGAGCGTGAGGCCGTTGTCCGTCATCGTCACCGACGTCAACGCTCCGGGGCTCCCCGAGCCGATGTCCGACGTCGCCGCTTCGGATTCGAAGTCAAACAGCGAGTAAGCATGCGCGCCGGCGAACGACGCCACGACCAACGAAACCAATAGACCTTTCATATACTCTCCACCAAATTGAAACTGACTCCCTATAGGGTACACGAGTCGCTTGCACCCGATACCTCGCAAAATTGCCTGATACGTTCAAACCGTCAAAGAATGGTGAGGCCCGCTTCGTTCCAATCGTCGAGAAACCGCTTGAGCCCGATGTCGGTCAACGGGTGCTTGAACAGCATCTTCATGACCTTGAACGGCATCGTGCTGATGTGGGCGCCCGCCTGGAGCGCCTCCACCACGTGCGCCGGGTGGCGCACCGAGGCGACCAACACCTCCGACTCGAAACCGTAGGTCGCCACCATCGCCACGGTGTCCGCCACCGCGTCCATCCCGTCCCCCGAAATGTCGTCGACCCGGCCGACAAAGTTGCTGATGAAGGTCGCCCCGGCCTTCGCGGCCATCATCGCCTGCGGAACGGAGAACACCAGCGTCACGTTGGTGCGGATGCCCTTTTCGGAGAGCGTGCGGACCAGGCGGACGCCCGGCTCGATCATCGGCACCTTGACCACGATCTGCGGATGCCAACTCGAAATCTCGAGGGCCTCCTTGAGCATCGCGTCGTAATCGGTCGCCACAACCTCGGCGCTGATCGCACCCCCCGGCACGAGTTCGCAGATCTTCAGCACGGTCTCGCGAAATCCCTTGCCCGATTTGGCGATCAGCGTCGGGTTCGTCGTGACGCCGTCCAGAATGCCCCACTCGGCCGCCTGGCGGACCTCCTCGACGTCTCCGGTGTCCACGAATAGCTTCATGCGGAGAGTCTACATGGTCGCCGACGGACTAATTCCCCGGATCGAACCCGTAGGTGCCGTGAAGCGGCAGTTTCGCGTTCTCCGGGCCGCCCTCGACCTGGGTCACGGCCATCCCGTCGACGCGAACGCCCTTGCGGGCGTCCAGCGCGCGCTTCAGGCCTGCTTCGACGAAGTCCCCATCGACGGGTGCAGCCGGCGCACCGCCGACCACGGAGTCCGCGAGATACCCCCTCAACACGGCATCCTGGGCCTGTTTGAAGAGCGCCGGGCTTCCAAAGAGCTCGACCGCCACCACGCGCCCCCCGCGGGCGACGACAAAGCCCACGGCATCCGGGAAACTCGCGAGATCCTGCCGGAGCGCCGCAAGGGCGTCGTCCACCTGCTTGCGTACCTCGGGAGCCGAGACCGCACCGTTCACGGTCGTTCCCGAGGGCATGCTCGCCATCGGGGCGGCATTGGCCCGATACTCCGCCACCTTCGACCACACCTCTTCCTGGCTCTCGCGGGCCGCCGCGCTCTTGACGGACTGGGGAACGACCGAACCGCTGTACTCGAACTTCGTCCTCCCCTCCGTCCAGCGGCCGTGCTCGACGCAGAACGCTTCGACCTGCATGGCCTTGCCCGGCGGCACCAGCGTGTCTTTGGCAACGATCCGGTCCTGCTTGCCGCCCAGCAACAAGTCGCCTGCGAGAAGAAGCAGCGGCTTGTCTCCGTGATTGATCACGAGCAGGGAGTTGACCTGGCTCGTTGGAAGCTCCCGAATCTCCACCGTGCCCATCTTCTGGGCCTCGGCCAAGGTCGTGACCTCCTCGCCACCTCCCTTTTGGGCGTCCTCCAGGATCGGAATCACGGTGAGCCCTCCCGAGCTGAAGGAGCCGGCCAAGCGCAACCCCTCCACCTTGGTTCCAGACCCGGTTTGGGCCACTTCTGGAGCGGGCGGAGCGGACGACCGACATCCGATCACGGCGAGGCTGAGACCGACCAGGGCGAACAACTTCATGAGAGCACCTCGCCCATGGGTGTCGCAGAGGAGGCCAACCGTTCAACCGATTTGCCCTACGTGGAGCCTTTGACTTGCCGCACCAGAACGGTCCCGATGAAGAACACCACGGCCGCACCGACGAGCGTCATCGAGTACCCCAGCCCGAACTGCAGGCGGTTGCCCCAGTCGATCACACGCCCGAATCCGCCCGCAAAGATCTGGACGGAGGAGATGCTCGACTGCCACACCCCCATGTCCTTACCCGACGCTTCCTTGTCCGGCAGGACGTCGCTGACCAACGCCCAGTCCGCCGAGAGGAAGGCGCCGTAGCCAAAACCGAAGCCCAGCGCCAGGCACCAGATCACGGTGTAGTTGGGAATGAAGGCGATCGGGACCAGCACCGCCGCCATCAGGGTCCCACCCGAGTAGATCACCCGCTTGCGCCCGATGCGGTCCGACGCCTTAGCGGCCCACCCCGCTCCCACCGCGCCGAAGACGGAGATCGTGAGGCCGATCACGAGGGTCGCGGTTTGACCGTCACCCACCGCAATGCCGAAGATGCGAAACTCCTTGACCACGTCCTCGAGGTAGTTGCGCAAGTAGGGCTGCACCATGTAGAAGCCCAGGGCGTTGAGGAATCGGGTGAACCAGACCCAGCGGAAGTCGCGACTCGCCCACGGGGCCTTCCAGCCCACCAGAAACTCTTTGAACGAAGCGGGTGTTTCCGCGGGCCTTTCCGAGGCCACATCGACCCCCCGCAGCAGCGCCAGAACCCAAAGGGCGCACAGGACGTTGACCACCGCGATCCCCACGTAGATCAGCACGACGCTGCCGAGCAACGCGCCGACGACCGCCGAGCAGAAGTGGCCGACGAGCTGCATCAGCCCCATCCACCCGCTGGCTTTCCCGCGGTCGGTCTCGGCGACCACATCGGGAATGAGGGCGCTGTACGGTCCGGTGCCCACGTCGTCGGAAACCTGCAGCAACAGATAGCCCACAACGAGCATCCAGAGCTGGTTGGCGCCCGCGAGAATGGCCAGCGAAACCACGGTCGCCGCGGCTCCGATCGCGATGAACGGACGCCGCCTTCCCCCTTGCGAGGTGAAGCGATCGCTCAGGTACCCGAACACCGACGGCCCCACCACGGCCCAGACCGCTCCGATCATGAACACCATCCCCCAGGCCGTGTTCTTCTCTCCCCCCGGAACGATGGCGTTCACCTGTCCGGGCAACACCGCGAGGAGCAGGATGAACCACTTGTAGCTTGTGGCGAACCAGTACGCAGACAAGCCGGCGTACCACAGCGTCGATCGGCGGGGCTGCGTCACGAGGAGTTGCTTCGCCGTTGCGCGCCGGATTCCTTCGGCGTCGGGAAATCTGTCAATCTGCCACTGCGGATGTCCCACTTCGACACGATCGTCGCGCCCATCACCGGCCTTGCCAACGCGGCCGTGGCGATCGTGCGCGTCTCGGGCCCCGATGCGTGGCACATCGCCCAAACCGTCTTCGGACCCTGGCCCGAATCGCCGACCCCGCGAGCAGCCCACTTCGGGACGTTCGCGCACGGCGACGAGGGGTTTGCCCTTCCGTTCGAAGAGGGTCGCTCCTACACCGGGGAGCAGACGGTCGAGTTCTCCATCCACGGCTCGCCGGCATCGGTGCTCGCGCTCTGTCAGGCGTGCCTGGCTGCGGGCGCGCGCCGCGCCGAGCCCGGCGAGTTCACGCAGCGCGCGTTCTTGAACGGCCGCATCGACCTTTCGCAAGCCGAAGGCGTACGGGACACGATCGAGGCGGAAACACAGTCCCAGTTGCGGCTCGCCCGCCTCCATCGAGAAGGGGCGCTGCGGAACCGGGTCCGCGCGATCCGCGAGCGCGTTCTCGGGGTCCAGGCCTCGATCGAAGCGAGCGTCGACTTCAGCGACGAGGTCGGGGAGCTGGACAAGCCCGAGGCCCTCGCGGCGCTCGCGCAGGTCGCGCGCAACGTCGAGGAGCTTGCGGCGACCGCCGAAACCGGGAGGATCCTCCGACACGGGCTGAGGGTCGCGATCGTCGGCCGTCCGAATGCGGGCAAATCATCCCTGCTCAACGCCCTCTTGGGCACCGACCGGGCCATCGTGACCGACGTGCCGGGCACCACCCGCGACTTCTTGGAGGAGCGCGCCGACCTCGGCGGCATCCCCTGCGTCCTGACCGACACCGCCGGTCTGCGCGAAACCGATGACCCGGTAGAGGCCCTCGGCGTGGAACGGGCGCGGAACGCCGCCGCCGCCGCCGACCGCGTGTGGTACGTCGCCGACGCCTCGCTCGGCTGGACCGAAGAAGATGCCCGCCAACACGCCGCCCTCGATCGACCGTGCCTCGTGCTTGCCAACAAGTGCGACCTGGCGCCGAACGCGGGCTTCGGCAGGCCCGTTTCGGCGACGACCGGCGCGGGCCTGTCGGACCTGATCGCCACCCTCGCCGCGGATCTGGAACTCTCGCCCGACGCGCCCGCGGTCAACGCCCGGCACGCCGCGAGCCTCGCGCAAGCGCTCGAAGGGGTGAACCTCGCCACGGACGTCCTCCGTGCCGACCGACCGACCGACCTCGCCAGCGTCGGCCTCCAGCAAGCGTCGAGCGCCTTGGGCGCCATCACCGGCGAGACGGCCGATGCGGACCTCGTCGATCGCCTCTTCGCCGACTTCTGCCTTGGAAAGTAAGGGCGGCGGGTGCGATACACTGGAATCGGGCCCCAGGGCCTTTGGAACCCCCACCCGCGCCCCAGCGTTATATAAGATGTAAGCAATTCACTTGATAATCTTACACTCAAGTCCATGCGATTCGACAAACTCACCCTCAAAGCCCAAGAAGCCTTCCAGTCCGCACAGGAGATAGCGACCACGCATCAGCACGCCAACGTCGATGTCGAGCACATCGCGGCCGCTCTCCTCGACCAGGACGGGGGCGTCACGCGACCATTGCTCGAGAAGCTCGATGCGGACCCCACGTCCATTCGGGCCCAGATCGAAGGGGAGCTGGAGCGTGCGCCCACGGTGCAAGGAGCCTCTTCTTACGGGAGCGCGATCACCGGGCGCATGCAGAAGGTTTTCAACGACGCGTTCGCGCTCGCGGACGCGATGCACGACGAGTACGTCTCCACCGAGCATCTCCTCGTCGCGCTGGTCGAAGAGCCGGGCGCCACGGGCAAGATCCTGCGTTCGTCCGGCATCAACAAGAAGGATCTGGAGACGGCGATCGACGCGTTGCGCGGCGGTCGGGGCGTCACGGACGCCAACGCCGAGGAGCGCTACCAGGCGCTCGAGAAGTACGGGATCGACCTCACGGCGCGGGCGCGCAGCGGCAAGCTGGACCCCGTGATCGGCCGCGACGAGGAGATCCGCCGCGTGATCCAGGTCCTCAGCCGCCGCACGAAGAACAATCCCGTGCTGATCGGCGAACCCGGCGTCGGCAAGACGGCCGTGGTGGAGGGCCTCGCCCAGCGCGTCGTCAGCGGCGACGTGCCCGAGGGGCTGCGCGACAAGTCGGTCGTTTCGCTCGACCTGGGCGCCATGATCGCAGGGGCGAAGTACCGCGGCGAGTTCGAAGATCGCCTCAAGGCGCTCTTGGACGAGATCAAGCGCTCGGACGGCCGCATCATCCTGTTCATCGACGAGCTCCACACGCTGGTCGGCGCCGGGAAGGCAGAAGGGTCGATGGACGCGGCGAACATGCTCAAGCCGATGCTCGCGCGCGGCGAGCTCCGCTGCGTGGGCGCGACGACGCTGAACGAGTATCGCCAGTACGTCGAGAAGGACAAGGCGCTCGAGCGCCGGTTCCAGACCGTCTACGTGGGCGAGCCCAGCGTCGAGGAGACGATTTCGATCCTGCGCGGTCTGAAGGAGCGGTACGAGATCCACCACGGCGTGCGCATCACCGACTCCGCGCTCGTCGCGGCGGCGACGCTCAGCAACCGGTACATCACCGATCGCTTCCTGCCGGACAAGGCCATCGACCTGATGGACGAGGCCGCCTCGAAGATGAAGATCGAGATCGACAGCGTGCCGGTCGAGATCGACGAGATCGAGCGCCAGATCACCCAGCTTGAAATCGACCGGGAGGCGCTCAAGAAGGAGGACGACAAGGCGAGCAAGGAGCGCCTCGAGTCCACCGAGCGGAAGCTGGCAGAGCTTTCCGAGCAGGCGTCAGGCCTGAGGGGTGTTTGGGAGCGCGAGAAGGAGAAGATCGAGTCCGTGCGAGCCCTCAAGGAGCAGCTTGAGACGCTGCGGACGGAGCTCCAGCAAGCCGAGCGGGAGGCCGACTGGGCCACCGCCGCGGAGATCCAGCACGGACGGATTCCCACGCTTCAGAAGCAGCTTGAAGAGGACACCGCCGAACTCGAGCAGATCCAGCAGGGCGGCAAGATGCTCAAGGAAGAGGTCGACGCCGAAGACATCGCCGAAGTCGTGAGCAAGTGGACCGGCGTGCCGGTCAGCAAGATGCTCCAGGGCGAAATGCAGAAGTTGCTTTCGATGGAGGAGCACCTCAAGCGTCGCGTCGTCGGCCAAGACGACGCGCTCCAGATCCTCTCGGACGCCGTGAGGCGTTCGCGCAGCGGTCTGGCCGATCCGCACCGTCCCATCGGCTCGTTCCTGTTCCTGGGGCCCACCGGAGTCGGGAAGACCGAGACCGCCAAGGCCCTCGCCGAGTTCCTGTTCGACGACGAACGGGCGATGGTGCGCATCGACATGAGCGAGTACGGCGAGAAGCACTCCGTGGCGCGGCTCATCGGGGCGCCCCCCGGCTATGTCGGCTACGAAGAGGGCGGCCAACTCACCGAAGCCGTGCGTCGACGCCCCTACAGCGTGGTCTTGCTCGACGAGGTCGAGAAGGCGCACCCCGAGGTGTTCAACGTCTTGTTGCAGATGCTCGACGACGGCCGTCTGACCGACGGCCACGGGCGGACCGTGGACTTCCGAAACGCGGTGGTGATCCTCACGAGCAACCTCGGATCCCACCTCTACGGCGACCCCATCTCCACGGACGCGGACTTCGAGACGACGAAGTCGAGGGTCTTGGAGGAGGTCCGGGCGTTCTTCCGGCCCGAGTTCATCAACCGGATCGACGACATCATCGTGTTCCGCCCGCTCGGCGTGGCGCAGATTCGCGAGATCGTGAAGATCCAGCTTGGACACCTTGCCCAGCGCCTCGCGGAGCGGCGCATCACGCTGGACCTCTCCGAGGAGGCCGCGACCCAGATTGCGACCGCCGGTTACGACCCCGTGTACGGGGCCAGACCGCTCAAGCGCGCGATCCAGACGTTCGTGATGAACCCCCTGGCCCAGCGCATCCTGCGCGGTGAGGTCGAGGATGGGCAGACGGTCCACGTGGACTATCGGGACGGGGCGTTCACCTTCGAATCCGAACCCGCCAAGGTGTAACGTTTACCGGGCCCAGCCCCCGATGCTGAGGCGAGATTCAACCGTACAATAGTTGCATGGCTTCCAATCGCCGCAGGGGTCCCCTTGAGCACGTACTGCTGATTCTGCTGTCGATTGTGCTGTTCTGCCTAGCGACCATCGGGTTCTTCGCAGGCGACTTGTTGCTTGGCACCCCATCCGTGATCGGCGCAGTGGCCACGGCCTTGCTGGGGATTCCGGCCGGGCCGAGGGAAGACCGGCTTCGACAAGGTTGCCTGATTTCTGTTGCGGGGGTGCTGTTTGGATTCCTCGTGCTCGTCATGAATCCGATCTATGCGCGCGACCATCGCGACAGTCGAACCGAGTGCCTTTCCAACATCAAACAAATAGCCATGAGCATGGTCATGTACGCCGGCGACCACGACGGGCGCTTCTCTCTCGCCGCGACCTGGTACCGGGAACTCCCGCCCTACGCCGGGAACGAAGCTTTGTTCCACTGCCCCCTCGCCACCTCCCCCTGGTCCTACGCGATGGACCGCTCCATGGCGGGCGCGAACGCAGAGACCCTCAAGGACCCGGAGGAACACGTGCTCATCTTCGAAGCCAACGCCGCTCTGCCCGATGCCTCCGGGGGCCGGGAATGGCTCGTCCCGCGCCACCCATCTGGGGACAAGACCGTCGCCAACATCGCCTTTGCGGACGGTCACGCCCGGGCCTACACGTTCGACGAGGCCGCCCAGTTCAAGTGGTGACCTCGTCGATCCCCGCCCAATCGAGAGCCGTGGAGCGCTCCCAGAAGGTGTGATACTCCACGATCTTGCCATCGCGTACGACAAAGCCGTCGGCGAACCTGCCATCGATCCACTCGTCCGAGTCCTTGAGGCGAACCCGGGCGTGGAGGTACACGACCACCCGCTCCCCGCTGGCAAAAAAGCCCTCGGGGTCGCAGCTTCCCTCCGCCCACGTTCCCCGTCCCTGCTGCAGATGCGCGACCACGCTCTCGATGCCTCGGTAGGTCCCGGCCGTGGCGTGTCGCTGGGGCTCGATCCGCACAATCTCCGGATCGAAGCACGCCGCGACCGAGGCGAGGTCGTTGCGGTTGACGGCCTCGAAGAAGCGGCTGAGAACCTCGATCGCGTCATCCATGGGAGATGCCTCCCTTCCTCCCCGCAGTCGCCCAGTACACGGGCAGACCCACAAGGATCGCGGCGAACGTCCCCAAGGTCGGCCAGCGGGAGGCTCCGTCCATCACGGCGTTCGCCAGCAGCATGAGCGTCGAGAGGATGAACAGGGCGGGCACAAAGGGGTAAAGGGGGGTGCGCACGGGCGGGTCGTAGTGCGGGTGGTCGGGCACCGCGGCCTCTTCCCCGCTCTCCGCGGCCGTGGGCGGCAGTTCGCCAGGCGGCGTCGCGGCCCCGCGCTTCGCCCGCGCGCGGAACACGAACACGCTGCCCACCGCCAGCGCGTAAAACGGCACCATCGCCGTCACGAACGCGTCCGCGAGCTGCGCGAACGAGCCGATCGACACGAACACGATGCCGATGGCCGCGGTCAGCACCACCGACACGTACGGCGTGTGGTACCTCGGGTGCACCCGCGCGACAGCCGGGAAGAACAGCTTGTCCTCGGCCATCGCGTAGAAGATGCGAGGCGCGGTGAGCATCGAGCCGTTGAGCGTGCCGAACGTCGAGAGCATCACCGTCGCCACGATGAACGCCAGGCCCGCAGGTCCCACGAGCCCCTGCATCACGTCGGCGGCCACCTGCTTGCTCGCGGCGATCTCGCCCACCGAAAGCACCGACAAATACGCGAGGTTCGCCAGCAGGTACACGGCGATGATGATCGCCGTGCCCAAGAAGATCGAGCGCGGCACGTTGCGCCGTGGATCCGCAATCTCGCCGGACACGTACGTCGAGTCCGACCAGCCGTCGAACGCCCACAGCACCGACACCAGCGCCAACCCGAACGGTGCGAACGAGAAGCTGCCCGCCGGCACCGCCGGCGTGAAGTGGGCCGTGTTGCCCGGTAGCCCGCGCGCGAACGCCAGGACCACCAGCGCCATCAATCCACCCGTTTTGAGGATCGTCGTGACGTTCTGGATCCCGGTTCCCCACCGCACGCCCCGCACGTTCGCGAACGCCACCACGACCAGCGCGCCGATCGCCGCGTACGTCGCGTACCGCGCGAACTCCGCCGAGTCGGGATCGAGACCCCCCAGCCTCAACGCGTACTCGCCGAAGATCACCGCCACGGCCCCCAGCGCCGCCGGCCGGATCAAAAGCAGCTGCGCCCAGCCGAACAGGAACCCCATCGGCCGACCGTAGGCCTCCCTCAAAAACACGTACAGGCCGCCCGCGTAGGGAAACGCGCCCCCCACCTCGGCGAGCGTCAACGCTCCGCACAGCGCGAACAGGCCGCCGACCACCCAAACCGAAAGCATCGGCAGCGGCCCCGGCATCTTTTCGGCGATGCCGGCGGGCGATCCGAAGATCCCCGAGCCGATCGTGCTGCCGACGACCACCGCAACGGCACTCCAAAAACCGATCTGCCGCTGAAGGTGCGGCGATTCGCCGATCTGCGCCATGCGCTGAGCTTCGACGGGACGCAGGGAGTTCCTTCGTTGGGTCGAAATCTCCTCCCGTTCGACGCAGAATCTGCCAATCTTAGGAGAACCCAACGGCCTCTCCCAGCGTAAGGAATCTCACCCATGTCCAAGACCGAACTGATCGCCCTGGCGACGCTCGCCGCGTTCGCGTTGCCCACCCTCGCTCCCGCCCAAAAGAAGGCGGATCCCCCGAAGACCGGGCAGAAGACCGAACAAAAGCAGGCGGAACCCGAGAAAACCGACGAGCAGAAGGCCGCCGACAAGAAGGGCGAAGAGTACGAGAAGGCCGTCAAGGACCTGCAAAAGATCGAAGGTGCGTTCACCTTTTATCTCCGGAAACGGGAGCTCCTGATCGAACTGCCCGAGGAGCAGCTCGGCAAGCTCTTCCTGATCCAGGCCGCCTTCGGAACGGGATCGAGCGCAAACGGCACCCAGGCCGGAGATCCGATCGGCGATACCGCCATCGACACTTTCCGATTCGAAAAGCACGACGACCAGATCTGGCTCGTCCGCCCGAACCTCGCCTACCGATGGTCCGCCGAAGACCCGCTGGGCCTGGCCTCGTCCAGGAGTTTTCCCGAGGCGATCCTCGCGGGTTTCCGTATCGAACAGCAGCATCCCGCCAAAAAGCTCGTGCTGGCCAACGTCACCCAACTCTTCTATGGCGACGTGTTCCGACTGAACGACCTGGTGAACATGGGGGTCGGCGGGCAATACGTGCTCGACCGGGAGAAGTGCGAGCCCGCCTCCGTCAAGAGCTTCGACAAGAACTCCGTGGTGCGGATGAACCTCCACTTCGTCTCTCCGAGGGGCGCCGAGCGGAATCCCCTGCTCGCCCTCCTCGGCCTGTCCGGGACCGACCAGCTCGCGGACAGCCGGAGCATTCCGATCAGTGTCAGCTACAACCTCTGGTACCGCGAAACGAGCGACTACATGCCCCGCCTCGCCGATCCCCGCGTGGGGTACTTCACCGAGGACTTCTATTCGGTCGACCGGTTTCTTGCCATCGATCGGACCCAGCGCTACATCATGCGCTTCAACCTGAAGAAGAAGGACCCGGACGCGGCGATGAGCGAGCCCGTCAAACCGATCGTCTGGACGATCGATCCCTCGGTGCCCGAGCAATATCGGGACGCCTGCAAGGACGGGATTTTGAGGTGGAACAAGGCGTTCGAGAAACTCGGCTACCGCAACGCCATCGTGGTCCAGGACGCCCCCGACGATCCCGACTGGGACCACGCAGACGGCCGCTACAACGTGTTCCGATGGACGATGAGCCCGGACGCGGGATATGCGGTCTCGCTGGTGCGGACCGACCCGTTCACCGGCGAAATCCTCAACGCCAGCATCACCTTCGACGCCAACATGCTTCAGTTTTCCCAACAGGAGCACCAACGGCTCGCCGTCCCGGCCTCGACCGCGATCACGAGGGCCAACGCGGTGCTGGTGCGCGACCCGAAGCGGCGCGAACCGGCCGACGCGTTCCTCTGGACGGACGAGCAGGATCAGATGCGCGCCGAAGCGCGACAGAAGCTCGGGCAGATGGGCTGGAAGCGGCTCGAGTGCAGCTTCGCGCCGGGGCTCCGCGACTCCGCGAGCTTCGCTTGGAACGCCCTCCTTCCCTTGCCCGGGGTGGCGATCTCGAAAGAGGAGTACTCCAAGGAGTTCATCCGCGACGTGGTGAGCCACGAGATGGGCCACTGCCTGGGGCTGCGCCACAACTTCGAAGGCTCGACGGGACTCTCCACCGGACAACTCGCCAACGACGATCTGACGAATCGGGAAGGGGTTTCCGCGAGCGTCATGGACTACGTTCCGGTGAACGTGATGGCCGTGCTGAAGGGACAGGGCAACTTCTTCTCCCCCACGATCGGAAAGTACGACGAGTGGGCGATCGAGTACGGGTACGGAGACGTGAAGGCCTACTCTCCGGAAGGCGAACGGTACGGGCTCGAGCGCATCGCCTCGCAGAGCACGCAGCCGGGCCTCGGTTTCATGACGGACGAGAACGCCGACTCGTGGAACCCCTACGTCGTCCGGTTCGACAACGCCGCGGACCCCCTCAACTACTCGGAAAGGCAGATCGAGGCGGCGCATCGGATTCGCCGATACGCGATCGACAAGCTGCCCCTCGCGGACGAGAGCTACGCGCGCCGGACGAACATGATCCTGCAGTCGATCGTCGCGACGTTTCGCGAGGGCCGCTACGCCTCGCGGTTCATCGGCGGCATCGTAGCGAATCGCTCCTTCCGCTCAGGCCAAGGGACGCTCGCGCCGGTCTCCCCGGCGCTCCAGCGGCAGGCGACCCGCCTCCTTGCCCGGGAGTGCCTTCATGCGGACGCCTTCGCTCTCCCGGATTCCGTCCGGAACAACCTCGCCATCGACAACAACCTTGAGGAGTCGCAAGACTGGATCGCCCCGCTTCGGCAACTGATCGGAAGGCAGCAGATGATGCTCTACGCGGGGGCGATGAGCGCCGACACGATCGACCGCATCACCGAGAACCAGGTGAAATGGGGCGACAAACCCGGCGCCTACACGCTGGAGGAGCACGTCGGTACGATGCTCGCGGCCGCTTTCGGCGAAATCGGTAAGAACCAGAACGTGCCTGCGACCCGGAGAGACCTGCAGCGGTTCGCCCTCAACGCGCTGATCCTCCAATCTTCGGCTGGCACCGGTGCGATCAACGAGGACATGCGGCTCTTGGCATCCGACGCCCTGCGCCGCCTCTCGGTCCGATTCGGCCAGCAACTGGCCGCCGGCGCGAAACTCGACTCGATGACGCGCCTCCACCTCAAGGACTGCAAAGAGACCGTGGATCGGTTCCTCGAGCGCCACTACGCGGTGGGTCGTTGAGGACGGGGTGAGGACGCATGCCGACCACGAGTGACAACGCACCGACCGCCGAAGAGGTCCTCCAAGAGCTGCGCGCGTTCATCGACGCGGCGGCCGAGGGCCTCGAGCCGGGCGCGCCACCGCTCAAGCCCGACCACCGCATTCCCTTTCACTGGCCGCCCCATCCGGTAAGCCACGGGTTTCACGTGCTGGCCGGAGATTGGAAGGAGCGGGCCACTTGGAGCGCCTATGGCGAGACGTTCCCCGTGACCGTGGCGCGGACGCCTCATGGGATTTTCGGGAGGTGCGATGTCCTTTGGCACGAGGCGCGGGGCGAGACCATGGAGGAGATGCTGGCCAACCTCGAAACGACCGCGGCCCCTCTGTTCGAGCGCCAGTTCGCGATCAGCAAAACCCTCGGCCTCGAGGGGCGTTTTGGCGGCCATATCCGAGATCTCGGTCCCGTCGATCTGGTGAAACTCCTCTACTGTCCCGATCGAGACGTGGCCAACGAAGCCCGTACGGAGATCGAAAAACACGCCAGCCTCAACGTGTTCACGCCGGCCCTGATCGAGGTCCTCAAGGACACCCGCCATCCCCACCGGAGATCGGCGCAGTGGTGCGTTCTGGACCTTTTTGAAGATCTCCCCAGCTTCTGCACGAATCCGACCCAAGAGAACGAGGCCGTGGCGGCGATGAAGGAGCTTCTGTGGTCCTCGCAGGACGACTACGCGCGCACGATCTACAAGGCGGGGGTCGTGTTGGGCGGACACCTTCCCGACGAGGAGGGCGAATTCGCCTTGCTGGATTGCCTTCGCGCCAAGAGCAAGTACGGGCGGCGCAGCGCGATGCACGGGTTGTTCCATGTCGTCGAGTGGCACCCCGGCGAACGGGAGAGGGTCGTGAGCGCCCTGCGCGCCGCCGCGGCGGTCGAACCGGAACCGCTGCTCAAGACCTTTGCGTCGCACATGGCGGACGACATTGAAGCCCAACGCTTCGAACACGTCGAGGAACCGATCTTCGACGAAGAGCGCTGAGACGACGTTCGACGCCTTTCCGGCAGGATTGGGGAGCTCCTTTCACGAAAGCGGGTTCCGTGATCTCCTGCCTTCTCGCCTTTGCCTGCGTCTCGCGCCTCGATGCGATCCTCGACGACTCCAAGCTCCAAGGCGCCTGGGTTTCCGCCACCGTTTGCACCCTCGGCGGCGAGACCTTGTACGAGCGAAACCCCGGAATCCGCATGATGCCGGCCAGCAACGAGAAGCTCGCCTCGGTCGCCTTCGCCTTTGCGAAGCTGGGCCCGGAGCACCGTTTCCAAACCCGATTCTGGAAGGTACGCGAGGGCGTTCGCGTGCAAGCCGAGGGCGATCCGTTGCTCACGTACGCCCAACTCAAGGCGGCGGGGGCAAAGCTCGGCATCGGAAAGGACACGGCGGTCTACGTCCACCAACCGTTTCGCGCCCAGATCGGCCCGGCGTGGGAGTGGGACGATCTGCCCAACAAGTACGCGGCTCCCGTTTCCGGATTGACCGTGGATCGGGGCTCCTTCGAGATCTGGGCGGAAGATGGGAAGGCCTTCTTCCTCCCCGAAAGTTATGGCACGCGGACCGTGCGCGTCACGGAGGAGGGCAAGCCCTCCGTCCGGTACGACCCGTCCCAACGCGTCGCCCTCCTCTACGGGGGCCTGCCGAAGGCGCGCACCCGGCTCGACACTCTCGCCCTGCCCGCTCCCGACCGGGCGGCGGTGGCCGCGCTCGGAGGGCTCTACGCCGTCGGCGGCGACGTGCCCGCGCGCGAACCCGATTTCGTCATCGAAAGCCCGCCTCTGGCGGAGATCGCCCACGAGTGCCTGACGAAGAGCGACAACAACTTGGCGGAGATGCTCCTTCTCGCCGCGGCCGGCAAGGAGGGTCCACTTGGGGACGCGCCCTACGGCGTGGCGACCAAGCGGCTTGGCGCCTTCCTGGAGGGCACGGTGGGCGTGACCAAGGGCGACTGGGTGCCTCAAGACGGCAGCGGGCTCAGCCGCCACAACATGGTCGCTTCCCGCGGACTCGCAAGGGTGCTGGTTTGGGCGGCAAAACAGTCCTGGAATAAGAGTTGGGAGAGCTCCCTCGCTTCCTCGAGCGTAGGAACGTTGTCGGGTCGCTTGAAAGGGACGGGATTCCGCGGCAAGACCGGGACCCTGCATCTGGCAAGCGCCCTCTCGGGTTACGTCGAGGACGGCAAGGGACGGACGCTGGTCGTGTCACTGGTTTTCAACCACTTCCTTTGCAGTTCGGCGGAAGCACGGGGAATCCAGGACACTTTCGTAACCGAATTGCAAAAGGAATTCCTGGACGGCACGCCGTTTGCCTTGAGAAGAACGTATGAAAGCCCTCATGCCCACGCGGAGCTTGGCACTGTTGCTGGCCATTGGATTCCTGGATCTGTTCACCACCCTTTGGCTGCACGTGAACGGCATGATGGTCGAGCTCAACCCGATCATGCGCTACTTCCTGCTCAGGGATGAGTGGGCCTTCGTGCTGGTGAAATCGGCGACCCTGTTCGGGGCCTGGGGCGTGCTCGTGTGGTACGCCAAGACCAATCGCGAATTCGTGCGCCGCTCCTGTCTGTGGGCCTCGGGAGCCTACGTCGCACTGTGGGTGGTCTGGTTCAGCGTCGGACACTTCGTGCTGAACTAGCTGCTCTCGCCCTCCGTGAGGGGCGACAGATCGCACGCCCGTCAAGCGGGCGTGGCACCCTGGGAGTCTCGACACGCCCGTCAAGCGGGCGTGGCACCCTGGGACCTTCCCCCTTTTCCTCCCGGATCAAACCGTGGCGGGAACCGGAGCGGCTTCGGTATGTCCCTGCTCGGCGTCGATGCACGCCTTCAGCGCCACCAGCGCCACCTCGATCTGATCCTCGTCCGGTTCGACCGTGGTGATGTACTGCGTCCACAGACCCGGCTTGAAGAGCGCCATCACGAAGTTGCTGTTGCGGAACTTCCCCGCGAACCGGAGCATTTCGTAGCTGATTCCCGCGATGAACGGCAAGATCAGCAGCTCGATCCCGAACCGGAGGAGGGTATTGAGGAACAGCAGGTGCTTCCACTCCGGCACCGGGTACCTCGGCACGAACGTGAAGATGAGGATGCCCACCAGCAACACGATGATCGCGAAACTCGTCCCGCACCTCGGGTGAAGCCGTGTCTGCCGTTTGCAGTTCTCCAGGGTCAGCTCCTCGTCCGCCTCCAGCGTGTTGATCGCCTTGTGCTCGGCGCCGTGGAACATGAAGACGCGTTTGATTTCGGGCATCCGACTCACCAGCCAGATGTAGCCGATGAAGATCACGACCTTCACCAGATTGCTCACGAAGTTCACGATCGTCGAGTCGTCGATGCCGAAGAAGCGCTGCAGCAAACCCTGGCCGATCAGGTTGGGCAAGAAAACGAACAGGAACAGGCCGACGACCAGCCCCATGACCATCGCGCCGCCCACCGCGATCTTCTTGATGGAGTCGTTCTCTCCGCCTCCGGAAACGACCTCGCCCGGCACCGCCTCCGGCTTCTCGTCGGAGCCCTCTCCAGAAGGAGTCTGGGGCTGGTAGCGATCGTCCATCTGGATGTGCGAGGCGAAGTGCATCGCACGGATTCCGAGGGCCATGGCGTCGAGCAGCGCGAGGGTTCCCCTCAGGAAGGGGAGTTTAAGCCACTTCTGCCGGCCGATCCAAGTCTTCGCAAGAGGCTCTGCCTGCAGGACGATCTGCTGGTTGGGAGCCCGCACGGCCACGGCGAAGTACCGCGGCGAACGCATCATGACCCCTTCGATGATGGCCTGTCCGCCGTACTGGAGATACTCGCCCTTGGGCATCGCTGGATTATACCGGGGGACGGACCCCGACCTCCCCGGAACGCCCCAAACCTACCCGGCTCGCTTTCGCCGCATCAGGGCCAATCCACCGATCCCAAGCGCGATCAGGGTTGTGGGCTCCGGCACCGGAGTAAGGACCACGTTGTCGAATCCGATCTTGATGCCGGGGGTCGTGTTATCGAACAAGCGGACCCGCATGCGAACTTCCGAGACGTCGGCCAAGGTCGCGGCGAACGAGCCCGAAGTGACGGTCCAAGAAGCCTCGTCGATTTGGATCGAGTGGTGGATCCAATCCGTAGGCTGTCCCGATTGAGGGGCGGTCCAAAGAAGCGAGCCCCCTGGCCCTGACACCCGCACCTCGAACGGCAGCGGACTTCCGTCGGTCGGCACTTCGATCATGCGGAAGTCGTAACTGTACGTCCCCGCCCCGATCAAGCTGCTCCAATCACCCAAGAAGGCGCTCGGAGCCACTACATAGGTGCTGCCGCACGGCTCCTGCCAACGCATCCAACCATCAGGATTTCCCCCGGCAGACTGCCAGGAGTAGCCCAGGTTTCAAGTGTCGCCGTGCCAGCCCTCCAAGTTCGAGTCGAAGTGCGAAGCCGCGCTCTGAGCGTTTGCGGCTCCCACCAACACCAAAGATCCCACCAGGGTCAGAGATTTGCGAAACATGAAGACTCCTCTTTCTTTTGACCACAATCAACAATCGGGCCAACGCAGCGTTGCGTCCCAGCGACACGCCATCAGTGTAGGTGAGGAACAAGCAAAAGAAGCTTGCGCGACCCAAATCCCGGTACAAATGCAGAGCCACGTATGGATCCCATCGACGCGTTGGCGCTCCATCCGCGTCGACGCGGGGGACCTGGGCGCGGCTACGAGGGATCAAGATTGCCGGGTTGTCGAATCCTTTGCAACAAATCCCGCCAAATCTCGTCTAAAATAGTGGACGTTTCCACAGGAGGTGGCACATGACCGCAGGGAATCATCCCGACGGGCTTGAGCTCACCGAAGAGGAAGCCTTCTCGCTTTTGAGTTTGTGTCTCACAAGCCCTCAAGCGTTGGATGCCATTTCGGAAAAGGCGTTGAGAAAACTGGCGGGGTTCTGCATCTCTCGTAGCAATCATCAATATCATCTTGCAGAGCCGGATATAGCCGCGTCGACTCAGCGTCGAGCTCTCTAAAGGCGGGGACTTCGGTCCCTGCCTTTCCTGTTTTGAGCCCAGTGCCCGAGGATCAGGCGTTGACCTGGATCATCTCGAACGCTTCGACGACGTCGCCTTCCTGGAACGCTTCCCAGTTGTCGAAGGTCAGACCGCAATCGAAACCCTCGGTAACCTCGCGCACATCGTCCTTGAGGTGCTTCAGGGTCGAGAGCTTGCCCTCGTACACCAGCTCCTCGCCACGGCGCACGCGCACTTTGCAGTTGCGGGTGACCTTTCCGTCGGTGACGTGGGAGCCCGCAACGATCCCCTTCTTGGTCAGCTTGAAGCGAACGCGAATCTCAGCTTTGCCGAGGTACTGCTCCTCGAACTTGGGTTCGAGCATGCCCTTCACGGCGGCCTCGATGTCTTCGATCAGCTCGTAGATGATCGTGTACGTTCGAATCTCGACCTTCTGCTTCTCGGCTTCCTTCTTCGCGCCCGGTTCGGGCTTCACGTTGAAACCGACGCAGATCGCGCCCGCGGCGCCCGCGAGGAGCACGTCGCCCTCGGTAATCGATCCGACGCCCGAGTGGATGATGCGGGTCTCCACCTCGGCGTTGCTGATCTTCTCAAGCATGCCGCGCACCGCCTCGACGGAACCCGAAACGTCCGCCTTGACCACGAGCAGCAGCTCGCGGAGTTCGCCGGAGTCCATCTGGGACCGGAGGTCGCGCAGCGTGATCTTGCGTTCGGGCGTCGCCAAGTTGCTCACGCGATCGGCCTCGGCCCTTCCCTCCGCCCGTTCTCGAGCCTCGCGCTCGTCGGACTCGCGCTCGATGGTGTCGCCGGCCAGGGGCGTCTCGTTGAGCCCTAGCACCTCGACCGGGGTCGAGGGACCCGCCTCTTCGATCCGCTCGCCCGTGTAGTCGTGCATCGCCTTGATACGGCCCCAGGTGCTCCCCACGACAAGAGTGTCGCCCACCTTGAGCGTTCCCTCTTGAATGAGAAGCGTGGCCACCGGGCCGCGGCCCTTCTCGAGCTTCGCCTCGATCACGACCCCTTCAAGGGGCCCCTTGGGGTCTGCTTGCAGGCCGAGGACCTCGGCTTGGAGCAACACCATCTCCAAGAGGTGCGGAACGCCTTCGCCGGTGATGGCGGAGACCGGGCAGACAATGGTCTGGCCGCCGAACACCTCGGGAATCACCTCGTGTTCGGGAAGCTGTTGGATCACCCGGTCGGGATTCGCGTCGGGGCGATCGATCTTGTTGACCGCCACGATCATCGGGACCTCGGCGTTCAGGATGTGGCTGATGGCCTCCTTGGTTTGCGGCATGATGCCGTCGTCGGCAGCCACCACGAGGATCGCGATATCGGTCACCTGCGCGCCTCGGGCGCGCATCGCGGTGAACGCGGCGTGGCCCGGCGTATCCAAGAAGGTGATCTTCCCTTCCGGAAGCTGCACCTGGTACGCGCCGATGTGCTGCGTGATGCCGCCGTGCTCTCTCGAAACCACGTTCGCCTTCCGAATGAAGTCGAGCAACGACGTCTTGCCGTGGTCGACATGGCCCATAATGGTGACAACAGGCGGGCGCGGCTGGGCACCTTTGGTGCTCCGCCGCGTTTTTTGTTGCGCAGGCGCCGATTTCGGCTTGGCTGCATCGGCCCATCGGATGGTGTGGCCGAAGGATTGGACGAACTTCTCGGCGACGTCGGCCTTCAGCACCGTCGTGAGAGTGGCCATGACCTTCATCTTCATCATGAGGGTCTTCTGAACTTCCGGCTGAGCGAGGTCCAGGGCGGCGGCGATGTCGCGCGGGGTGACGTTCGGTTGCAGGACGAGCGGGGCGTCCTTGGGCATCTCGGCCAACGACTCGCGGATCAGCTCGAGGCTCTCCTCGTCGGTCTCGAAGCCCTGCGCATCGTGCTCGAGCCCCAGATCGTGCAACGCGCCGTAGATCTGGCCCGGCTTCAACCCGAATTCTGTGGCCAGTTCTGCGATGGTCACCGTCATAGCTTCTTTCTTTACCTCAGTTTGCATATTAGCTTTTCTCGAATGTCCGCCTCGGGAACCGCTCCCGCGGGTAGTTTCAGCGCCCGCGCCAGGCGCCCGCGGGTCGTTCCCGCTTCCACGCAGGATTCGCTCCTGCACACGTAGGCCGACCGCCCGTGCAAGCCAGGGCCGTCGACATCGACTCCCCTCTCGGTCCGCACCACGCGCAGCAACGTCGCCTGAGGCGCCTTGCACCGGCAAGCGACGCATGTGCGATGCGGAACGTGCGTCAAGACGAAGGCGCTTCCTCCGGGTTTGGCGGCGTGGACGCCTCGGCGGGCGCCTCGCTCTCCGAAGCCTCCGGCACCGCCTGGGCCTCGGGCGTGGTTTCGGTTTCGACGGCTGCCTTCGTCTCGGCGGCCGCCTGCGTCTCGCTCCGGATGTCGATCTTCCAGTCCGTCAAACGGGCGGCAAGCCGAACGTTCTGGCCGCCCTTGCCGATGGCGAGGGAAAGCTGGTTGTCTGGAACGACCACATAGGCGCTTCGCTGCTCCTCGTTCAGGCGGATCGCGTTGACCTTCGCCGGACTCAGCGCGTTGGTGATGTAGGTCGTCGGATCCTCGCTGTACGGCACGATGTCGATCTTCTCGTCGTACAACTCGTCCACGATCGCCTGCACGCGCGAGCCTCGCGGCCCGACGCACGCCCCGACCGCGTCCACACGTTCATCGGTCGAAGTGACCGCTACTTTCGAACGCTGGCCCGGTTCGCGCGCCACCGAGTTGATCACCACGATGCCCTGGGCGATCTCCGGAATCTCAAGCTCGAACAGCTTGCGAAGCAAATTGGGGTGCGTCCGGCTCACCAAAACGCGGAGGCGCCGCATCGAGTCGTCCACTCGCAGCACGTACACGCGCAAGCGATCGTTGGGCCTGTACGGCTCCGTGGGAACCTGTTCGCGGCGCGGCAACTCGGTCTCCACGCGGTTTACCTGGATGAAGACGCTCTGAGCCTCGCGCCTGCTGACGACGCCGGAAACGACCTCGCCCATCTTCTCGTTGAAGACCTCGTGGATCTGCCGCGTCTCGGCTTCGCGCAGCTTCTGGCTCAGCACCTGCTTGAACGTCTGGGCCGCGATCCGGCCGAACCGGTTCGGGTCCACCTGGGTCTGGATGAAATCGCCCACCTCGGCGTCCGGCTTGCGCTTGCGCGCCTCGTCGATCGTCATCTGGAAAGAGGGCTCGGTGACGATGCCGACCACCTCTTTGTCCAGCAGCGCGGTCCATCCCTTCTCGGGATCGATGTGCACGGTGACATCGCCCGTCGCACCAACGAATTTCTTGTAGGCGGCGGCCAGCGCCTCTTCAATCTCTGCAAGGAGTTCTTCGAGCGAGATATCGCGCTCGGTCGCGATTTGATTGAGCTGCTGCAGGATGTCCATTTCGAAAAACCTTGTGAAGAGCTAACAAAAAAGGCGGCACCGTGGCCGCCTTCTCGGCTTAGCTCAGTTATTGGGCAGAGTATAGCACAGCACCCCCCTCCGGGCGCATCGAGACGGGGGCGAAGGGCACAGGCCGAAAGGACCCTCCCGCGACACGCCAGACGACGCGTCTTCCAAGTAGACTCGCGTTGTGATCACACTCTTCGTCGAAGGTCTGGAGTTCTACGCGCACCATGGAGTCCCCGAAGCCGAACAGGCGATCGGACACCGCTACGCCGTCGATTTGGAGATCGACGTGCGCGAGAAGGCGACGCAGACCGACCGCGTCGAGGACACTGTGGACTACGCCGCGGTCGCCGAGGCACTCGTCGGGCACGCGCAGGAACACCGCTACCGCACCCTGGAGCGCCTCGCGGCGGGTCTGTGCGACACGCTCTTCGAGACGTTCGAAGCCATCGTCGAGGTCCGCATGCGCCTGGCGAAGCGGCTGCCGCCGGCCCCGATCATCGCGGAAGTCGCGGGGGTCGAGATCGTGCGCAGCCGAGGGTAGATTTCCGCCACGCCCGGGCAAGAACCTCAAGTTGTTTATGAGGTTTGCCGATAAGTAGGCTGTGACACCTTCGGGTCGGAATCGAGTCGTGCGCACGGTGCGCGCGACGGCGGACAGCTACTTGGCGTCCCCCGTCGTGCGCGCGCAGGCCGACTCCGTCGCCGCCCTTCTCGCCGTGTTGGCGCTCGATGCCCTCTTCGGCTTCCCGACCGCGTTCCGCTTGGGTTACGTCTTCCCCATCTGCGTCGCCGCACGCGGCGCGGGACTCCGGTGGAGCGTGGGAGTCGTGTTCGCGGCCGCCCTGATCCTCACGACCATCGAGTGGTACCTCCACAAGGGCCAGGTGAACTCGCTCGCCTCCTTGGCGCTGCACGCGTGTCTGCTGGGCCTGATTCTGCGCCTGATGGAACGCCTGGAGTCCGGGCTCGCCAACTACCAGACCCTTGCGTGCCAAGACGCCCTGACCGGCCTGCCGAACAGGAACGCCCTGCAACGTCTCGCCGACAAGGCGATCCAGCGGGCGGAGACCGCGAAGGACGCCCAAGGTCCCCTCACCCTCGCCATGATCGATTGCGACCGCTTCAAGGAGTTGAACGACACGTACGGGCACGCCTACGGCGACCTGGTGCTCAAACTGCTCGCCCGCACCCTGGGACACGGGCTCCGGCGGCATGGATGGGTTGCGCGGACGGGCGGCGACGAGTTCGTGGCCCTGCTTCCCGGCTGTACGCCCGAGAACGCTGCGAAGCTCCTCAACGAGTCTCGGACGAGGTTTCTCGAGGCGGGCGTTCCCGGTACGGGCTTCACCTTCGGCGTCGCCCAGTGGCGACCGGGCGCAAGCCTGGACTCGCTCCTGGCAGACGCCGACCGGGCGATGTACCGCCACAAGCCGTACGCCGCGATCCGCACCTCCTCCCCTTCGCGGGCAACACCCTCCGCGTAGGGTGCCAGACCGCTCACACAAGAACGGTGCCACGTCCGCTCGACGGGCGTTGCCCCCAGCTTGAACCTGCAGTTACTCCAGGCCAAAGCCCCTTTGCGTCCTTAGCGTGAAACAACCTCCGGGGGCAGGAGGCTGTCCAGTATGCGCGGGATTCAGTCGAGGCGCCGGCTACCCACCAGACCCAGGGTCTGCAGGGCGCAGTGCAACTGCGACCAGCGCTGCTCCAATGACCCCGTGTAGCCGATGGAAAGCCGGACCAGGCCGGGTTTGACGCCGGCGCGCTCCAGCTCCTCGTCCGGCATCTCGCTGCTCGTGGAGGCCGCGGAACAGGACATCAGGGTCTCGCTGAATCCCAGACTCACCGCCATCAATCCGAACCGGTGCACGTTCTGGAGAAGGCGCATGAACTCGAAGGCCTTCTCGCGAGTCCCCAGATCCAGCGTCAGGATGCCGCCGTACCCGAATTCGGCGTTGGCCATCCGCCGCATCAACGCGTGGTCGATGTGGGAAGGCAGCCCAGGGTAGTTGACCGGAAGGCCCAAGGCGTGCAGACGCTCGGCAAAGGCGAGGGCGCGACGGCTGTGTTCGACCATCCGCAGCCCGAGGTGGGGCAAGCGCAGGCTGATCTCGAATGCCACCTGCGGATCCATCGTCGGACCCAGCAGCATCAACGCCCCCGTGTGCAGGTCCATGAGCTGCATCACGAACTCCGTCTTGCCACAGATGGCGCCGGCGATATGGTCGCTCGCGCCGTTCATGAACTTCGTCACGCTGTGCACGACCACATCCGCGCCGTGGAGAATCGGCGAAACGATCAACGGAGCGAAGGTGTTGTCGACGACCAGCATCGCCCCGTGCCGGTGTGCGATTTCAGCCAGCGCGGGGAGGTCGGCGACCCGCAGGGTGGGGTTGGAGATCGTCTCGCAGAAGAGCACTTTCGTGCGGGCGACGAACGCCTGCTCGACCTCCTCGAGGTCCGACAGGTCCACAAAGGTCGTTTGCACCCCGGTCTTCTGCGGCAGGAACTCGCTAAGCAGCGCGAAGGTGCCGCCGTACACCGTGCGTCCCGAAACGACGTGGTCGCCCGAATCGCACACCTGCATGATCGCCGAAGAGATCGCCGCGAGGCCGCTCGCGGCGCAGTAGCCGGTCTCCGCTCCCTCGAGGGCTCCGATCTGACGGCCGAGCACGTAGACCGTCGGGTTGAAGTGGCGTCCGTATAGGTAGCAACCGCCTGCTTCCGGGCCAAGTCGGCCCTGAAAGATCTCCGGCATGGTGGAAGGCTCGATCACCGTGAAGGTCGTACTGGCCTCCACGGACATGTTCACCCCGCCGTGCTCGCCGAACTCGTGGCGAAGGTTCGCGAACGACTCCACCGGATCGAAGGGGTCCATGCTCCTGCCTACTTCTTCTTCTTGGGCTTCTCGTCGGCTCGAGGCGCGACCGCCGGCCGGTTCGCCGCGTTCTTGTCCTGCTTCGCCTTGTGCGCGTCGCTGTTCCCGGACGAGTTCTTCTTTGGCTTGCGGTCACCCATGGCGTCTACACTCCTTGTTTGCGAATGCGCTGGCTCGACTTCTTCGAAGGGAGCTTGCCCACCTTGGTCTCCGGGGTGCCGGAGGGGCCGGAGGGGTTTTCCTTCAGCTTGTCGACGGCAGCCTTGATGTCTTTCTTCGAAGGGCGCTTCACGGCCCAGCGTACTCCATTCCCACAGCCTCTCGACTACTTGGCGTTCCAAGGCATCCGCTTCAACAGCAGGGTCATGGGACAAACGCCCGTCAAGGCGTCGAGCAGGAGCCCGAAAGTTGGCAGCAGGGCCAGATAGATCCATCGGGGGTCCACCCATCCGGCCAGCAGAAAGGCGGCTCCCAACATCAGCCCGGCAACCAGGTGCGTCTGGCGGTCGAGGCGGCGGTCCGCCGGCTTTGAATGGGGAAATGCGTCGGTGTGAACGGCTTGCTTCATGGGTGTGATCCTCCGAACCGAAAGAGCCCTTTGCCGAGGGCGAGGATTCATACCGCCGACCCCGAATCCTCTCGCCGCGCAGCCGCCTCTCTTGGGTTGTACGGAGGATCGTGCTTTGTGATGAAGAAGCTTCAATGGACAGGAATCGCCATCTTCGCCGCGGCGGGTGCCGGCCTGATCGCTGGATGCGGACCTAAGGAGACCCCTTCCAAGCCGCAGGAGGCGGCGCGGACGGTGGACGCCCAGATACTCACGGTGGGCCAGTCGGAAGCGGCCGAGGGCACCCTCGTCACCGGAACCGTCCGAGCGCAGTTCGAAACCACGCTCGCCTCGAAAGTGATGGGCAGGGTCGAGAAGGTGGTCGGACGCGAGGGGGACAACGTCAAACGGGGCCAACTACTGGTCGGGATCGACTCGCGCGAACTCCAAGCCGCCGTCAACCTGGCCGGCGCCAACTACCAGGCTTCCGTGGTCGCCGTCGACAGCGCCAAGACCAGCGCGACGATGGAAGAGCGGACGAGCCAAGCCCGCATCGCCCAAGCGGAATCCGGCGTTCGCCAAGCCCAAGCCCAACTTGCCGCGGCGGAGGCCCGCCGCGACCTGGCCGTCGCAGGCCCCAGGACCCAGGAGGTGGCCCAGACGCACATCGCCGTCGTGCAGGCCGAGTCCAATCTCAAACTCGCGAAGATCGAACTCGATCGAGCCACCCAGCTCGTCAACGTCGGGGCGATCGCGCGGCGCGACTTGGACGTCGCGCGAAATCGATACGAGCTGGCCAAGGGCCAGTACGACGCGGCGCTCCAAAGCGAGTCGATCGCCAAGGAAGGTTCCCGCTCCCAAGAAATCCGCGCCGCCGAGGAGGCCGTCAGCCAAGCCCGAGCCGGCCTCGAGCAATCGCGATCCGCACTTGCCCAGGCCAAAGCGTCGGCCCTTCAGGTCGACGTGAGTCGAAAGACGGTCGACGTCACGCACGCCCAGGTGAGGCAGGCCGACGCGGCGCTTCGTTCGGCGACGGTGGGGCTCTCCTACACGAAGGTCGTTGCGCCCTTCGATGGCCGCATCGTCCAGCGCATGGTCGATCCCGGAGCGATGGCCAGTCCGGGCGTGCCCCTGTTGGCAATCGAAGGAGGTACCTACCGCCTCGAGGCGGTGGTCCCCGAGTCCCTGATCGCCACGGTCCGGATGGGAGACACGTCGCCGATCGAACTTGATGCGCTGCCGGGCAAGATTCTCCAAGGTCGCGTCGTCGAAATCGTCCCCCAGGGCGACGCGGTGTCGCACAGCTTCATCGTAAAGTTCGTGCTGGAAGCCAGCTCCGGCGTGAAGTCGGGAATGTTCGGGCGCGCCCGCATCCGGTCCGGGACCGTGCCGCGGATGCTGATTCCGACAAGCGCGACCTGGGAACGGGAGGGTCTGCACTACGTCTATGCGGTCAACGATCAGGGCATCGCGCGGCTGAGGATCGTCACCCTCGGAGAGGCTTTCGGCGGTCAAGTGGAGGTGCTTTCAGGCCTCGGAAAGGGCGATCGCATCGTGCTCGCTCCCATCTCCGACGTTGCCGACGGCGACAAGGTCGCGGCTGGCCAACCATGAAGACCGGCTTCGCAGGCAAGCTCGCGGCGGCGTTCGTCAACAGCAAACTCACCCCGCTCATCATCCTCGCTTCCCTGCTCCTCGGGCTCTTCGCCGTCCTGAAGACCCCTCGCGAGGAGGAACCGCAGATCGTCGTGCCGATGGCGGACGTGATCGTCCAAATGCCCGGCGCATCCTCAAAGGAGGTCGAGCGTCGGGTCACCGCGCCGATGGAGAAGCTGATCTGGGAGATTCCGGGCGTCGAGTACGTCTACTCCACCAGCAGCCCCGGCCAGTCGATGGTCGTCGTCCGGTTCCTCGTGGGACAGGACCAGGAGCGGGCCTTCGTCCGGCTGCGGGAGAAGCTCCAGGGACATTTCGATCTCATCCCGCCTGGGGCGTCCCAACCCATCATCAAGGCCCGGTCGATCGACGACGTGCCCGTTCTCGCCCTGACCCTCCACAGCCAGACCGTGGACTCCTACACGCTGCGCCAGGTGGCGTCACGGGTGGAGCAAGCGATCAAGAGCGTTCCCAACGTGAGCGAGACGATGATCATCGGAGGGCGCAAGCGCGAGCTCCGCGTGATCCTGGACCGTTCCCGGTTGGCGGGCTATGGATTGAGTCCCTCCGATGTCCTGCGCGCCCTCGGCTCAGCCAATCAGTCGGGCGATGCGGGGCACTTCGCCGAAGACAACAGCGAAATCGTCGTCAAGGCGGGCGGCTTCTTCAAGTCGACGTCCGACGTCGAGAGCGCCGTGGTCGCCTCCATGGACGGAAAGTCGATCCAAGTGTCCGACGTGGCACGCGTCGAGGACGGTCCTGAAGAAGCGAAGAACTACGTGCTCTTCGGCACGGGTCCGGCCAGCAGCGAACCAGCGACGACCGCGCTGGAACCCGCCGTGACCATCAGTGTCGCCAAGCGCCAAGGCGTGAACGCGATCGACGTCGTCCACGGCGTCCTCGCCAAGGTGGACTCCCTCAAGGGCACGATCATCCCCGGCGACGTGCGCGTGACGGTCACCCGCAACTACGGCGAGACCTCGGCCGAAAAATCGGGCGAACTGCTCTTCCACATGGCCATCGCCGTGGTCTCCGTGACCATCCTCATCGCCCTCGTGCTCGGTCGGCGCGAGTCGATCGTCGTGCTCACGGCCATCCCGGTCACGCTCGCCCTGACGCTGCTGGTCTTCTACCTCTACGGATTCACGCTCAACCGGATCACCCTCTTCGCGCTCATCTTCTCGATCGGCATTCTCGTGGACGACGCCATTGTGGTGGTCGAAAACATCGTGCGCCACCTCCGCATGCCCAGCGCCAAGGAGCAAGGCGTGGTGAAGACCGCGATCCTCGCCGTGGACGAGGTGGGCAACCCCACGATTCTCGCGACATTCGCCGTCATCGCCGCCATCCTCCCCATGGCCTTCGTCGGCGGCCTCATGGGCCCCTACATGCGCCCAATCCCCGTCGGCGCATCCGCCGCGATGATCTTCTCGCTGCTCATCGCCTTCATCGTCACGCCCTGGGCGGCCGTGCGCATCCTCAAGAACGGCGGCAAGGGCAAACACGGGCACGACGAGGAGGGCCCCGAAGATGTCCTCACCCGGATGTACCGCCGGATCATGACGCCGCTCCTCCGCTCGTGGAAGGTCCGCACGCTCTTCTTCTCGATCATCGCGCTGCTTCTGGTGGGCGCGATGTCGCTGGTCGCCATCAAGGCCGTGACGGTCAAGATGCTCCCGTTCGACAACAAGAACGAGTTCCAAGTGATCGTGGACATGCCGACGGGCACGACCCTCGAGCAGACGGCTGCGGTCGCACGCACGCTCGCCGACTACGGCGCGAAGGTGCCGGAGGTCACGGACTACCAGATCTACATCGGAGCCGCGAGCCCCTACAACTTCAACGGTCTGGTCCGGCACTACTTCATGCGCAGCGCGAGCTACCAAGCCGACATCCAGGTCAACCTCACCAACAAGGGCGAGCGCAAGGCGCAAAGCCACGACATCGTGAAGCGCATCCGCGCGGATCTCACCCGCATCGCCTCCCGCTACGGCGCACGCATCAAAGTCGCGGAGGTGCCGCCGGGGCCGCCGGTGCTCGAGACCCTCGTCGCCGAGGTCTACGGCCCCAACGAGGAAACCCGACGCGACGTGGCGAGCAAAGTGAAGCAGATCTTCAGCACGACCGACGGCGTCTCTGATGTCGACTGGTACATGGACGACGACCAGACCACGTTCCGGTTCGAGGTGGACAAGGAGAAGGCCGCGCTCGCAGGAGTGAGCGTGCAGGCGATCAACGACAACCTCGCCGCTGCGCTCTCGGGCCAGGCGGTCGGGCTCTTCCACGACGAGGGGTCCCGGGAAGACGTACCGATCATGGCGCGACTCCCTCGCTCGCAACGCAGCGGTCTGGACCAGCTCGAGCAGCTCCAAGTGCGAAGTTCGAGCGGGGCGATGATTCCCCTGAGCGATCTCACCACGATCCGCGAGGTGAAGACCGACAAGAGCATCTACCACAAGAATCTCTTGCCCGTCATCTACATCACCGGGGACGTGGTCGGTCGGCAGGAGAGTCCCGTCTACGCGATCCTGAAGATGAACCAGGAACTCGACAAGATGGAGCTTCCGGACGACGTGCGCCTCAACGTCCTGTCCACGCACCTGCCCGAGACCACGGATCACCCTGCGATGAAGTGGGACGGCGAGTGGCACATCACCTACGAGGTGTTCCGCGACCTGGGACTGGCCTTCGCGGTCGTCCTCGTCCTGATCTACATCCTTGTGGTGGCGTGGTTCCAGGACTTCAAGACGCCTGTCGTGATCATGGCGCCGATCCCCCTCACGCTGGTCGGCATCCTTCCCGCCCACGCGTTGATGGGAGCGTTTTTCACGGCGACGTCGATGATCGGGTTCATCGCCGGAGCGGGGATCATCGTTCGCAACTCGATCATCCTCGTCGACTTCGTCGAGCTGCGCAGGCGACAGGGTTCGTCGCTGGAGCAGGCGGTGATCGACGCAGGCGCGATCCGATTTCGCCCGATGCTCCTGACGGCGGCGGCGGTGATCGTCGGCTCGTTCGTGATCTTGTTCGACCCGATCTTCCAGGGTTTGGCCATCGCGCTGATGGCGGGCGAAATCGCCTCGACGCTGCTCTCGCGCCTCACCGTGCCGGTGCTCTACTTCCTTTCGGCAAGCAAGTGGGAGAAAGGGAGGGCTGACGCTTGAGCCGACGGCCTCACACGGAGGCTTCCGGACATCCGAGCCCGTCGTCAAGCGCGGCTCGGACCATCTGCCTGGCGCGGTGGAGCCTCGACTTGAGCGCGGGCACGCTGAGGTCCATCGACGCCGCCACTTCCGCCGCGGGCTCGCCGAGGATCTCGCGGCGCACATAGACCTCCCGGTACAGCTCCGGAACGCCGGCGATCGCTTCCCTGACGCAATTCTGGAGCTCGGCGAGTTCGCCCGCCTCGTCCGGGCCCGGCGCCCCATTCGACGCCTCGAAGCCCAGGGCTTGCAAGGCCTCCAGCGAGGCGAACTTCGACTCCTTCATACGGCCCTTCAGCCGCGCGCAGGCACGTCGGCCGATCATGGCAAGCCAACCCTGGAAGCTCGAAGGATCGCGGAGCTGCTCGGACGCCTTGAGGGCCGAGAGGATCGCCGTGGCCAGCGCGTCCTCGGCGTCGTCGTGGTTGCCGCACACGCGAAGCATCTGCCGGTAGATGGCGTCGCGATGCGTGATGATGAGGCGTTCGATGTCTGCCACGGCGGGTTTGGTTCTTGGTCCTTCGTCCTTGGGGGTTAGTAGCCGTTCTTGGTCTTTCGCTCCGTGTTCCTGGAGGCGGCGAAGGGCGCTTTCTTGGACTCGACGGCGCCCGTGGAGAAGGCTTCCTTCGCGTTGAGCTTTGCGATGGCGGATTTGATCTCGGATTTCGTTGGGCGCTTCACCGCTTCAGGGTACCTGCCGCCCTCGCAGGCCTATACTGCAAGCAAGAGCCCACGCGGGGGAACCCATGACCACCATCAGAGCCCTACTTCTCGTCGTCTGTCTGGTGCCCGCCGCAACGATGGCCCAACCCGCCGCGCCTCGCGCGCGTCTGCAGATCCAGAACGCGGGCAACGTTCCCCTGACCGTCTTCTGGCTGAAGTCAGAGACTGAGCGCGTCCAGAGAGGCGACGTGCCGCCAGGCGGCCAGACGATCCTCAACACCACCGTCGGGCACCGCTTTGCCCTCGTCGGCGGTGGCGAAACGGTGGCCACCGTCACGAGCGAGGTCCGGGTCCAGTGCTTCCGCTACCAGCCTGACGGCCATGACGGCATTCCCCCCTTCTACACGCGGGTGGTCCACGCTCACGGTTTCCCAATCGTCGCCTCCCCCAAGGTCAATCCCTACGCGCTCAAGGAGGCGGCCTATCTCGTGGACTTGATGCTCGCGAACCGCCCCGACGTTCGCGAGGCAATGATCAAGAGCGGCGCGCGCATGTGCGTGATGGCGCACGACGAGTTTACGACGGACCTTCCCGAGTTCGCGTGGCTGGGCAAGGAAAAGATGCGCGGCTTCGAGGCTCTTTCGAGCAAGGACTTCTGGGACGCTCGGGCCCGGGGCTTGGGAGGGAGCGAGACCGACCCCTACTGCTCCGTCGCCGAGGAGAACCTGCTGGGTCTGGTTGGCGACCCCTACGAGAAGGAGTGCATCCTGATCCACGAGTTCGCTCACAACATC